>NZ_RCNY01000022.1:0-342643 GCF_004307635.1 Pseudomonas sp. Sample_22
ATCTCGCCGGTGTCGACCCTGATCAAGTGGTTCCCGGACAAGCGCGGCATGGCGACCGGCATGGCGATCATGGGCTTCGGCGGTGGTGCGATGGTCGGAGCGCCGTTGGCGACTGCCCTGATGAGCCACTTCGGCTCGCCAGAAGGCGTTGGCGTATGGCAGAGCTTCGTGGCGATGGCCGCGATCTACTTCGTGTTCATGATCGGTGGCGCACTGTCCTACCGCGTGCCGCCAACCGGCTGGAAGCCTGAAGGCTGGACGGCGCCTGCGAAAAAAGCGTCGAACGCCATGATCACCAACCGTCATGTACACGTGAACGTGGCATGGAAAACCCCGCAATTCCGTCTGGTGTGGCTGGTGCTGTGCCTGAACGTATCCGCAGGTATCGGCATCCTCGGCATGGCTTCGCCACTGCTGCAGGAAGTGTTCGGCGGTAAATTGCTGGGCAACGATCTGCCGTTCGGTCAGCTGGATGCAGGTCAATTGGCTTCGATCGCCGCGATCGCCGCCGGTTTCACCGGTTTGCTGAGCCTGTTCAACATCGGTGGCCGCTTCTTCTGGGCATCGTTCTCGGACTACCTGGGCCGTAAAAACACCTACTTCGTGTTCTTTGCCCTTGGCTTTGCGCTGTACGCATTGATTCCGAATCTTGGCCACCTGGGCAACGTCGCGCTGTTCGTGGCCGCGTTCTGCATCATCCTGTCGATGTACGGCGGCGGTTTTGCCACCGTTCCTGCTTATCTCGCGGACCTGTTCGGTACGCAAATGGTCGGTGCTATCCACGGTCGCTTGCTGACCGCGTGGGCAGCAGCGGGTGTGTTGGGTCCGGTGCTGGTGAACTACCTGCGTGAGTATCAGCTGAGCATCGGCGTTGAACGTGCCGCAGCTTACGACATCACCTTGTACATCCTTGCCGGCCTGCTGGTGCTGGGTTTCATCTGCAATCTGCTGGTGCGTCCGGTGGCCGACAAGTACTTCATGACCGACGCTGAACTGGCTGCCGAACAGGCGCTGGGCCACGACAAAGGTGCTGACGCCAGCACGTCGCTGGAGTGGAAAGCGGCGCCGGGCACCAAGCCTCTGGCAATTGCTGCCTGGCTGGCGGTGGGTATTCCGTTGGCGTGGGGTGTGTGGGTGACCCTGCAGAAGACGGCGGTACTGTTCCACTAAGTAAAAACGCAATACCCCTGTAGGAGTGAGCTCTGCTCGCGATACCGGTCTGACAGTCGACAGAAATGTTGAATGTGAGAGCCCTATCGCGAGCAGGCTCACTCCTACAGTTGTTTCTGATCGTTCCCACGCTCTGCGTGGGAATGCCTCCCGTGACGCTCCGCGTCACAGTCAAAGCGGACGCGGAGCGTCCAAGGCTGCACTCCCACGCAGAGCGTGGGAGCGATCAGTAGCCTGTCGTGCTTGTATGGACATGTCTACCCGCGACAGCCGGGGCTTCTGTCCGTCAGCCATATCACGTCGCGTGTTTCTGTTTCGGCCCCGCGTGCCTATAATGGATGCCTTTTTCGCCCAATGATTTTGCGGAGCTGGTGATGGCCGAACGTATGGCGTCTGTCGAGCGCGACACTCTGGAAACCCAGATCAAAGCCTCGATCAACCTCGATGGCACCGGAAAGGCCCGATTCGATATCGGTGTTCCTTTTCTTGAGCACATGCTGGACCAGATCGCCCGTCACGGGCTGATCGACCTGGATATTGTCAGCAAGGGCGACCTGCATATCGATGACCACCACACCGTGGAAGACGTCGGTATCACCCTCGGCCAGGCATTTACCAAAGCCATCGGCGACAAGAAAGGCATCCGTCGCTACGGCCACGCCTATGTGCCGCTCGATGAAGCGCTGTCGCGCGTGGTGATCGACTTCTCCGGCCGTCCCGGCCTGCAGATGCACGTTCCGTATACCCGCGCCACCGTCGGCGGTTTCGACGTGGATCTGTTCCAGGAGTTCTTCCAGGGCTTCGTCAACCACGCCAACGTCACCCTGCACATCGACAATCTGCGTGGGCACAACACCCACCACCAGATCGAAACCGTGTTCAAGGCTTTCGGCCGTGCGTTGCGCATGGCCGTGGAGCTCGATGACCGTATGGCCGGGCAAATGCCATCGACCAAGGGCGTTCTGTAATGCAGACAGTCGCGGTTATCGATTACGGCATGGGCAACCTGCACTCGGTGGCCAAGGCCCTCGAGCACGTGGGTGCCGGCAAGGTGTTGATCACCAGCGATGCCAACGTGATTCGCGAAGCCGACCGGGTGGTTTTCCCCGGCGTCGGTGCGATTCGCGATTGCATGGCGGAGATCCGTCGCCTCGGGTTCGACTCGCTGGTACGTGAGGTCAGCCAGGACCGGCCTTTCCTCGGTATCTGCGTCGGCATGCAAGCCTTGCTCGACACCAGCGAAGAGAACGACGGTGTCGACTGCATCGGGCTGTTTCCGGGCGCAGTAAAGTTCTTTGGCAAAGATCTGCACGAAGACGGCGAACACCTGAAAGTCCCGCACATGGGCTGGAACGAAGTGAAGCAGAAGGTCAGTCACCCGCTGTGGCACGACATTCCGGACATGGCGCGTTTCTACTTCGTGCACAGCTACTACATCGCTGCGGCTAATGCGCGCCAGGTGGTCGGTGGTGGTCATTACGGCGTCGATTTCGCCGCAGCGCTGGCCGATGGCTCGCGTTTCGCCGTGCAGTTCCACCCGGAGAAAAGCCATACCCATGGCCTGCAATTGCTGCAGAACTTCGCTGCGTGGGACGGTCGCTGGTAAATGGCTGTCAAGAAATCCAGGCCGCCGATCCTGACCCTCACTCCCGAACAGGAGAGCGAGGCCAACAGCAAGATCAAGCGATTCATGGAAGACCGCTTTGAACTCGACCTCGGCTCGTTCGAGGCGGCTGAGATTCTTGAGTTGTTTACCCGCGAAATTGCTCCGCACTATTACAACAGGGCGATTTTCGATGTGCAGACGCATCTCAAAGAGAGGTTCGAAAGCATCGAAAGCGACCTGTGGGCGCTCGAGAAAAACTGATTTCCGAGCCAAGCTGAACATTCGAATTTGAAGGTTTGCCAGATGCTGATTATTCCCGCTATCGATCTTAAAGACGGTGCCTGTGTTCGCCTGCGCCAGGGCCGCATGGAAGATTCCACAGTGTTCTCCGATGACCCGGTGAGCATGGCTGCCAAGTGGGTGGAGGGCGGTTGCCGTCGTCTGCATCTGGTCGACCTGAACGGCGCGTTCGAAGGCCAACCGGTCAACGGCGAAGTGGTCACCGCGATCGCCAAGCGCTATCCGAACCTGCCGATCCAGATCGGCGGCGGTATCCGCTCCCTGGAAACCATCGAGCACTACGTCAAGGCTGGCGTGAGCTACGTGATCATCGGCACCAAGGCTGTGAAAGATCCAGCCTTCGTCGCCGAAGCCTGCCGCGCTTTCCCTGGCAAAGTGATTGTCGGTCTGGACGCCAAGGACGGTTTCGTCGCTACCGACGGTTGGGCTGAAATCAGCACCATCCAGGTGATCGACCTGGCAAAGCAGTTCGAAGCCGACGGCGTGTCCGCCATCGTTTATACCGACATCGCCAAAGACGGCATGATGCAGGGCTGCAACGTACCGTTCACCGCCGCGCTGGCTGCTGCCACATCGATTCCGGTCATCGCTTCCGGTGGCATCCACAATCTGGGTGACATCAAGACCCTGCTCGACGCCAAGGCGCCGGGCATCATCGGCGCGATCACCGGCCGGGCGATCTACGAAGGCACCCTCGACGTCGCTGAAGCGCAAGCTTTCTGCGACTCGTACAAAGGCTGAGGACTGACCATGGCGCTGGCCAAACGCATCATCCCTTGCCTGGACGTGGACAACGGCCGGGTGGTCAAGGGTGTGAAATTCGAAAACATCCGCGACGCCGGTGACCCGGTGGAAATCGCCCGTCGCTACGACGAGCAGGGTGCCGACGAGATTACCTTTCTCGATATCACCGCCAGCGTCGACGGCCGCGACACCACGCTGCATACCGTCGAGCGCATGGCCAGCCAGGTGTTCATTCCGCTGACCGTCGGCGGTGGCGTGCGCACCGTGCAGGACATCCGCAACTTGCTCAATGCCGGTGCGGACAAGGTTTCGATCAACACCGCTGCGGTGTTCAACCCTGAATTCGTCGGCGAAGCGGCGCAGCATTTCGGCTCGCAGTGCATTGTCGTTGCCATCGATGCGAAAAAAGTTTCCGCTGCGGGCGAAACCCCGCGCTGGGAAATCTTCACCCACGGCGGTCGAAAGCCGACCGGCCTTGACGCTGTCGAGTGGGCAAAGAAGATGGAAGGCCTGGGAGCCGGTGAAATCCTCCTGACCAGCATGGACCAGGACGGCATGAAAAACGGCTTCGACCTTGGCGTGACCCGCGCCATCAGCGATGCCCTGGGCATTCCGGTGATCGCTTCCGGTGGCGTTGGCAACCTGCAGCATTTGGCCGACGGTATCCTCGAAGGTCACGCCAGTGCAGTCCTGGCGGCGAGTATTTTCCACTTCGGCGAATACACCGTTCAGGAAGCCAAGGCCTACATGGCTCATCGCGGAATCGTGATGCGCTGAACAAACCCATACAGGCCAGTGGACATCATGGCGGGCTCAAGGCACTCTTGGGCACGCCATGGATTTCGGTAGCCAGACATGCTCAAACGTCTTCGTTTTGCCCTCGCCAGTGCTTCCCTGTTGTTCGTCAGTGCGGTACACGCCGCAGACAACCCCAACACCGACATGGTGTTGCTGACGGAAAACTTCCCTCCGTACAACATGGCGAAGAACGGCAAGAATTTCGCCCAAGGCGAGAACATTGATGGCATCGCCACGGACATCGTCCGCGAAATATTCAAGCGTGCCGATATTACCTACAGCCTGACGCTGCGTTTCCCCTGGGAGCGAGTGTACAAACTCGCTCTGGAAAACCCCGGTTACGGTGCATTCGTGATGGCGCGGTTACCCGATCGCGAGAAGCTCTTCAAATGGGTCGGGCCGATTGGCCCGGACGACTGGATCATGCTGGCCAAGGCTGACAGCAAAATCACCCTCCAATCCCTGGACGATGCGCGAAAGTACAAAATCGGTGCGTACAAGGGCGACGCCATTGCCACGACGCTCGCCAAGCAAGGCTTGAAGCCTGTGGTGGTCCTGCGCGATCAGGACAACGCGAAGAAACTGGTCAATGGCCAGATCGATCTATGGGCTACCGGTGATCCGGCCGGGCGCTACCTGGCGCGTCAGGAAGGCGTGATCGGGCTCAAGACTGTGTTGCGGTTCAACAGCGCCGAGTTGTACCTGGCCTTGAACAAGGACGTGCCGGACGAAACCGTCGCCAAACTGCAGGCCGCGCTGGATCAGATGCGCCAGGAAGGCAAAGTTGACGAGATCATGTCGAAGTATCTGTAATTTTCACTGCGAGGCCATTTCAGGCAGGGTGCCCGGCGTCGTGCTTATGTTCACGGCACTGGTAAACACATTGTTCAAAGCCCCCCTTGTCAGCTTCGAATCGGCTGAGGCGACCCCGATGATGCAGAGCGCGTACGCGCCGCTTTGTGGGCCGATTCCACTGTTGATATAGGCATTTTCTGTACTGATGGCCGGACTGTAGAAAGTAGGCACCTGACAATCCCGAGCGTTACGGACCATTTTATAGCGATAGAAGGGCGCCTTGAGGGAGAACCGGAAATCCCACTTGGGCAAGACCACCTGCCCATTCGCATTTTGCGTTTTATAGACATGTGATTTTAGTTTCCAGGGTTCCGTGACGGTCAGCTCTACCGGCTCCAACGAACAGTTCGGTGCCGCGAGGGTGAAGACGCCATCAATAAAGCACGCGTACAGGAAGCTGGCGCTGTAGCTGTAGTTGAATCGAGCGGCCTGACAAGACGTAGAGTGCTCACAATCGGATTGCGCCGGATGATTTCGCGATATCGCGACCTTACTGACGATGCCGGTAATTTCATTGGTGAGTCTGTTCAGCATCGGACTGCCAGAGCTTCCAGCGTGTAGATCGCAGCTGTTTTTCATGGCTAATGGGAACACCCCAGGGTGATCGATGAATGTTCCGGCGGTTCGTTCAGCGCAGGCACTCAAACGAAGCCCGGCTTCGGTAAAACCACCCGGCGCGCCAACGTTGAGCACATCCAGATTCTCGTAAGTCAGATGTGAGGCGAGCTTGAGCGGGTTGACCCCGGCCTGTATCAGCGACGCCAATGTCGCGTCTATCTCCAGCACGGCAAGATCGGTCCCGACCAGACTGCTCCACAAGGCAATTCGGATCGGGTACTGGCGCTTACGCTGTGGCACGTCATGAAAGTAATGGAAAGTGACGCTGGCGCTCAAAGGCAAATCGGTCCGCGCCGAACCGTATCTAAAAAACACGCAATGACCGCTGGTGAGCAAGTAGGCAGGGCCGGTGGCTCGACCCTGCCTGTTTCGCGTATCCAATAGGACGGCACTGCACGTCTCGCCTGATTGGAGGCTGAGTCGTCCCACACCGCTCCAGATTTCATAAAAATTATCGCTGTTGCGCAGCGCTCTTGACGGCGAGTCATTGACGGCGCCCTCGCCGAGATCGCGTGCCTGTACTGCAGGATTGGCCAGGACAACCAGGGCGGCGAAACAAAAGAGCATGAGGTATTTCATATCCATTCCTTGGTGATGAAATTCAGGGTGAGCGCTATCGTGGCACGGGCCAATGCACCTGCAGATGTATATATGTATCGCGAAACGGGAATGGATCTGCAGGTTACTGTGAAGTCGGCAGGCGGTACTGGCCGTCCTTGCCATGCGCCGCCGTGGCGCGATTACCGCGTACGCTGATCATCTGCCGGATATCGATCCACTCGATTCCCTGGGCCTTCAGCTTGGGCAGCTCTCGCTCCAGCACTGCCAGTGTCTGCGGATACGGATGTCCGATCATCACTGCCGAGCCCTGTCGGTGTGCGAGGCTGATCGCTGTCTGGAGTTGGGCAAAAATAGCGTCTTCAGTGCGCTCATCATCCAGAAACACATCCCGAGAAACGCTCGCCAGATCGATCTTCTGCGCTTGCTGCGCCGCCACGGTTTGCGCACTGGTGCGGCTGTCGACGAAAAATTTGTGACGACGCTGCAGGTCGGCCATCAACCAGGCCATGGCGGCGGGTTGCGCGGTCATGCGGCTACCCATGTGATTGTTGATGCCGGCGGTGTAGGGAACCCTTTTGAACGCAGCGTTCAGGCGTCTCTCAAGCTCCTCGATGGGTAGATCGGGATGCCAGGCAAATGGTCCTGTGGCCGGGTCCATCGGCATATGCAGAATGACGATCTTGCCGGCGCGATGGGCTTCGCGGGCGAATTCGGTGGCGTGGGGGGTATCGGGCATGATCGCTGCGGTTACCGGGCCGGGCAGGCCCAGCACGCGGCGATCCCGGGGCAGGCTTTGCCCCAGGTCGTCGATGATCAAGCTCAGGTAGGCTTTTTGCGGCGCGGTAACGGCGGGGGTGGCGTGAGCCACGCACGCCAGACTGCACAACAGCGCCAGGGTCAGCCGAAGAAGCATCTCAGCGGCCGGACGTAATGCTCAGCCCTTTGAGCAGGCTCAGGGCCTGGGCCAACTGGTAATCGTCGTCCTGCGGCATCGGCTTGGTTTTGCCGCCGGAGCTGCTTGGCTTGTCGGCGCCGCCGTTACCATTGCCCAGGTGACCTTGCAGATCGGCTTCCTTGAAGTACTCGCTATCCTGCTCGTTGGTAATCTTGGCTCTGCGCACTTCGATGTCCGGGACGATGCCCTGGGCCTGGATCGAGCGGCCATTAGGCGTGTAATACAGCGCCGTGGTGATTTTCAGAGCGCGGTCGTTGTTCAACGGCAGCACGGTTTGCACCGAGCCTTTGCCGAAACTTGGCGTCCCCATGACCACCGCACGCTTCTGGTCCTGCAGGGCGCCGGCGACAATTTCCGAGGCCGAGGCACTGCCGCCATTGATCAGCACAACCATTGGCACGGCTTCACTTTCATCTTTGCCAGTGGCGTTGAAGCGCAGCTCGGAGTTGGCGATCCGGCCTTTGGTGTAAACGATCAGGCCTTTGGTGATGAAGTGGTCGACGACTTCAACCGCCGACTGCAGCACGCCGCCCGGATTGTTGCGCAGGTCGAGAATGATGCCTTTGAGCTTCTTGCCGTTGTCCTTGCGCAGCTTGGCCAGCGCTTTGGAGACCTCTTCGCCGGTCTTGACCTGGAACTGGGTGATACGGATGTAGCCGTAGCCCGATTCCAGCAACTGGCTCTTCACGCTCTTCACTTGAATGATGGCGCGGGCCAGGGTCACGTCGAACGGCGTGCCACCGTCGCGAACCAGGGTCAGGGTGATTTTCTGGCCGATCTTGCCGCGCATCTTGTCCACGGCTTCGGTCATGCTCTGGCCACGGGTTGGCTGGCCGTTGATCTTGACGATGAAATCGCCCGCCTGGATGCCCGCCTTGGAGGCCGGCGTGTCGTCGATTGGCGACACCACTTTGATGAATCCGTCTTCGGCGCCGACTTCGATGCCCAGGCCGCCGAACTCGCCGCTGGTGCTTTCCTGCAACTCGGCGAAGTCTTCAGGCCCGAGATAGGCCGAGTGTGGATCAAGGTTGCTGAGCATGCCCTTGATGGCGTTTTCCAGCAGGGTCTTGTCGTCTATCGGGTCGACATAGGCGGCTTTGATCCGATCCATGACCTCGGCAAAGGTGCGCAACTCTTCCAGCGGCAATGGCGCCTTGGTGGTCGCAGCAGTGCCCGCAGGCGCAACCGCCGGGGCCGGTTGAGCGGCGAACGCCAGAGGCGCGCCGATCACCAGGGCGATCGTCAGGGCCAGCGAGGTAAGGCGGGACAAATGCAGCATGTCGAACGAACTCCTGAATTGGATGGCGCGCTTATCCTTGCGCGCGACACCATTGTGCAGGGTCACTCGGGTGACCCTGCTGACGAATCGCGAAATACAAGGCCGGTGTGTCTTGACCGCCGCTGCTACCTACAGTGGAGATGGATTCACCGGCTTTTACCACGTCACCCGCAGACTTGAGCAGTGTCTGGTTGTGACCATAAAGACTCAAAAAACCGTTGCCATGGTCGAGAATGACCAGCAACCCTGCGCCGCGCAACCAGTCGGCGAACACCACGCGACCGCCATGCACCGCATGCACGGTACTGCCGGCGGAAGCGCCGATCATCACGCCATCCCACTTGGTCCGGGCGTCGTCGCCACGGCTTTCACCGAAGCGTGCCAACAGTCGACCATCGACAGGCCACGGAAGTTTGCCGCGAGTTGAAGCAAACGGACCGCCAAAGGTTTCGCCGGAGCTTGAGACCAACGCACCAGGCGTTGATTTAACCGGTTTGCGTGGGGCGTCAGTCTCGTCTGCTTGAGCCTGGGCCTCACGTAAGCGCTTTTTTTCGGCTTCCTGCTGGGCAATCAGCGCTTTTTGTCGCGCTTCTTCTGCCTCACGAGCCTGGCGAGCCAGGGTTTCCTCAATGGTTTTAAGGACTTTAGACAGATCTGCCTGATCCTGCTCGCGGGCCGCCAGTTTCTGGTCGCGGGCCTTCACGTCGTCATTGAGCTTGGCCAGGACTTGCTGGCGCTCTCGGCGGACTTTGTCCAGCTCGTCGCGCTGGGTGTCGAGGCTGCTTTTCTGTACCAGCAGTTGCGCTTGCTGCATGTCGATGTCTTTTTCGACATTGGCCAGTTGGCGCAGCGTTTCGTTGAAGCTCTTCAACTGTTCCAGGCGGGCCTGGCTCAGGTAGTCGTAATAGGTGAGGGTGCGGGCGAATTTCTCGGGATTCTGCTGGTTGAGCAGCAGCTTCAAATATTCCTGTCGGCCGTTCTGGTAGGCCGCGCGGGCCTGGATGGCGATCAGTCGCTGTTGTTCAGTGCGCGCGCTCTGGAGTTTTTTTTTCTCCGCATCGAGCCGCTGCAGCTCGGCTTCACTTTTCTTCAGCTCTTTTTGCAGGGCCTCGACCTGCTTCTCGAGCTTGCCCATTTCAGTCTCGGTGCCCTTGAGTTCTTTTTGCACCCCGGATTTTTCTTCCTGCAACTTGCCCAGCAGCTTTTTCAGCTCGGCAATGTCCTGACGCGTGGCGTCCAACTGTTGTTGGGTTTGCGCGCGCTCGTCAGCAAAGGCCGGTTGGAGCAGGCAAGTCAGAGCAAGGGCTATCAGGACGCGAAGCATAGAGGCGGGCGACACCAGGGAAAGGGACGGCCTAGTATGCCCGCCATGGGCAGCAAAAAAAATGCCCAATTGGGGCTGTGTGATAACTGGAGAGGGATGTGCGGGAAATTAGTCCTGAAAACCACCAGAAACCACTGTGGGAGCTGGCTTGTCGGGTCGCCGCATCGCAGCGATGGCGGCCTGGCAACAACATGAATGTTTGCTGTCAGATTGCTATCGCTGGCAAGCCAGCTCCCACAGGTATTAATGATGATTAGACGAGAATCGAAGTCCCGGTCATTTCCGCCGGTTTTTCCAGGCCCAGCAGCTTGAGCATGGTCGGTGCCACGTCCGCCAGCACACCACCTTCGCGGACCTTGAGGTCGCGCTTGCCGACATAGATGAACGGCACCGGTTCGGTGGTGTGTGCGGTGTGCGCCTGGCCGGTGGAGGCGTCGGACATTTGCTCGACGTTGCCGTGGTCAGCGGTGATCAGCGCTTCGCCGCCAACCTTTTCCAGCGCCTCGACGATTCGGCCGACGCAAGTGTCCAGGCATTCGACAGCTTTGACCGCCGCTTCGAACACACCGCTGTGGCCAACCATATCTCCGTTGGCGTAGTTGACGACGATCACGTCGTAGCGCTGGTTTTCGATGGCATCGACAATGCGGTCAGTGACTTCGGGTGCGCTCATTTCCGGCTGCAAGTCGTAAGTGGCGACTTTTGGCGACGGAATCAGGATGCGTTCTTCGCCCGGGAACGGTTCTTCGCGGCCGCCGGAGAAGAAGAAGGTCACGTGCGCGTACTTCTCGGTTTCAGCAATGCGCAGCTGGGTCTTGCCGTTTTTCGCCAAATAGTCGCCCAGCACGTTTTCCAGGCTGCCCGCGGCGAAGGCCGATGGCGCAGGAATGCTGGCGGCGTATTGGGTCAGCATGACAAAACCGGCCAGTTTTGGCTGGCGGCTGCGTTCGAATTCCTTGAAATCGTCTTCCACGAACACGCGGGTCAGTTCGCGGGCACGGTCGGCGCGGAAGTTCATGAACACCACCGCATCGCCGTCTTCGACTTTTACCGGTTCGCCAATCGAGGTGGCTTTGACGAATTCGTCGCTCTCGCCACGTTCATACGCAGCTTGCAAGCCTTCCTGGGCGGTGGCGGCGTTGAATTCACCAATACCGTCGACAATCAGGTTGTAGGCCTGGGATACGCGGTCCCAACGGTTGTCACGGTCCATCGCGAAATAGCGGCCGATGAGGCTGGCGATACGACCTTTGCCCAGCGCCTGGAAAGTGGCGTCGAGCAGTTCGATCGACGACTGCGCGCTTTTCGGTGGCGTATCACGGCCATCGAGGAACGCGTGCAGGTAGATTTTTTCGGCGCCACGCTTGGCGGCCAGTTCAGCCATCGCCACCAAATGGTCCTGGTGGCTGTGAACGCCGCCATCGGACAGCAGACCCATGAAGTGCACGGCTTTGCCGGCGGCGACGGCTTTATCGACGGCAGCGCAGATGGTCGGGTTCTCGAAGAACTCGCCGTCGCGGATCGACTTGGTAACGCGCGTGAAGTCCTGATACACCACGCGGCCGGCGCCGAGGTTCATGTGGCCGACTTCGGAGTTGCCCATCTGGCCATCCGGCAAGCCGACGTCCATGCCGCTGCCCGAGATCAGGCCGTTCGGTACGGTGGCCCACAAGCGGTCCAGCACAGGCTTTTTCGCGGCAAAGATCGCGTTGGATTCAGGGTTGTCGCTGTGACCGAAGCCGTCGAGAATCATCAGGACCAAAGGTTTAGGCGTGGTAGTCATGGAATCCACTCGTGGCTGAGGTAAAAGGGGATGATGGAAAAAGGGAGTCGCAGTTTAAAGCGAAGTTCCTGCCGCGTCACCGCCGGACGGGGTTTGGCCCACCATAGTGGCTGTGTATACTGGCCGACATTTTAACGCCCTGGAACCTCCTTCGATGGTTGCTCACCTGATTGAATTTGCCACTAACCACTACATTCTCGTCGGTATCTTCGTCGTACTGCTGGCCGCGCTGATCGCTTATCAGATGCAGGGCGGCGGCCGTAGCCTGAGCACCGGTGAACTGACCGGCCTGGTCAACAAAGACGCGGGCGTGGTGATCGACATTCGTCCGGCGAAGGATTTTGCCGCCGGTCACATTGTTGGTGCGTTGAACATTCCGCACGACAAACTGACTGCTCGCGTTGGCGAGCTGGAAAAGCACAAGGCCAAGACCATCATTCTGGTCGACGCCATGGGCCAGACTGCGGGCACCCACGCTCGCGAGCTGATGAAAGCCGGTTTCACCGCCGCCAAGCTGTCCGGTGGCGTTTCCAGCTGGAAAGCCGACAATCTGCCGCTGGTGAAGTGATATGAGCAACGTCGTCGTCTACTCCAGCGATTACTGCCCTTATTGCTCCCGAGCCAAGTACCTGCTCGAGAACAAAGGCGTGGCCTTCGAAGAGATCAAGGTCGATGGCAAGCCGCAGGTGCGTGCTGCAATGGCTCAGAAGGCCGGACGTACCTCCGTGCCGCAGATCTGGATCGGCAGCACCCACGTCGGCGGTTGTGACGATTTGTTTGCCCTGGAGCGCGCCGGCAAGCTCGACGCACTGCTCAAGGCCTGAGTTCCATACCTTATAAAAGCCCAAGATCAGAAAGGATCTGAGATGACTGACCAACAGAACACTGCAGCCAGCGAAGAAGAAAACGCACCGCAATTCTCCTTGCAGCGCATCTACGTACGTGACTTGTCCTTCGAAGCCCCGAAAAGCCCGGCGATTTTCCGCCAGCAGTGGGAGCCGAGTGTCGGTCTGGATCTGAACACCCGTCAAAAGGCTCTGGAGAGCGACTTTCACGAAGTCGTACTGACCTTGTCGGTAACCGTGAAGAACGGTGACGAAGTGGCGTTCATCGCCGAAGTGCAACAGGCCGGTATCTTCCTGATCAAGAACCTGGACGACGCTTCGATGAGCCACACCCTGGGTGCGTTCTGCCCGAACATCCTGTTCCCGTACGCTCGCGAAACCCTGGACAGCCTGGTGACCCGCGGTTCGTTCCCGGCGCTGATGCTGGCCCCGGTGAACTTCGACGCGCTGTACGCGCAAGAGCTGCAACGCATGCAGGCAGCGGGCGAGACGCCGACCGTTCAGTAAGCGTTCGATGCACTAACGAAAAAAGCGCCATCAAAGGCGCTTTTTTCTTGGGCGGGAGATGATCGTTCCCACGCTCCGCGTGGGAATGCAGCCCGTGACGCTCGGCGTCACTGGACGCGGAGCGTCCCTTGAGGCGTACCCACGCGGAGCGTGGGAACGATCAGTCTCTGCTTTATTTGAAGTCGTTCTGGCGCCAGGCTTCGTACACCGCCACCGCCACGGTATTCGACAGGTTCAGGCTGCGGCAGCCTTCACGCATCGGCAGGCGCAAGCGCTGTTCGGCGGGCAGGGCATCGAGCACGTCGGCGGGCAGGCCACGGCTTTCCGGGCCGAACAGAAAAGCATCACCGGGGACGAAACTGGCATCGTGAAATGGCCGTGAGCCCTTGGTGGTAAAAGCGTACACCCGTGGATGACCGAGGCTTTCCAGGCAGCTGGCAAGGTCCGCGTGGCGCTGCAGGGTGGCATACTCGTGGTAATCGAGGCCAGCCCGGCGCAGGCGCTTGTCGTCCATCTCGAAGCCCAGCGGCTCGATCAAATGCAGGTGGCAGCCACTGTTGGCGCACAGCCTGATAACGTTGCCGGTATTCGGCGGAATTTCTGGTTGGAAAAGGATGACGTGAAACATGCACGGCTCCGAAGGTAAAGATGAGCGGCATTCTACGCCGCAAGCCGACTCGCGTTCGAAACTATTCCCGCGGGTGATGATGTCGCTGGCCATTGTCGGGGTGATGGTGGGGCTGATGATCGGTCGCCTGACCACGCCCGACCCCAGCGTCATGCAGCAAATCGAAGTAAAGGGCGACGCACTGGTGGTGTGGTTCAACAACGAACCCAAGACCCACGGCGAGATCGTCGATGGCAGCGTCGCGTTGTTGTTCGAGGCCGAGGGCAAGGCGCAGCAAGGTCAGCTCAAGCTTAACGACAAGAGCGTGAACTGGCGGGTGCGGTTGAGCGATGGGGGGTTGTTGCTGACGGTGGTGGCGGCCCGTCCCCTGCAGGGTGAGTGGGCCGGTAGCGAGGTCAATGACCGCTGGCGGCTGGAGGTCCATCTCCGGGAGCAATAAAAGAGGGAATCCCCGGCCTGCCTGTACCAAGGTCCCCAAAACGGGAGGGTTCGCGCATGGCGTCGTGAACCCGGTGTAAAGAGGGAATCCCCGGCCTGCCTGTACCAAGGACCCCAAAACGGGATGGGCTCGTCGCTTGTGCGGTGTGAGCCCGGTGTAAAGAGGGGAATCCCCAGCCTGCCTGTACCAAGGTCCCCGAAACTGGGTAGTGGTCTGAACCACTGAATGGACTATTGCAGGGGGCATGCCAGGTTTTCATAAGTTGAAACAAAAAGCCCTGTCGTGATGTGCAAAGCCCCGTAATCCGGGGCTTTTGCGTTTTTTCGGCAGGGCTTCGATTGCGAGTGCAGACTGGATTTCAGAGCGGTCACAGTGCGCGATTGCGGTTCACGGTGCATTGCGGCGGTGCATCCGGCCCCTAAAAGCATCGCGGGCAAGCCTCGCTCCTACGGGGCCTGAATGGCAGTAATCCCGTAGGAGCGAGGCTTGCCCGCGAATGGAGCTCAAGAGCGATGAAAATCAAGCGGTGAAACTAGCCCTCATCCCCCTCATCATCATCCCCGCCATCGACCTTCATGCCCAATTCCTTGATTTTGCGAGTCAGGGTGTTGCGCCCCCAACCCAGCAATACGGCGGCATCACGGCGACGGCCAGCGGTGTGTTTGAGGGCTGTTTCGATCATGATGCGCTCGAAGGCCGGAACGGCGCTGTCGAGCAGGCTCGACTGACCGCGTGCCAATGCCTGGTCGGCCCACTGGCGCAGTGCTTGCTCCCAGTTGGTCACTGGCGCCGAATCCTGCGGCAGGCTCAGCAGCTCAGGTGGCAGGTCGCCGATATGCACTTCGCGGCCCGAAGCCATGACCGTGATCCAGCGGCAAGTGTTCTCCAGCTGACGCACGTTGCCCGGCCACGGCAGATTCTTCAGGTATTCCTCGGTTTCGCTCTTGAGCAGCTTTGGTTCCACGGCAAGTTCTTGCGCGGCACGGCTGAGGAAGTGCTTGGCCAGGGTCGGGATGTCTTCGCGGCGGTCCGACAGGCGCGGGATATGGATGCGGATTACATTGAGGCGGTGGAACAAGTCCTCACGGAATTTCCCGGCGTGCACCAGGGTTTCCAGATTCTGGTGAGTGGCGGCGATGATGCGCACATCAACCTTGACCGGCACATGACCGCCAACGCGATAGAACTCGCCATCGGCCAGTACGCGCAGCAAGCGGGTCTGGGTGTCGGCCGGCATGTCGCCGATTTCATCGAGGAACAGCGTACCGCCATCAGCCTGCTCGAAGCGGCCGCGACGCAGGTTGGCGGCGCCGGTGAACGCGCCTTTCTCATGGCCGAACAGTTCCGACTCCATCAGGTCTTTCGGGATCGCCGCCATGTTCAGCGCAATGAACGGCGATGCCGCACGAGGGCTGTGACGATGCAGGGCGTGGGCCACCAGTTCCTTGCCGGTACCCGACTCGCCGTTGATCAACACAGTGATGTTGGAGTGGCTCAAGCGGCCGATGGCGCGAAACACTTCCTGCATCGCCGGTGCTTCGCCGATGATTTCCGGGGTGCGGGTCAGGGTCGGAGCGACTTCCAGGCCTTGTTGCTCCTGTGCGTGCTGGTTGGCGCGCTTGACCAGGGAGACGGCTTCATCGACATCGAACGGCTTGGGCAGGTACTCGAAGGCACCGCCCTGGTAGGACGCGACAGCGCTGTCCAGATCGGAGTGCGCGGTCATGATGATCACTGGCAGCCGCGGGTGCTGTTCGCGAATCCGCGCCAGAAGGTCCAGGCCACTGGCGCCGGGCATGCGGATGTCGGAGATGATCACGTCCGGCTGCTGGCGCGCCAGGCGGCTCATCACGCCATCGGCGCTGTCAAAGCTCTGCGTGGTCATGCCTTCCTGTTGCAAGGCTTTTTCCAGGACCCAACGGATAGAACGGTCGTCATCGACGATCCACACGGTTTCACTACGGCTCATGTCGATGTGGCTCCTTGTTCCAGTGGCAGAAAGATCGAGAACGTGGTGTGGCCGGGGTGGCTGTCACACTCGATCAGGCCCTGGTGCTGGCTGATGATGTTCTGGGTAATGGCCAGGCCCAGCCCGGTACCGTCCGGACGGCCGCTGACCATGGGGAAGAAAATGGTTTCCTGGAGTTCCGCAGGAATGCCCGGGCCGTTGTCGATGATTTCGATCTTGGTCACCAGGCGATGGCGCACGTGGCCGATGGTGAACTGACGCATGGCACGGGTACGCAGGCTGATGCGGCCCAGGCGCAGCTCGTTCTGGCTACTGATGGCCTGCATTGCGTTACGCACAATGTTCAGCACGGCCTGGATCATTTGTTCGCGGTCAATCAGCACGTCAGGGATGCTTGGGTCATAGTCGCGCACCAATGTGATGCAACCTTGGCTTTCGGCCTCGACCAGATGGCAGACGCGCTCCAGTACTTCGTGGACGTTGCACATGGCCAGCGACGGCAGCTTGTTGGAACCGAGCATGCGATCGACCAGGTTTCGCAGGCGGTCAGCTTCCTCGATGATCACATTGGTGTAATCGCGCAGGCTTTCTTCCGGCAGTTCGCGGGCCAGCAATTGCGCCGCGCCACGAATGCCGCCCAGCGGATTCTTGATTTCGTGGGCCAGGCCGCGCACCAGCATCTTGCTGGTTTCCTGCTTCGACAGTTGCGCCTCTTCCTTGGTGATGCGCAGCAGGCGATCGCGGGGATGTACCTCGAGCAGTAATAACGTATCGCCATTGCTGAGGATCGGTGTGACCGCGTAATCGACCGTCAGGGTCTGGCCGGTGAGGGCGGTGAGCATCGCTTCGCGCTTGGTGAACGGGTGCGCCTGCTGCACGGCCTGACGCAACGAATTGAGCGCTTCGGTGGATTCGGTGAACAACTCGCTGATGAACTGCCCATGGCTGCGCTGGCCGCTGATGGCCAGCAGCATTTCCGCCGCCGGGTTCATGTACTCAAGGCGCAATTCGGCATCGAGCAGGATGGTCGCGGTGGTGAGGTTGTCGAGTAGCAAACGGTGGAGTGCGTCGCTAATGGTCATCGGGACCTCTTTTAGGGCAAAGCATGCGCAAGAAAAAAGCGCTGACGCGAGGAAAATGCAAAAACTAAACCAAGGCTCCGAAAAGAAGCGCGGATCGCCCGAAATGGGCGTTCGGCGCTCGATTGAGTGGCGCTCTGCCACCTTCGGCGAGTAGTTTCGAACCAAAATGGGTTGGAATTTGGCGAAGGTGCAACCAATCGCACCAATATAGTGCGCAAACCTGAGCCAATTTAGAAGAAGCGTAAAAACGGACTTTTTTCTTCGACTGGCTTCTCGGCAAGCGGGCATTCCGGCCGTTGGCCATAGTCATCGATTGCGCACGGTTTGACCTTGCGCTTTTGCGCCAGGGACATGCGCTGCATGTGGAAAGGCTGATTGGCGGTACGTTCAACGGTTCGGCCGTGTTCGTCGAGGACCTCCACGGACAGCTGGTGGGTGCCGCGGTCGATGTTGGTCAGCGGGAATACCGGGCTGATACCGGGCTCGGCCGTGGGTTGGCCATCGAGCAATAAGCGGTAGCGATGGCCTTTTTGCAGGCCTGGCTCACTGGTGATACTGACGATGATTTCGCCAGCAGTGCTGCGTACAGTGGCATCGGGCTCCGGCACCAGAATGCGCAGCAGGTCATAGTGGAACAGAGGTTTTTGCTCTGGATTCTTTGCGCTGCGCGCTGGTGCGGAGTCTGGGACGGCCATTCGGTTACTGGTTGCCAGCGGGACACGCTTGGCATTGCCGGGTCTGGGCTGATCGGTAAAGACCCGATTGCCCTGGGCGTCGATGTAAGTAAACACCTGCGCCGAAGCGGGCAAGGCCAACAGCAGGCCGATCAGCAACCAACCCTTCAAGGCTTGTGCACCCGTTGCACGGTAAACGTCACACTGGGACTTTGCTGGACCACGGTTTCCCCGTCTATTACTTGCACCGCCAGGCTGTGCAGGCCGCGGTCGATGTTCACCAGTTGCAGGATCGGCACATTGCCGGGCTGACCGTAGGGTTGGTCATCCAGGACCAGTCTGAACAGGTGCGGGCCTTTCAATCGCGGTTTGACCAACACATTGACGGTGAAGGTGCCGTTGTTCGCGCGCAGGGCTTCGGTGGTGGGCAGGCCGGTCAGCTCCAGTACTTCGTAGGCATTGCGCGATTGTTCGTCCGTATTGGTTGGCGTGGTTGACCCCGGAGCTGTCTGGGGTACAACGCTGTTGAGTGGCGGCAGCTCGACCGGCTGGGCCGGTACTCCGTCGGGCGGTTGATTGCTGTACGCGGTATTGCCATCCGCATCGGTGTATTTGTAGATCTGGGCCACCACGGGAAAAGCCAAAGGCAGCAGCAAAAGCATAAAAAGTGGCCGCATTCAGCCTCCCTGTGGGCAGCGAGAATTACTCCGACAATGGAATTCCTTGGCTGCCAGCATAGAACACAATGAGTTCTACCGGCTTGTCACCGGTTTTTCCACGATGCGTGGTGTCGACCATTTCAGCCAGCGCCTCGCCCTGTTTGAAGTGCTGGACCAAGCCATTGTCCTTGCCCTCAACCGTCAACTCGCCCGCGAGAATGTAGGCCGCGTTGGGGATTGGATGAGTATGCCAGTCGAGTTCAGTGTTGGCCGGTATCTTGAGTTTGAGCAGTGTCAGTTCAGGGGCGGCTGCGGGGTAGCGAGTGTAGGGGGTGTTGTCCCAGGAGGTGCTGCTTTGCAGGAGAATTTTCCGTTCGATGCCTGCCGGTTGCGATGCCGGGCTGCAGCCCAGCAATGCAGTGGTCAAGGTGGCGAGCAGGGGAGTCAGCAGGTAGGTCTTCATTGTTTTATCCGTTGAGTTCGGGCAAGACGGAGCAGGCTACGAACAACTTGAGCGGATTGATGCCGGACGATGCTGTGAATGTCCGAGGAGAAGGGGATAACCGCTGTCGGAAAATGACCAAAAAAAAGAGGCCTCCCGAAGGAGGCCTCTTTTTAGTCACACCGCTTGCGCAGGCGCTACCGGATCAGCAGCTGTAGTACAGCTCGTATTCCAGTGGGTGTACGAAGGTGCGGACCTTGATTTCTTCTTCGCTTTTCAGAGCGATGTAAGCGTCGATGAAGTCGTCGGAGAAAACGCCGCCTTTGGTCAGGAACGCACGACCTTTGTCCAGCTCTTCCAGGGCTTCTTTCAGGCTGCCGCAAACTTGTGGGATCTCTTTCGCCTCTTCAGGCGGCAGGTCGTACAGGTTTTTGTCAGCTGCATCGCCAGGGTGGATCTTGTTCTGGATGCCGTCCAGGCCAGCCATCAGCAGTGCTGCGAAAGCCAGGTACGGGTTGGCAGCCGGATCCGGGAAGCGTGCTTCGATACGACGGGCTTTAGGGCTCGACACGTAAGGAATACGGATCGAAGCGGAACGGTTACGGGCCGAGTAGGCCAGCATTACCGGGGCTTCGAAACCTGGTACCAGACGCTTGTAGGAGTTGGTCGCCGGGTTGGTGAAGCCGTTCAGGGCCTTACCGTGCTTGATGATGCCGCCAATGAAGTACAGAGCGGTGTCGGACAGACCGGCATAGCCTTCGCCTGCGAAGGTGTTCTTGCCATCCTTCCAGATGGACATGTGTACGTGCATGCCCGAGCCGTTGTCGCCGTACAGAGGCTTAGGCATGAAGGTAGCGGTACGGCCGTAGGCGTCAGCAACGTTGTGCACAACGTACTTCAGGGTTTGGGTTTCGTCGGCTTTCTTCACCAGGGTGTTGAACTTGACGCCGATTTCGTTCTGGCCGGCAGTTGCCACTTCGTGGTGGTGAACTTCGACGGTCAGGCCCATTTCTTCCAGTGCGTTGCACATGGAGGTACGGATTTCGTGGTCGTGGTCGAACGGTGGAACCGGGAAGTAGCCGCCTTTGACGCCAGGACGGTGGCCCTTGTTACCGCCTTCGATGTCCTGGTCGGACATCCAGGAACCTTGTTCGGAGTAGATCTTGAACATGGAGCCGGAAATGTCGGACTTGAACTTCACTTGGTCGAAGATGAAGAACTCTGGCTCTGGACCGGCGAATACGGTGTCGCCGATACCGGTGGCTTTCAGGTGCTCTTCAGCGCGCTTGGCGATCGCACGTGGGTCGCGATCGTAGCCTTGCATGCTCGAAGGTTCGATGATGTCGCAGACCAGGATCAGGGTCGGCTCTTCGGTGAACGGGTCGAGAACGGCGGTGGAGTCGTCCGGCATCAGGATCATGTCGGAGGCTTCGATGCCTTTCCAGCCAGAGATGGAAGAGCCGTCGAACATCTTGCCGACTTCGAAGAAGTCTTCATCCAGCGCATCGCGAGCCGGCATGGTCACGTGGTGCTGAGTGCCTTTGGTGTCTGTGAAGCGCAGATCAATCCACTTGACGTCATGATCTTTGATGAGTTGAACCGACTTCGACATAGTGTCCTCCGGGTGGCTTAGGGCTGGTAGTGGATGCCCTTAAATGTTTGTGATGCCGGCGCGAATACTCTGCCAAGGCAACCTGCCTCACAAGGGAGCAAATTGCATGCCAGTGCCCCACCATGGGTTTTTTGCCCCAAATTCACGCTTATAAAGGTGCAAGGCGCCTGAAAGAACAAATTATCGCCCTACAATGTGGCGCCTAAAGCTAAAAATGACCTCTTTTGGTGCGGGCAAAACCTTCTGCACATTAACTGGTTAAACCTTGAGCAATTTCCGCTATAATCCGCGCCCCCCTTTTTCGGCAGGCCCTGCGCGCGCTGTTTCCATGAAATTAATCGTAAAAGTCTTCCCCGAGATCACCATCAAGAGCCGCCCGGTACGGATGCGTTTCATCCGCCAATTGGCCAAGAACATCCGTGCCGTGCTCCGCGATCTGGACCCGGCTGTGGTGGTGAACGGCGTGTGGGACAACCTCGAGCTGGAAACCCGCGTCAGCGACCCCAAGGCCCTGAAAGAGATGGGCGAGCGCCTGAGCTGCATGCCGGGCATCGCACACTTCCTGCAAATCGACGAGTACCCGCTGGGGGATTTCGACGACATCGTTGAAAAGTGCAAGCAGCACTACGGCGATGCGCTGGCCGGGAAGATTTTTTCGGTGCGTTGCAAGCGCGCGGGCAAGCACCCGTTCAGCTCGATCGACATCGAGAAATACGTCGGCAGCCAGTTGCGTCGTCAGTGTGGTGCCGCCGGAATCGACCTGAAAAAGCCTGAAATCGAAGTTCGCATCGAAGTTCGCGACCAACGGTTGTTTGTGATCCACAGCCAGCACAACGGCATCGGCGGTTATCCGCTGGGCGCGTTGGAGCAGACGCTGGTGCTGATGTCCGGTGGCTTCGACTCCACCGTTGCGGCTTACCAGATCATGCGACGCGGCCTGATGGCCCACTTCTGCTTCTTTAATCTGGGCGGGCGTGCCCACGAACTGGGCGTCATGGAAGTCGCGCATTTCATCTGGAAGAAGTACGGCAGCTCCCAACGCGTGTTATTTGTCAGTGTGCCGTTCGAGGAAGTGCTGGGAGAAATTCTCGGCAAAGTCGATAACAGTCATATGGGCGTAGTATTGAAGCGTATGATGTTGCGCGCTTCGTCCCAAATTGCCGATCGACTGCACATTGATGCGCTGGTGACCGGCGAGGCGATCTCCCAGGTATCGAGCCAGACATTGCCGAACCTGAGCGTGATCGACTGCGTGACCGACAAGCTCGTCTTGCGACCGCTCATCGCCAGCCACAAGCAGGACATCATCGATCTGGCCAACGAAATCGGCACCGCCGATTTCGCCCGGCACATGCCGGAATACTGCGGCGTCATCTCGGTCAACCCGAAGACCGCAGCCAAGCGCCATCGCGTCGAGCATGAAGAGAAAGAATTCGATATGGCGGTACTCGAGCGAGCGCTCGAAAACGCCAAACTGGTGCCGATCGATCGCGTGATCGATGAATTGGGCCAGGATTTGCAAATTGAAGAAGTCAGCGAAGCGCTGGCCGGTCAGATCGTCATCGATATCCGTCACCCGGACGCCGCTGAAGACGACCCGCTGGATCTCGCTGGCATCGAGGTACAAACGATGCCGTTTTATGCACTGAACGCTCGTTTCAAGGAACTGGACCCTACTCGCCAGTACCTGCTTTATTGCGACAAAGGCGTGATGAGTCGCCTGCATGCCCACCATTTGCTCAGTGAGGGGCATGCCAATGTGCGCGTTTATCGACCGAGCTAAGTGCCCGGGGCTGTTTGCCTGTGGCTTGCGTCACCGGCCCCCCGACGCCGCCGTCAAGCTGTAACGGCAAGGCCTGACTCTACTGTAAATCGCTGCCAAGACTTGTCAGCGCACCGAATCCTCTGATCGAGATACACAAGTGATCGAAAATCTACGCAACATCGCCATCATTGCTCACGTTGACCATGGTAAGACCACCCTGGTAGACAAACTCTTGCGTCAATCCGGCACTCTGGAGCGCAACGAGCTCAACGACGAGCGCGTGATGGACTCCAACGACCAGGAAAAAGAGCGCGGTATTACCATTCTGGCGAAAAACACCGCCATCAACTGGAACGGCTACCACATCAACATCGTGGACACCCCGGGCCACGCCGACTTCGGCGGCGAAGTTGAACGCGTAATGTCGATGGTTGACTCCGTTCTGCTGCTGGTTGACGCTCAAGACGGCCCTATGCCGCAAACCCGTTTCGTGACCAAGAAGGCTTTCGAAGCCGGCCTGCGTCCGATCGTGTGCATCAACAAGGTTGACCGTCCAGGCGCGCGTCCGGACTGGGTTCTGGACCAGATCTTCGATCTGTTCGACAACCTGGGTGCCACCGAAGAACAGCTGGACTTCAAAGTCGTCTACGCCTCGGCCCTGAACGGTATTGCCGGTCTGGACCACAACGAAATGGCTGAAGACATGACCCCGCTGTACCAGTCGATCGTCGACAACGTACCGGCGCCGGCTGTTGACCGTGACGGTCCGTTCCAGATGCAGATCTCCGCACTGGACTACAACAGCTTCCTGGGTGTTATCGGTGTTGGCCGTATCGCTCGTGGTCGCATCAAGCCGAACTCCCCGGTTGTTGCTATCGGCGCCGACGGCAAGAAGCGTAACGGTCGTATCCTGAAGCTGATGGGTCACCACGGTCTGCACCGTGTAGACGTTGAAGAAGCTGCTGCAGGCGACATCGTGTGCATCAGCGGTATGGACTCGCTGTTCATCTCCGACACCCTGTGCCACCCGGACACCGTTGAAGCGATGAAGCCGTTGACCGTCGACGAGCCAACCGTTTCCATGACCTTCCAGGTAAACGACTCGCCATTCTGCGGTAAAGAAGGCAAGTTCGTGACTTCCCGTAACATCAAGGAACGTCTGGACAAAGAGCTGTTGTACAACGTTGCACTGCGCGTTGAAGAAGGCGACTCGGCTGACAAGTTCAAGGTTTCCGGCCGTGGCGAACTGCACCTCTCGGTACTGATCGAAACCATGCGTCGCGAAGGCTTCGAAATGGCTGTAGGCCGTCCGGAAGTGATCATCCGTCTGGTTGACGGCGTGAAGCACGAACCGTTCGAAAACGTCACCATCGACCTGCCGGAAGAATCCCAGGGCAAGGTGATGGAAGAGATGGGCCTGCGTAAAGGCGACCTGACCAACATGGTGCCGGATGGCAAGGGCCGTGTACGTCTGGAATACAACATCCCTGCTCGTGGTCTGATCGGTTTCCGTAACCAGTTCCTGACCCTGACCAACGGTGCTGGCATCCTGACTTCGATCTTCGACCGTTACGACGTGATGAAGTCCGGCGACATGTCCGGTCGTCAGAACGGCGTTCTGGTTTCGGTTGAAACCGGCAAGGCGCTGACCTACTCCCTGGAAACCCTGCAGGCACGTGGCAAGCTGTTCGTAGAACACGGTCAGGAAATCTACAACGGTCAGATCGTTGGTCTGAACAGCCGTGACAACGACCTGGGCGTTAACCCTACCAAGGGCAAGAAGCTCGACAACATGCGTGCTTCGGGTAAAGACGAAACCATCGCTCTGGTTCCACCTGTTCGCTTCACCCTGGAACAGGCTCTGGAATTCATCCAGGACGACGAGCTGTGTGAAGTGACGCCTAAGTCCATCCGTCTTCGCAAGAAGATCCTGGACGAAAGCGAGCGTACCCGCGCTGCCAAGAAAGCCAAGGCATAACATTTAGCCCGGCTTGACGAAAACGCCCCCGGTCGAAAGGCCGGGGGCGTTTTTGTTTGTCCGGGATATGTGTGGTGTTTTGCTGGCCCCATCGCTGGCAAGCCAGCTCCCACACGATTTGAGTCGTACATGAAATTTGTGTACGACAACAATCACTGTGGGAGCTGGCTTGCCAGCGATGGCGGCCGATCAGCCGCCAAAAAAATCAGGAACTATCAGAACCGCTCGATCGACCGCGAATTCTGTTCGCGCACCACTTCCTTGGGCTTGTACGCGCAATACCCTGGCCGCGGGCCGATTTTCGGGTGGTTGCGGCAGGTATCCGGGCGCTTTTCATAAATAGTGCACAGACGGCTCTTGCGATCCAGGTACAGGCAATCGTTGTTGCTCATGCGCTGGAGGGTGAAGATTCCCGACTTCTGGTTAAAACGCTCGACCAGACCTTCCTTTTGCAGGCGCTTGGCGATGTTCTTCGGCGGATCACCCATCTCGAACTCATCGACCACGCCGATACGGATCAGATCCTTGATCTTGACCTCGACCGGCAGGGTGCAGCAGCTGGATATGCACGAACCGCACATGGGGGCAGAATATTTTGCCCAGGTATCGAGTCGGTCGATCTCCGCGGCGGCGATCAGGTTGGGCTTCATCATCGGTTGTTACCAGCGTGTGCATCAGGGCGCGCGATCATACCGGGACTGGTGGATTTTTGAACAACCTTTCGCCAGATTTTTTCATCGGCGTGCGGCGAACCGCTAATCCGGCACGGCCCCTGCATTGATTCCGGTACACGACAATGTATTGCCGATCTGTTTCGCACTTGCGGGAAAAACTGCCGAACCAGAGCCTCTACCACCTGTCAGACCGTCTAGGCTCAGACAACTCAACGCTCGCTCGAGGTCCTATCGATGACTCAAGAACCACTTGTTCGCGAAGCAGAGGTGGCCGCATTCCGCGACGCCGTCTTGACCAAACTCACCTATGCGGTGGGCAAAGACCCGGATCACGCCTTCGACCACGACTGGTTCGAAGCCATTGCCCTTGCAGCGCGTGATCACATGGTCGAGCACTGGATGGACCACACGCGTCAGATTTATCGCAAAGGTCAGAAGCGCGTTTACTACCTCTCCCTGGAATTTCTCATCGGTCGCTTGCTCTACGACAGCCTGAGCAACCTTGGCCTGCTCGACGTCGCGCGCGAGGCCCTGACCGAACTTGGCGTCGACCTCGAGCGCATCCGCCTGCTGGAGCCCGATGCCGCGCTGGGCAACGGGGGCCTCGGTCGTCTGGCGGCGTGCTTCATGGAAAGCATGTCGACCCTGGGCATCGCCGGTCATGGCTACGGCATTCGCTATGAACACGGCCTGTTCCGTCAGGCGATTGTCGACGGCTGGCAGCAGGAGCAAACCGAACACTGGCTGGATTTCGGCAACCCTTGGGAGTTCGAGCGTCCGGAGGTGGTATATCCGATCGGTTTTGGTGGCAGCGTCGAGACCGTGACCGATGAAAGTGGCAAGTCCAAGCAAGTCTGGCACCCGGCGGAAACCGTGCGGGCCATTGCCTACGACACACCCGTGGTCGGCTGGCGAGGAGCGAGCGTGAACACCCTGCGACTGTGGCGCGCACGGGCCATGGAAGACTTGCACCTTGAGCGTTTCAACGCCGGTGACCACCTTGGCGCAGTGGCCGAAGTGGCCCGCGCCGAGAGTATCTCCCGCGTGCTGTATCCGGCGGACAGCACCGAAGCCGGCCAGGAACTGCGTCTGCGTCAGGAATACTTCTTTGTCGCGGCATCATTGCAGGACTTGCTGCGTCGCCATCGCAACATGCACACCTCGGTACTGACCCTGGGGGATCACGCGGCGATCCAGCTCAATGACACGCACCCATCGATTGCCGTTGCCGAGTTGATGCGCCAATTGGTCGACGTCTACGACGTGGCCTGGGATGCCGCCTGGCAGGTTACGGTCGACACGCTGTCCTACACCAATCACACGCTTCTGCCCGAAGCGCTGGAAACCTGGCCGGTGGGGTTGATGGAACGCATGCTGCCACGTCACATGCAGATCATTTACCTGATCAATGCCCAGCACATCGATTCGTTGCGCGCCAAAGGCATTCACGATTTCGACGTGCTGCGCGCGGTGTCGCTGATCGAAGAAGACAATGGCCGCCGGGTACGCATGGGCAATCTGGCGTTCCTGGGCTCCCACAGCGTCAATGGCGTGTCCGGTTTGCACACGCAACTGATGCGCAAAACGGTGTTCTCCGAGCTGCACAAGCTCTACCCGGAGCGGATCAACAACAAAACCAACGGCATTACCTTCCGCCGCTGGCTCTATCAGGCCAACTCCGAGCTGACCTCGATGCTGGTCGATGCACTCGGCCCGGATCTGCTGGATAACCCCGAAGCGCGATTGCTCGATCTTGAGCCGTTCGCCGAAAAAACCGCGTTCCGCAAGGCGTTTGCCGAGCAGCGTTTGCACAGCAAAAAAGCCCTGGCGTATCTCATTCACGAACGGCTGGGCGTGGCGGTCAACCCGGCGGCGATGTTCGATGTGCAGGTCAAACGGATCCACGAGTACAAGCGCCAGTTGCTCAACCTGCTGCACACCGTGGCGTTGTACCAGGCAATTCGCGCCGAGCCGGAAATCGATTGGGTACCGCGGGTGAAGATCTTCGCCGGTAAGGCGGCGGCCAGTTATCACCAGGCCAAGCTGATCATCAAGCTGACCAACGACATCGCCCGGGTGGTGAACAACGATCCGACCGTGCGTGGCTTGCTCAAAGTAGTGTTCCTGCCCAATTACAACGTCAGCCTCGCCGAGAGCATCATTCCGGCGGCTGACTTGTCCGAACAGATCTCCACCGCCGGTTTCGAGGCGTCGGGCACCAGCAACATGAAATTCGGTCTCAACGGTGCGCTGACCATCGGCACGCTGGACGGCGCCAACGTGGAGATGTGCGAGCGCATCGGCGCCGAGCATATGTTCATCTTCGGGCTCAGCGCGCAGCAGGTGGAAGCGCGCAAGCAAAACCACGAGTTCAGTGCAGTGCCGGACATCGCTGCGTCTCACCGGCTCAACGATGTGCTGCAAGCGATTCGTAGCGGGGTGTTCTCGCCGGATGATCCGTCGCGGTACAGCGGGCTGATCGATTCGCTGGTGGATTACGACCGTTTCCTGGTCTGCGCCGATTTCGATTCCTACTGGAACGCGCAGATGCGGGTCGAAGCCCATTGGCACGATTCCAAGGAGTGGTGGCGTTCGGCGGTGTTGAACACCTCGCGGATGGGCTGGTTCTCGTCTGACCGGACGATTCGCGAGTACGCCACGGATATCTGGAAAGCGCTGGAGTAAGTCTTCGGTCGGATCGATATACTGACGCGCCGCAAAAGATCGCAGCCTTCGGCAGCACCTGCAAAATCGCGAATTAAAGCGTTTTTGCAGGTGCTGCCGAAGGCTGCGATCTTTTGGCCGTGGCTACGCTAATCTTTCTGGATTGCGCTCAAGGATATCGACCATGCAATGGATGTTGACGCTGATTGGCCTGGTGCTGGGCTGGATACTCGACGAGTCGTTCAGCGATGCACTGCTGGGCGCGCTGCTTGGCTTGGCAATCGGCCAGGCGATTCGAGTTGGCCGTCTGGCTTCGCAGGCCGACTCGCAACGCCTTTTGTTGGAGCAGGCTCAAGTTGCGTTGCATGCCGTCGAGCAACGGCTGGCGGTGTTGGAGGTGTCTGGCGCCAAAGCCCCCGAAGTCACTGCGCCTGTCATCAGCGAAACCGACCCCATCCCCGACTCTGCGGTCGCGCATCCCCCTGTTGAGCTGGTCTGGGAGCTTCCGCCCGAACTCGAACCCCTCAGCACCGCGGCCGCCACCGTAAACCATCCCGCACCATCATTTGATGCCTGGAAACCTGCGCCGGACGTTCGCGATTCGCAACAACCGGCCCCACCTCGCGGCCCCAATTTCATCGAACGCGCTATCAATGGCGCTCGAGCATGGCTGTTCGGTGGCAACACCGTACTGCGAGTGGGCGTGGTGCTGTTGTTTCTCGGTCTGGCGTTCCTGCTGCGCTACGCAACTGAAGGCATGGTGGTGCCGATCGAGCTGCGTTATGCCGGTGTCGCGGCGGCGGCATTGGGGCTGCTTGGCCTTGGATGGTGGCTGCGGCGTCGTAACAACAATTATGCTTTGATGTTGCAAGGCGCCGGGGTTGCGGTGCTGTATCTGACGGTGTTTGCAGCGATGCGATTGCATCCGCTGCTCGACCCTTCGGCGGCGTTCGGGCTGCTGGTGGCGGTCACCGTGTTTTCGGCGATTCTGGCCATCACCCAGGACTCCTTGGGGCTGGCCTGTGCGGCGGCATTGGGCGGTTTTGCCGCGCCGATCCTGGCGTCTACCGGTAGCGGTAGCCACGTCGCGTTGTTCAGCTATTTTGCCTTGCTCAATGCCGGCATCCTGGCCATCGCCTGGTTCAAGGCCTGGCGAACGCTGAACGTGATCGGCTTTGTCGGCACTTTCGGCATTGGTTTCGCCTGGGGTGCGCGCACCTACACGCCGGAACTGTTGTGGAGCACCGAGCCGTTTCTGATTCTGTTCTTCCTGATGTACTTGGCCATCGGTCTGCTGTTCGCCCGCCGCAAGTTACTCGAGCTCGGCGACGCGCCCGAGGGCGGTGGCCGTGAGGCTCTACTGCAGTGGTCGGCACGCAAGGGCGACTATGTCGACGGTACCTTGCTATTCGGTCCGCCGCTGGTGGGCTTCGGCTTGCAGTTCGCCTTGGTGCAACACCTGGAATTCGCCGCCGCGTTCAGTGCCTTGGCGCTGGGCATCATCTACATGGGATTGGCCCGTCTGCTGTTTGGCGGCCGAACGTTGCTGCTGGCAGAAACCTGTCTTGCCCTGGGTGTGATTTTCACCAGCCTGGCGATTCCACTGGGGCTCGATGCGCGCTGGACAACAGCAGCCTGGGCCGTAGAGGGCGCAGGGATTTTCTGGCTGGGTCTGCGTCAGCAACGACCGTTGGCCCGAGCATTCGCCTTACTGCTGCAATTGGGCTCGGCACTGACGTTTCTCAGCGAGCTGGGCGCGGGTGAGAATAGTCTGCTTGAAGGTGCGCCCTTGGGCGCGCTGTTGCTTGGCGTCGCGTTGTTGTTCAGTTTCTACTCATTGCATAAAGCACTGCCCGGGCAGACTTCACCGTGGGAACGCAAAGGCGTACCGCTGTTGGCCTGTCTTGGCCTGTCGTTCATCTATCTGCTGGCGCCGCTGTTTTTCTTCGCCGAAGGCACGACGATCAGTTGGGCGCTGGCCGGGTTGATCACGTTGTTTGTCGGCCTGCGTCTGCCGTCGTGCACGTTTGTGTTCAGCGCCATGGCCGTTCAGTGGCTTGGGGGCATGTTGTTCCTGGTCGCCGCGCCCTCGTTCTATGAAGACTTGCGCCCCATGGCCCACGGTGGATTCTGGACGCCGCTGCTACTCGGCCTGACAGGGCTGGTCGGGGCCTGGCGCTTGCAAACCGGCAACGCCGTCACGGTGTTTGACGGGCTGACTCTGCAACGTTTGTCTCAGGCGTCGCTGATTTGGGGCGCGGGTTGGTGGTCGCTGGCGTGGGTCAGCGAAGTGCTGCGGTTTGCTCCGCTTGACCTGCAAGTGACGTTGCTGCTGGCGGTCGCACTATTGAGCGCAACGTTGTGGGCTGTGTTGGCCTTGCGTCTGAATTGGACGTCACTGGGTTTGCTTTGCACGTTGCTGATCCCAGCTGCCGGTGTGGTTTTGCTCGCCGCGTGGCATCCGCGTTTTCACCCGGCGGTTAATTTTGGGTGGCTGGCGTGGACGGCACTGTTTGTTGTGCATTTCATTTCGCTGCGTCGCCTGGCTCCGATGCTGCCAGCGCGGGTGCTCAGTGTCGCCCATGTGCTCGGTTGCTGGCTGCTGATCGGCGTACTGGCCCTGGAATTGCGTTACGGACTTTTGCTGCTGTCCGAGCAGTACAACGCCTGGCGCTGGTTGGGTTGGGCGATTCTGCCAAGCCTGTATCTGGTGCTGGTGGCCGCGCCCCGACAGTGGCCGTGGCCGATGTCGGACCATGCGCGCGAATACCGTGTGTATGCCGCCGCGCCCTTGGCCTTGTTGATGCTCGGCTGGTTCTGGTTGGCCAACGCTGTCAGTGACGGCATGGCTGAGCCGCTGCCCTACGTACCGCTGATCAATCCGCTGGAGCTGGGTTTGTTGTTTGCGCTGTTCGGCGCTTACGTCTGGTCACGCAACGCGCTGACGCAACTGCAGTTCAACAAGGACTACGTCGCCCGCGCCACACAGCTGATCGCTGGCGTCTCGTTGTTCGTGTTCTTTACTGCACTGGTGATGCGTGCGGCCCACCATTGGGGCGGGGTGCCGTTCCAGCTCGATGCGTTGCTTGAATCCATGCGGGTGCAGGCCGGCCTGTCGATCATTTGGACGATGATCGCCCTGAGCCTGATGATCGGCGGCCATTTGCGGCATCGCCGTGAAGTCTGGCTGATCGGCGCGGCGCTGATCGGCGTGGTTGTGGCGAAACTGTTCTTTGTCGAATTGAGTAACCGTGGCGGGCTGGCGCGGATCGTGTCGTTTATTGGCGTTGGCGTGTTGCTGCTGGTGGTGGGCTACTTTGCCCCGTTGCCGCCCAAGCGTGCCGAGGCTGCGGAGGATGCCGAGAAACCGGCCCCGCAAACTGGAGGAGTGTCGTCTTGAGTCAGAAGCTGAACCTGTGCTGGTTGGGCGTGGTAGCCATGGGGATGGCGCTCTCGGCTGGCGCCCAGGAAAAACTCGCAGACTTCACCACACAAGTGCCGTTGTCCGTCAGCGGTGAGGGGCCGTGGTATCGACTTGAGCTGCCCTTGGCCGTGCAACTGAATGCCCGGCAAACCGACCTGAGCGATGTGCGCGTGTTCAATGCCAATGGCGAACCACAGGCCTACGCGCTGGCGCGGGCCACCCCGCAAGCTGAAGACGGCCGCACGCTGACCGACGTCAAATGGTTCCCGCTGTACAACTCGGTAGACGCCACCGAGCATGCGCCGAGCGTGCGCGTGCAATCGACTGCCAACGGCGCGTTGGTCGAAGTGCAGCCCTCCACTCAGTTGGAGGCGGGCGAGGAAGCGTTGCGCGGCTGGCTGCTCGACGCCAGTGCCATCAAGGCGCCGTTGCAGCAGTTGGTTCTTGACTGGACCAGCGAGCGCGATGGCTTCCAGCGTTTTACCATCGAGGCCAGTGACGATTTGCAGCATTGGCAGTCATGGGGAGAAGGGCAGGTCGCGCGGCTGACTTTTGCCGATGAGCGAGTCGAGCAACACGAAGTCGCTCTGCCCGGGCAGTCGGCGCGCTACTTGCGATTGCTGTGGGAGGCACCGCAATTGGCGCCGACCCTGACGTCGGCGCAACTGCAAAGCAGCCGCAGTCTGCCGTTGCCGTTGGTCTGGTCGCAAGCGTTGGCCGGCAGCAGCGTGAAGGCCGGCGAGTACACCTGGCAATTGCCGATGAGCGTCAGCGTCGAGCGAGTGCAGGTCGAACTGAGCCAGGCCAACAGTCTGGCGCCGGTCACGTTGTCCGGTCGTCGCGATGGTAGCCTGCCGTGGCAACCTCTGAGCAACGGTCTGCTTTATCGCCTGACCCAGGGCAGTCAGGATGTGGTTCAGGATCAGTTGCAATTGTCGGGGCAGACCGTGCAGCAATTGAAGCTGACCGTGGACGAGCGCGGCGGTGGATTGGGGGCGCAGGTGCCGGTAATAAAGTTCGCCGTGCGGGCGACGCACCTGGTCTTTCTGGCGCGAGGGCCGGGGCCTTATACGCTGGCGCTGGGCAACTCGACGGTGAAGGCGGCAAACCTGCCATTGTCGACCCTGATACCGGACTTCAACGCGGCGAAACTGGCGACATTGGGCAAGGCAGCGGTGGATGCCGGGGTTGTGGTTACGCCTTCGGCTACGCCAGGGCCGGCAGTGGTGGGCACCGACTGGAAGAAATTCGGCCTGTGGGCGGTGCTGTTGCTCAGCGTATTGTTCCTGGCGGCGATGGCGTTCAGCCTGTTGCGCAAACCACCGGTCAAGCCCTGAAACCGGTTGCTTGGCACCCGATCGCGAGCAGGCGGGCTCCTGCATGAATATCGAAATTGGCGCCCGTCGACGCCTCATATCTAAGCCGTTTCCTACTACGCTAAACCCGGAGCATGAACTCTCTTCAGCCGATCACGTCTGATAGGAGGAAATGCGCCCCGACTCGCGTTAAACTGCGCGGGTTTTTAGCCCCCCCATTCCTCCGGAGCCTTCCATGTCCCGCGTTACCTTGAGTCGCTATTTGATTGAGCAGACCCGTAGCAACAACACTCCTGCCGATCTGCGCTTCCTGATCGAAGTGGTGGCGCGTGCTTGCAAGGAAATCAACCACGCCGTGTCCAAAGGCGCCCTCGGCGGCGTTCTGGGCAGCATGGGCACTGAAAACGTCCAGGGCGAAGTGCAGAAAAAGCTCGACGTGATCTCCAACGAGATCCTGCTCGAGGCCAATGAATGGGGCGGTCACCTGGCCGGCATGGCGTCCGAAGAAATGGACAACGCCTACCAGATCCCGGGCAAATACCCGAAAGGCGCCTACCTGTTGGTATTCGACCCGCTGGACGGCTCTTCGAACATCGACATCAACGCCCCGGTCGGCACGATCTTCTCGGTACTGCGTTGCCCGAACGAATACCTGAGCCAGAACGAACCCCTGAACGAAAAAGCCTTCCTGCAGCCAGGTACCCAGCAAGTGGCCGCCGGTTACGCGATCTACGGTCCCCAGACCATGCTGATCCTGACCCTGGGCGACGGCGTCAAAGGCTTCACCCTGGACCGTGAAATGGGCAGCTTCGTACTGACTCACGAAAACATCACCATTCCGGAAGCCACCCAGGAATTTGCCATCAACGCCTCCAACCAGCGTCACTGGGAAGCACCGGTGCAGCGCTACGTCGGCGAATTGCTGGCAGGCGATGAAGGCCCGCTGAAAAAGAACTACAACATGCGCTGGGTGGCCGCGATGGTGGCCGATGTGCATCGCATCCTGACCCGTGGCGGTTTGTTCATGTACCCACGTGACAGCCGCGAGCCGTCGAAGCCGGGCAAGCTGCGCCTGATGTACGAAGCCAACCCGATGTCGTTCCTCGTGGAACAAGCGGGTGGCGCCTCCACCGACGGTCACCAGCGCATCCTCGACATTCAGCCGGAAGGCCTGCACCAGCGCGTAGCGGTGTTCCTCGGTTCGAAAGAAGAAGTGGCCCGCGTCACGGCTTACCACAAGGAGTAAATCATGACTGCGCCCTGGCAGCCGTTGCTCGAATGGTGGTTCGGAACGTCTGAATCAGCCAAGCAAGTGGCGGCACAGAAGGGCAAGTTGTGGTTCGGCAAGCGTGACAGCCAGGACCTCGAAGCGCGCGAGCGTTTCGGGGACTGGGTCGAGCAGGCATTGACCGGTGGATTGACCGAGTGGACGCAACGTCCCGAAGGTTGGCTGGCCCTGGTGCTGTTGCTCGATCAACTGCCGCGAATGATCTTTCGCGATTCTCCCAAAGCGTTTTCCGGCGATTCCCGGGCACAGCAACTCGTTGCCCAAGGCATTGCGGCGGACTTCGATCGGCAATTGCCGCCGATTCAGCGGGTGTTCATCTATCTGGTGTTCGAGCACAGCGAAAACCTCGCGGTGCAGAACGAAGGTGTCTCGCGGTACATCGAGTTGGTGGCGCAACAGCCGGAAAGTGACCAGGCGCTGTTTGCCGATTACCTGGACTACGCCCAGAAGCATCAGAAAGTGATCGCGCAGTTTGGGCGGTTTCCGCATCGCAATGCGGTGTTGGGAAGGGAGTCTACGCCTGAGGAGTTGGCGTTTCTCTCCAAGCCGGGTTCACGATTCTAGTTTTTCGTTACTGCTGAGGCCGCCATCGCTGGCAAGCCAGCTCCCACAGGGTTTTGCGTCGTACACAAAAATTGTGTCCGCTGCAAAACATTGTGGGAGCTGGCTTGCCAGCGAAAGGGCCGGTGTGGGCACCTTAGATCCTGAAACTCCCCACCAACTGCTTCAACCGTGCCGCCTGCTGCTCAAGATCGGCACACGCGCGCAAGGTCGCCTGCAGGTTCTCTACACCTTCCTGGTTCAGCGTGTTGATCTCGGTGATGTCGACGTTGATCGATTCCACCACAGCCGTTTGCTCTTCGGTCGCCGTGGCGACGGACTGGTTCATGCCGTCGATTTCGCCGATGCGCTGGGTCACGCTCCCCAGCCGCTCACCGGCCTGGTTGGCGATGCCGACGCTGCTTTCGCTCTGGCGCTGACTGTCGGTCATGATGCCCACGGCCGCGCGGGCGCCGACTTGCAGTTCTTCGATCATGGTCTGCACTTGCTGCGCGGAATCCTGGGTGCGATGGGCCAGGTTGCGCACTTCGTCGGCGACCACTGCGAAACCGCGTCCGGCCTCACCGGCCCGCGCTGCTTCGATGGCCGCGTTAAGCGCCAGCAGGTTGGTCTGCTGGGAGATGCTGGTGATCACTTCCAGAATCTGTCCGATGTTCACCGTATTGCTGTTGAGCGTCTCGATGTTGCCGCACGAATCGCTGATCTTCGCCGAGAGCTGCTGCATCGCCGCAATGGTTTTATCCACCACTTGCTGGCCGTCTTCGGCCAGGCTGCGGGCATCGCTCGAATGCTGCGAGGCGAGGGCAGCGTTCTGGGCGATTTCCTGGGCGGCGGCGCCAAGCTGATTGATCGCCGCGGCCACGCTGCTGGTGCGCGAGGCTTGCTGGTCGGAGTTGTACATCGACGAATTGGAAGCTGCGACAACGCGCAGGGCGACTTCGTTGACCTGACCGGTGGCCGAGGACACTTCGATGATCGAGGTGTGAATGCGCTCGACGAAGCGGTTGAACGACAGCCCCAGCGCGCCGAATTCGTCGTGGCCATGAATGGTCAGGCGTTTGGTCAAGTCACCTTCGCCCTCGGCGATGTCGTGCATGGCGCGGCCCATGGTCAGCAGCGGTTGCATCAGCAGGCTGATCAGCATGCCCAGCAATGCAATGATGATCACCACCGCAATCACCATGGCAATGATGGCCGAGGTGCGGAATTCGCTAAGCATCGAGAACGCGGTGTCCTGGTCGAGCACCAGTGCCACGTACCAATCGGCCGACGGCACCCCGTTGACGTGAGTAAACGAGATGAACTGGCGCTTGCCATCGATCTCGACCTCTTTCATGCCGGGGCTGACCTTTGGCGCACCGTTGGGGTAAGCCTCGCTCAGGTTCTTGAGTACCAGCTTGCTGTCCGGGTGGATCAGGATCTTGCCGTCAGCGCCGACGATGAAGGCATGTCCGTGACCGCCGAAGTTCAGCGAGTTGATGATCGCACTGACGCTGGACAGGTCGATATCGGCGCCGGCCACGCCGATCATCTGGCCTTGGCGCTGTACCGGCGTTGCAACGGTAATCACCAGTTTGCCGGACGAAGCGGCGATGTACGGTTCGGTGACGATGGTCTGTTGCGCACTGTTGGCAGCCTTGTACCAGCCACGGGCCCGTGGGTCGTAATCAGCTGCTCGGTTGCCTGCCGGAACCGAGAACATCACACCGTCGGCACCACCGAAGTAACTCAGCTGGAAATTACCAGTGTAGGCGGGCAGGTCGATGATGCGTTTCAGGCTGGCCGGGGCATTGCCATCGGCAGTGACTTGCTGGGCCATCGATTGCAGCAACTGCATGCGGCTTTCCAGCCAGGTCTGGATGTTGCTGGTGGTCAGGCTGCCGAGTTCCTGCATCGATGCTTCGGTGCTGCTGCGCAAGGTCTGCCGTTGGCGATAGTCGTTGAACAGGATGAAACAAGCGAATGCGACGGCCACCACGAGGGCGGCAGCCAACAAGATCTTGTGGCTGAACTTCATGTTTCGGGTCATTGGATGAGCTACCGCAGGGAATCTGGTCAACAAAGGAGGGGCAATGGCCACAGGCGTGGCTTTGCGTTGCATTTGTGTCGACTGGGCGGCGCCAAAGATTAGGCGAATGTGCGCAAAACCGACGAAATACTCGATCGCCATGCAAAGTGGCTGATTTGCCGGGTAGAGGTAGACGAGCGGCCCAACAAATAGCCGGTCGCTCAGGGAACCAGATTAGGGTTTTCTCTTCTAAGGTTCAGTTTGGCAGTCATGCCATTCCCCACCGCCTCTGGAGTTCACATGTCGCTGCGATCCATCGCCCTGCTTTCGTTCTGCGTGTTGTTGGTTGCGTGCAGCAAAGTCAATCAGGAAAACTACTCGAAGCTCTCGGCCGGCATGGCCAAGGCCGAAGTTGAAACCCTGTTGGGCAAACCCGCCGATTGCTCCGGCGCACTCGGCATGTCCAGTTGCACATGGGGCGACAAGAACAGCTTTATCAGCGTGCAATTCGCCGGTGACAAAGTGTTGATGTTTTCCGGCCAAGGCCTGAAGTAAACCGGGGCGAAGTGCCCACGGGAGAAAAACAATGAAGCGGTTATTGATGATGCTTTTTGCCGGCCTGGTATTGGCCGGTTGTGCCACTTCTGGCCAGGATCCGTTGGCGCCCAAGACAGCCAACAGCGTCAACCTCAAGCGTTACCAGGGCACCTGGTACGAGTTGGCCCGTCTGCCGATGTATTTCCAGCGCGATTGCGCGCAATCCGAAGCCCATTACACGCTGTTGCCCGATGGCAACGTCGCGGTGCTGAACCGCTGCCTGACGGCGCAGTGGCAATGGGAAGAGGTCAAGGGCACGGCTTATCCACAGGTGCCGGGTAAAACCGACAAGTTGTGGGTCGAGTTCGATACCTGGTTTTCGAGGCTGATTCCGGGTGTGGCGAAGGGCGAATACTGGGTGCTGTATGTCAGCGATGACTACAAGACAGCCATTGTCGGTGACCCAAGCCGTCGCTATTTGTGGCTCCTGTCACGCACACCGACCGTGAACGGTGTGGTGCGTGAAGAACTGCTGAGCAAGGCACGCCAGCAGGGCTACGACACCACGCGACTGATCTGGCGAGCGTCGGATACGCAGATGGCCAAGACCTCGAACTGATCACTGCGCTACTGATCATTCCCACGCAGAGCGTGGGAATGATCAGCGGGGGTTAACCCAACAAATCGCGCAGGACTTGGGTGAATGCCCGGTTGCTTTCCTCTTCGCCCTCATGCCGCCCGTCACGCACAACCCACTGGCCATTGACCAGCACATCCCGCACCTGCCGATCGCCACCGGCAAACAACCAGCGATTCAAGATCCCGTCGCCACTGGCCGTTGCCAGATACGGGTCGTTGCCGTCCAGCACCAGCCAATCCGCACGCTTGCCCACCTCCAGCGCACCAATCGGTTGACCCAGCGCCTGCGCGCCGCCATCGAGCGCCGCATCGAACAGCGTGCGCCCGACCATCGGTTGCTTGGCGCCATACAAGCGGTTGCGCCGCTGGTCGCGCAGACGTTGGCCATATTCCAGCCAACGCAATTCTTCCACCACGCTCAGCGATACATGACTGTCGGAACCGATACCCATGCGGCCGCCCTGGGCGAGGAAGTCCACTGCCGGGAAGATCCCGTCGCCCAGGTTGGCCTCGGTGGTCAGGCACAGACCGGCAATGGCCCGGCTCTTGGCCATCGACGAGACTTCTTCGGGATTGACGTGGGTGGCGTGAACCAGGCACCAGCGCTGATCGACGTCGACATGCTCATAAAGCCATTGCACCGGACGTCGACCGCTCCAGCTCAGGCAATCGTCGACTTCCTTCTGTTGTTCGGCGATGTGGATGTGCACCGGGCAGTGCTGGTCGCTGGCCGCCAGCACTTCGCTGATCTGCTGTGGCGTGACCGCACGTAGCGAGTGGAAGCACAAACCGAGTGTCTGCGCCTTTTGCTGCGCCAGTATGGGCTGCAATCGCGACTGCAGCTTGAGGTAGTTTTCAGTGCTGTTGATGAAACGGCGCTGACCTTCATTGGGTGTCTGACCGCCGAAACCAGCATGGCTGTAGAGCACCGGCAGCAGGGTCAAACCAATTCCCGCCGAACTGGCCGCCTGGCTGATGCGCTGGGCCAGCTCGGCAGGGTCGGCATAAGGCTGGCCACTGGTGTCGTGGTGTACGTAATGAAATTCCGCCACCGATGTGTAGCCGGCCTTGAGCATCTCGATGTACAGCTGACGGGCGATGACCCCGAGTTGCTCCGGGCTGATTTTTCCGACGAGGCGGTACATCAAGTCGCGCCAGGTCCAGAAACTGTCGTTCGGATTACCCGCCACTTCCGCCAGCCCGGCCATGGCCCGCTGGAAGGCGTGAGAGTGAAGATTCGGCATGCCGGGCAGCAGCGGACCACTCAACCGTTCGGCGCCATCTGCATGGGAATTGGCCTGGATATGGGTCAATACGCCGTCGGCGCTGACCTCAAGACGTACATTGTTGGCCCATCCACTAGGCAGCAGCGCGCGTTCGGCAAAGAAGGCGGACATGGTTCAGCACCCCATCGTGTGTTATTTGTATATACATATACAGACGTTTGCCTGCCCGGTAAACTCCGGCAAGCTAGCGATATTCACTAAACGACCAAGGATTAACCGTGCCGACTCCGCCTCCAGTCTCTCCGTTGGCCGCGAACATGGGCGACAGTCCGGCGCCCTTGTACGCCCGCGTCAAACAAATGATCACCCAGCAAATCGACAGTGGAAACTGGCCGCCGCACTATCGCGTGCCGTCGGAAAGCGAGCTGGTCAGCCAGCTGGGTTTCAGCCGCATGACCATCAATCGCGCCTTGCGCGAGATGACCGCCGACGGTCTGCTGGTGCGTATGCAAGGCGTGGGTACGTTCGTCGCCGAACCTAAAAGCCAGTCCGCGCTGTTTGAAGTGCACAACATCGCCGACGAAATCGCCTCTCGCGGTCATCGCCACACCTGCAAGGTCATCACGCTTGAAGAAGAGGCTGCCGGTTCCGAGCGCGCCCTGGCCCTGGACATGCGTGAAGGGCAGAAGGTGTTCCACTCGCTGATCGTGCATTTCGAAAACGATATTCCGGTGCAAATCGAAGACCGTTTCGTCAACGCACTGGTGGCCCCGGACTACCTCAAGCAGGACTTCACCCTGCAAACGCCTTATGCCTATCTGAATCAGGTCGCGCCGCTGACTGAAGGCGAACACGTGGTCGAGGCGATCCTGGCCGAGCCGTCCGAATGCAAATTGCTGCAGATTGAAAAGGGCGAGCCGTGCCTGCTGATCCGTCGCCGCACCTGGTCCGGCCGTCAGCCGGTGACCGCTGCCCGTTTGATCCACCCCGGTTCCCGTCATCGTCTGGAAGGTCGGTTCCATAAATGAGCAGTCTGAAAGTTTTACGCGCAGTCGATTACCCGCGCATGCCGTGGAAAAACGGCGGCGGCAGCACCGAAGAAATTACCCGTGATGCCGGCACCGGTCTGGACGGGTTTGGCTGGCGCCTGTCGATTGCCGACATTGGCGAGTCAGGCGGGTTTTCCACCTTCGCCGGTTATGAGCGAATCATCACCGTGTTGCAGGGTGACGGCATGACCTTATCGGTTGACGGTCAGCACACGCGGTCGTTGTTACCGCTGGACCCGTTTGCCTTCAGCGGAGAGAGCAAGGTTTCCTGCACATTGCTCGGTGGGCCGATTCGCGATTTCAACCTGATCTACGCACCGCAGCGTTATGGCGCACGGTTGCAGTGGTTGAGTGGTGAGCAGCGGTTTTTCAGCGAGGCGGGCACGGTGTTGGTGTTCAGCATCAGCGAAGCACTGGAAGTGAAGGTCGGTAACAGCGCTTCGCAACTGGATCGGCATGATTGCCTGCAACTGGACGGTAACACCGGCCTGCTGGAAATCTCCGTCAACGGCCCATGTTGCGTGATCGAACTGACCACACGCTGATTCCCCGGCCAATGAGCCTCTCTGTGGCGAGGGAGCTTGCTCCCGCTTGGCTGCGTAGCAGTCGTCAATTCAACTAGTCGGGTACATCTGACCGATCTCGATTGAATCGTTACTGATCGTTCCCATGCTCTGCGTGGGAACGCATCCCGTGACGCTCCGCGTCACAGTCGCAAGAAGCGGACGCGGAGCGTCCATGATGGCGTTACCACGCAGAGCGTGGGAACGATCATCTGATTCGAAACTGCGCACCAACTTGTTACCTAACGCCCCAGCGTGGCGCAAAACCTCGCTCAAGTAACAAGCCCTCTCTCCTGCCACAAAGCCCTGCGAAAAATTTCATCTTCCTCAGACCCCTTGATCTACAGGCTTTCCAGGCCGATTCAGGATTTTTCTTGAACACACATCCAGCAAGTTGGCCGCTTGATTGCATATGCTTGTATGTACAAGTAAAGACGTATGCGTATGAGTCACGGAGACTCAACCGTCGTCCACTGATTCGCCGGTGTGCACTGATGCTCATCGGCTTGCTCGCCCACTGCCTGGGTTGGTTTTGGATTGATTGCTGAGGAGTTCTGTTCGTGACTAAATTTCGTGACGTTGAAATCCGCGCTGCCCGCGGTAACACGCTGACCGCCAAGAGCTGGCTGACCGAAGCGCCGCTGCGCATGCTGATGAACAACCTCGACCCGGAAGTCGCCGAGAACCCGAAAGAACTGGTGGTTTACGGTGGCATCGGTCGTGCGGCACGTAACTGGGAATGCTACGACAAGATCGTTGAAAGCCTGACCAACCTGAACGATGACGAGACCCTGCTGGTGCAATCCGGCAAGCCGGTCGGCGTGTTCAAGACTCACGCCAATGCCCCGCGCGTGCTGATCGCCAACTCCAACCTCGTGCCGCACTGGGCGAGCTGGGAACACTTCAACGAACTCGACGCCAAAGGCCTGGCCATGTATGGCCAGATGACCGCCGGCAGCTGGATCTACATCGGCAGCCAGGGCATCGTTCAGGGCACATACGAAACCTTCGTCGAAGCCGGTCGCCAACACTACAACGATGACCTGAAAGGCAAGTGGGTACTGACCGCTGGCCTGGGTGGCATGGGGGGCGCCCAGCCTCTGGCTGCAACCCTGGCCGGTGCTTGCTCGCTGAACATCGAATGCCAGCAGGTCAGCATCGATTTCCGCCTGAAAAGCCGTTATGTCGACGAGCAAGCCACTGACCTCGACGACGCACTGGCCCGTATCGCCAAGTACACCGCCGAAGGCAAGGCAATCTCCATCGCGCTGCTGGGCAACGCGGCGGAAATCCTGCCGGAACTGGTCAAGCGTGGCGTGCGTCCGGACATGGTCACCGACCAGACCAGCGCCCACGACCCGCTCAACGGCTACCTGCCGGCCGGCTGGACCTGGGATCAATACCGCGAGCGCGCCAAGACCGAGCCTGCCGCTGTAATCAAAGCCGCCAAGCAATCGATGGCCGTTCACGTCAAGGCGATGCTGGACTTCCAGAAAATGGGCGTGCCGACCTTCGACTATGGCAACAACATCCGTCAGATGGCGCAGGAAGAAGGTGTGGAAAACGCATTCGACTTCCCGGGCTTCGTACCGGCCTACATCCGTCCGCTGTTCTGCCGCGGCATCGGCCCGTTCCGCTGGGCTGCGCTGTCGGGCAACGCTGAAGACATCTACAAGACCGACGCCAAAGTAAAAGAACTGATCCCGGACGACGCTCACCTGCACAACTGGCTGGACATGGCCCGCGAGCGCATCAGCTTCCAGGGGCTCCCAGCGCGTATCTGCTGGGTTGGCCTGGGCCTGCGCGCCAAGCTCGGTCTGGCGTTCAACGAAATGGTGCGCAGCGGCGAGCTGTCGGCACCGATCGTGATCGGTCGCGACCACCTGGACTCCGGTTCGGTCGCCAGCCCGAACCGCGAAACCGAATCGATGCAGGACGGCTCCGACGCCGTGTCCGACTGGCCGCTGCTCAACGCCTTGCTCAACACCGCGAGCGGCGCGACCTGGGTTTCGCTGCACCACGGCGGCGGCGTCGGCATGGGCTTCTCCCAGCATTCGGGCATGGTGATTGTCTGCGACGGTACTGATGAAGCGGCCGACCGTATCGCACGCGTGCTGCACAACGACCCGGCCACTGGCGTCATGCGTCACGCCGATGCCGGTTACCAGATCGCCATCGATTGCGCCAAGGAACAAGGGCTGAACCTGCCGATGATTACCGGCAAGTAACGCTTGCCCGTAGGAGCAAAGCTTGCTCGCGATGAACGATAACGTGGTGCATCAGATACACCGCCATCGCGAGCAAGCTCAGCTCCTACAGGGACCGAATGAATTCCAATAACAATCCACAGAGGTTGAACCATGGCTGTTAACAGCGAACGTGCAGGCAGCAAACCGTTGATCGAGAAACGTTCGATCGACTACATCCCGGAAGCGGAAAGACACGGTCGTCTGTTCAGCCAGTTCACCCTGTGGATGGGGGCCAACCTGCAAATCACCGCGATTGTTACCGGAGCCTTGGCCGTGGTGCTGGGCGGTGACGTGTTCTGGTCGTTGATCGGGCTGTTGATCGGTCAAGTACTCGGTGGCGGCGTGATGGCGCTGCATGCCGCGCAAGGTCCGAAGCTTGGCTTGCCGCAGATGATCTCGAGCCGGGTACAGTTCGGGGTCTACGGTGCGGCCATCCCGATCGTGCTGGTGTGCCTGATGTACCTGGGGTTCACCGCAACGGGAACCGTGTTATCCGGCCAGGCGCTGGGCCAGTTGTTTGGGGTCAGCGACACCGTCGGTATTCTCATCTTCGCCAGTGTCATCGTGCTGGTGACGGTGCTCGGTTATCGGGTGATCCATTGGATCGGTCGAGTCGCCAGTGTCATTGGCGTGATTGCCTTTGTTTATCTGTTCAGCCGTCTGGTGAGCCAGGTTGACGTTGGCGCCCTGTTGCAAATCCGCCACTTCAGCTGGAGCAGCTTCTTGCTCGCGGTGTCGCTCGCGGCGTCCTGGCAAATCGCCTTCGGCCCCTACGTGGCTGACTATTCGCGCTACCTGCCAAGCAAGGTTTCCTCGGTGAAAACCTTTTTTGCCGCCGGTGCGGGTTCGGTCATTGGTGCCCAGGTGGCAATGGTTCTCGGGGTGTTTGCCGTGGCTTCGGCCAACGGCCAATTCGCCGGTCACGAAGTGGCCTACATCGTGGGGCTGGGCGGTACCGGTGCCACCGCTGCGCTGCTGTACTTCAGCATCGCGTTCGGCAAGGTCACCATTTCCACACTGAACTCCTACGGCAGCTTCATGTGCATCGCGACCATCATCAGCGGTTTCCGTGGCGAACTGAAGGTCACGCGCCTGCAGCGTCTGGTCTTCGTACTGGCCATCGTCGGTGCCGCGACCCTGATGGCGTTGCTCGGCCAGCACTCGTTCCTCGGTGCGTTCAAGTCCTTCATCCTGTTCCTGCTGGCGTTCTTCACGCCATGGAGCGCGATCAATCTGGTGGACTACTACTGCATCACCCGCGAGCGCTACGACGTGCCGGCGCTGGCCGATCCGAACGGGCGCTACGGCCGTTGGAACGCCCTCGGTATCAGCGTCTATGTTTTCGGTGTGCTGGTGCAGCTGCCGTTCATCGCCACCAAGTTCTACACCGGCCCACTGGTGGCCGCTCTGGGTGATGTGGATATTTCCTGGATCATCGGTCTGGTGCTGCCCGCAGCCGTGTATTACGTGTGTGCGAAAAAGTGGCATGGCAGCGTACCCGATCACCTGATTCTGCCGGTCGAGCAGGACAGCGTTGTACAAACCAAAACAATCGGGGCCGGTCGCGCTGCGGCGCAGGCCTGACTGGACGTGGACAGGGCTGGATGCCTCTTGACTGCCGTAAGCCCATTCATGATTAGGAGCGTCACAACAATGAAATCGAACAAGACCCTGCTGACCGCATTGCTTTCCATGGGCCTGCTGGCCAGCGCTGGCGCCACTCAGGCGGCGGGTTGGTGCGAGTCGGGCAAACCGGTGAAATTCGCCGGCCTGAACTGGGAAAGCGCCATGCTCCTGACCGACGTGATGCAAGTCGTGCTGGAGAAAGGCTACGACTGCAAGACCGACAGCCTGCCGGGCAACTCCATCACCATGGAAAACGCCCTGAGCAGTAACGACATCCAGGTGTTCGCCGAAGAGTGGGTCGGCCGTAGCGAGGTCTGGAACAAAGCCGAGAAGGCCGGCAAGGTCGTCGGTGTCGGCGCGCCGGTGGTCGGTGCGGTCGAAGGCTGGTACGTGCCGCGCTATGTGATCGAAGGCGACGCCAAGCGCAAGCTGGAACCTAAAGCACCTGACCTGAAAACCATTGCCGATCTGGGCAAATATTCCGCCGTGTTCAAGGACGCCGAAGAACCATCCAAGGGCCGTTTCTACAACTGCCCGGCTGGCTGGACCTGTGAGCTCGACAACAGTGAGATGCTGAAAAGCTACGGCCTGGAAAGCAGCTACACCAACTTCCGCCCGGGCACTGGCCCGGCGCTGGATGCCGCCGTGCTGTCGAGCTACAAGCGTGGCGAGCCGATCCTGTTCTACTACTGGTCGCCAACTCCGCTGATGGGCCAGGTCGACGTAGTCAAACTGGAAGAAAAACCAGGCGTGGACAAGACCGTGACCATCAAGGTCGGCCTGTCCAAGACCTTCCACGAAGAAGCCCCGGAACTGGTGGCCGTGCTGGAAAAGGTCAACTTGCCAATCGACCTGCTGAACCAGAATTTGGGTCGCATGAGCAAGGAACGTATCGAGTCGCCAAAACTGGCCAAGATCTTCCTGAAGGAACATCCTGAAGTCTGGCACCAATGGGTGAGCGAAGACGCAGCCAAAAAGATCGACGCGGCCTTGTAGGTCGAGTGTCTCCGGCTGCCGGCGACGGCAGTCGGAAACTTGATCGCAACCCCTTGATTGAGAGTCTCTTATGTTTCCCGAAAGCTTTACCTTTTCCATCGCCGACTGGGTCAACGGTTGGGTCGATTCGCTGGTGACCAACTACGGCGACGTGTTCCGCAGCATCTCCGATACGCTGCTGTGGGCCATCGTCAATCTCGAAGGCCTGCTGCGTGCCGCGCCATGGTGGCTGATGCTGGCGATCGTCGCGGGCGTTGCCTGGCATGCGACCCGTAAAGTCGTGACCACTGCCGTCATTGTCGGCCTGCTGTTCCTGGTGGGCGCGGTCGGCCTCTGGGACAAACTGATGCAGACCCTGGCGCTGATGATGGTGGCGACGGTCATATCGGTGCTGATCGGCATTCCGCTGGGCATCCTGTCGGCGCGCAGCAATCGCCTGCGTTCGGTACTGATGCCGCTGCTGGACATCATGCAGACGATGCCGAGCTTCGTGTACTTGATCCCGGTATTGATGCTGTTCGGTCTGGGCAAGGTCCCGGCGATTTTCGCCACGGTGATCTACGCCGCGCCGCCGCTGATCCGCCTGACTGACCTGGGCATTCGCCAGGTCGACGGCGAAGTGATGGAAGCGATCAATGCCTTCGGCGCCAACCGCTGGCAGCAACTGTTCGGCGTGCAACTGCCGCTGGCTCTGCCGAGCATCATGGCGGGTATCAACCAGACAACCATGATGGCCCTGTCGATGGTGGTGATCGCCTCGATGATCGGTGCCCGTGGTTTGGGTGAAGACGTGCTGGTGGGGATTCAGACCCTCAACGTCGGACGTGGCCTTGAAGCCGGTCTGGCGATCGTGATTCTGGCTGTGGTGATCGACCGCATTACACAGGCGTACGGTCGCGCACGGCATGAGGTGAGCAAATGAACAACGCAACCGTGAGCAAGATCGAAGTCAAAAACGTCTTCAAGATTTTCGGCAACCGTTCCAAAGACGCGCTGGCCATGGTCGGCCAGGGCAAGACCAAAGAACAGGTGCTGGCCGAAACCGGCTGCGTGGTCGGGGTCAACGATCTGTCCTTGAGCATCGGCAGCGGCGAGATTTTCGTGATCATGGGCTTGTCGGGCTCCGGCAAGTCGACGCTGGTACGCCACTTCAATCGCCTGATCGACCCGACCAGCGGTGCGATCCTGGTGGACGGTGTGGACATCCTGCAATACGACATGGAAGCCCTGCGCGAATTTCGCCGGCGCAAGATCAGCATGGTGTTCCAGAGCTTCGGCCTGTTGCCGCACAAGAGCGTGCTGGACAACGTTGCCTACGGCCTGAAAGTCCGTGGCGAAAGCAAAGCCCTGTGCAACGAACGCGCGCTGCACTGGATCAACACCGTGGGCCTCAAGGGCTACGAAAACAAATACCCGCATCAGCTCTCGGGTGGCATGCGTCAGCGCGTGGGCCTGGCCCGTGCATTGGCGGCCGACACCGACATCATCCTGATGGACGAAGCCTTCAGTGCCCTCGATCCGCTGATCCGCGCCGAGATGCAGGACCAGTTGCTGGAGCTGCAAAAGACCCTGCACAAGACCATCGTCTTCATCACCCACGACCTCGACGAGGCCGTACGCATCGGCAATCGCATCGCGATCCTCAAGGACGGCCGCCTGATCCAGGTCGGCACGCCGAAAGAGATCCTGCATTCGCCGGCGGATGAATATGTCGACCGGTTCGTGCAGCGGCGGGCTGCGGTGGTCTAAAAACTGGCGGTGTCTGTACCGGCCCCATCGCTGGCAAGCCAGCTCCCACAGTGTTCTGGTGTGTGAACAAAATAGGGGCAATATGACCCGTCCCTGTGGGAGCTGGCTTGCCAGCGATGAGGCCGGTGAAGTTGCATCAATATTCAGGTTGTAAGCACGAGGTTGAAGATGTCCCAGGCTGAAAAAATCGTTATCGCCGACGCGCCGTTGCGTTGGCAGGATGTGGTTGCCGTAGCCCGCCATGGCGCACAGCTCGAGCTGTCGGCGCAGGTGTGGGACCGCATCGAAAACGCCCAGGCGATCGTCCAGCGCATCGTCGCCAGCGGCGAGCGCGCCTACGGCGTGAACACCGGCCTGGGCGCCTTGTGCAACGTCTCGCTCAAAGACGAACAACTCAGCCAACTCTCGCGCAACACCTTGCTCAGCCATGCCTGTGGCGTTGGCGCACCGCTGGCCGACGAGCAGACGCGCGCAATCATCTGCGCTGCCATCCGCAATTACAGCCAGGGAAAATCCGGCATTCACCGCCGGGTCGTCGAAGCGCTGCTGGCGCTGCTCAATCGCGGTATCACCCCACAAGTGCCCTCTCAGGGCTCGGTTGGCTACCTGACCCACATGGCGCACATCGGCATTGCGCTGCTGGGCGTCGGCAACGTCAGCTATCGCGGGCAAATCGTGCCGGCGCAGCAGGCGCTGGCGCAAGAAGGCCTGCAACCGGTCCAGCTCGGTGCCAAGGACGGTCTGTGCCTGGTCAACGGCACCCCGTGCATGACCGGCCTCAGCAGCCTGGCAATTGCCGACGCCACGCGTCTGTTGCAGTGGGCCGACGTAATCAGTGCCATGAGCTTCGAAGCCCAGCGTGGCCAGATCGCCGCATTCGATGCCGAGATCATTGCGCTCAAGCCGCACCCGGGCATGCAACAGGTCGGCATCAACCTGCGCGCGCTGCTCGATGGCAGTGAAGTGATCGCCCAGAGCAAAGGCATTCGCACCCAGGATGCCTTGAGCATCCGCTCGATTCCCCAAGTGCATGGCGCCGCTCGCGATCAACTCGAGCATGCGATCAAACAGATTGAAATCGAACTCAACGGCTGCACCGATAACCCGCTGCTGTTGGGTACGCCGGACAACTTCCGCGTCATGTCCCAAGCCAACCCGCACGGCCAGTCCGTGGCGCTGGCGGCGGATCTGCTGGCCATCGCCATGGCGGAAATCGGCTCCATCGCCGAGCGTCGCCTGGATCGTTTGATCAACCCGCACGTCAGTGGTCTGCCGGCGTTTCTGGTGGCCAATCCGGGGGTGAACTCCGGAATGATGATCGTGCAATACGTCGCCGCTTCGCTGTGTGCGGAAAACCGCCAACTGGCGCAACCCGCGGTGCTGGACAACTACGTGACCTCGGGCCTGCAGGAAGATCACCTGAGCCTGGGCACCAACGCCGCGCTGAAACTGCATCGCGCGCTGGAAAACTGCACGCAGATCCTCGCCATCGAGTACCTGTTGGCGGCCCAGGCATTCGAATTCCTCAAGGAACAACGCTTCGGCGCTGGTACCGATGCCGCCTGGCGTCTGCTGCGTGAACGTGTGCCAGCCTACGATCAGGATCGTTGGCTGGCGCCGGACATTGCCGCCGCTGCTGCTGTACTGAAAGAACCGAATTTGTTGCACAAGGCTTTACCGAACCTCAACTGATTTCAACATAAGCCAGCGTGCCAAGGCGCCAGCCCCCCAAAAGGTGGGAAGCGACGGACAACGGACATCTCCGGAGCGTCTGGTTAGTTAATAAATACTCTCAAAAGGAGAATGAATGTGACTGCGCTTAATTTGATCCCTGGCCAACTGACGCTCGCTCAACTGCGTGATGTCTATCAGCAACCGGTGAAACTGACCCTCGACAACAGCGCATCAAGGCAGATCGAAGCCAGCGTTGCCTGCGTGGAGCAGATCCTCGCCGAAAACCGCACGGCCTACGGCATCAACACCGGTTTCGGCCTGCTGGCTTCGACCCGCATCGCCAGTGAAGACCTGGAAAACCTCCAGCGTTCGCTGGTGTTGTCCCACGCCGCGGGTGTCGGCCAGCCGATCAGCGACGACCTGGTCCGACTGATCATGGTGCTCAAGGTCAACAGCCTCAGCCGTGGTTTCTCCGGCATCCGCCGGGTGGTGATCGACGCGCTGATCGCGCTGATCAACGCCGAGGTTTACCCGCACATTCCATTGAAAGGTTCGGTCGGTGCATCCGGTGACCTGGCGCCATTGGCCCACATGTCGCTGGTGCTGCTGGGCGAAGGCAAGGCGCGCTACAAGGGCGAGTGGATGGAAGCTACCGAAGCGCTGAAAGTCGCCGGCTTGACCCCGCTGACCCTGGCGGCGAAAGAAGGTTTGGCACTGCTCAATGGCACCCAAGTGTCCACTGCGTTTGCCTTGCGTGGCCTGTTCGAGGGTGAAGACCTGTTCGCCGGTGCCCTGGCGCTGGGCGGCCTGACCGTTGAGGCGGTATTGGGCTCGCGCTCGCCGTTCGACGCACGCATCCACGCGGCCCGTGGCCAGAAAGGCCAGATCGACGCCGCCGCCGCGTATCGCGACCTGCTGGGTGAGCGCAGCGAAGTCTCCGATTCCCATGAAAACTGCGAGAAGGTTCAAGACCCTTACTCCTTGCGTTGCCAGCCACAGGTCATGGGCGCCTGCCTGACCCAATTCCGTCAGGCGGCCGAAGTGCTGGCCGTCGAAGCCAACGCTGTGTCGGACAACCCGCTGGTATTCGCTGCTGAAGGCGACGTGATTTCCGGTGGCAACTTCCACGCCGAGCCGGTGGCGATGGCCGCGGACAACATGGCCTTGGCCATTGCGGAAATCGGCTCCCTGAGCGAGCGCCGTATCTCGCTGATGATGGACAAGCACATGTCGCAATTGCCGCCGTTCCTGGTGGCCAACGGTGGTGTGAACTCCGGTTTCATGATCGCCCAGGTGACCGCCGCGGCACTGGCCAGCGAGAACAAGGCGCTGTCCCATCCGCATTCGGTGGACAGCCTGCCGACCTCCGCCAACCAGGAAGACCACGTGTCCATGGCTCCGGCAGCCGGCAAGCGCCTGTGGGAAATGGCCGAGAACACTCGCGGGATTCTCGCGGTGGAATGGCTGGCAGCGGTTCAGGGGCTGGACCTGCGCAATGGTCTGAAGACCTCGCCGAAGCTGGAGCAGGCTCGGGCGATTCTGCGCAAGGAAGTGCCGTTTTATGAGAAGGACCGGTTCTTTGCACCGGATATCAATGCGGCGACCGAGTTGTTGGCTTCGCGTTGCCTGAGCGAATTGGTGTCGGCGAAATTGCTGCCTAGCCTCTAACCCCACCCACCGATCGTTCCCACGCTCTGCGTGGGAATGCAGCCCGTGACGCTCCGCGTCACTGGACGCAGAGCGTCCCTTGAGGCATTCCCACGCGGAGCATGGGAACGATCAAAGACGAGGAACTCGGGATGAAAACCCTCTGGCAACACTGCCACGTCGCAACCATGGCGCAGGGCGTTTACTCGATCATCGAGGACGCCGCCATCGTGACGTCCGGTGCACTCATCGAGTGGATCGGCCCTCGCGCCGAACTGCCGGCGGGCGAATACCCGGCGGTCAACGATTTGAAAGGGGCCTGGGTCACGCCGGGCCTGATTGACTGCCACACGCATACAGTGTTCGGCGGCAACCGCAGCGGTGAATTCGAGCAGCGGCTGCAAGGCGTCAGCTACGCGGAAATCGCCGCAGCCGGGGGTGGAATCGCCAGCACCGTGCGCGCCACCCGTGCTGCCAGCGAAGATGAACTGTTCGCCAGTGCCGCCAAGCGTCTGAAAAGCCTGATGCGTGATGGTGTCACCAGCATTGAAATCAAATCCGGCTACGGCCTGGACCTGGCCAACGAACGCAAGATGTTGCGCGTGGCCCGTCGTCTCGGTGCCGAACTGCCGGTCAGCGTGCGCAGCACCTGCCTGGCGGCGCACGCCTTGCCACCGGAATACAAGGATCGTGCTGACGACTACATCGAGCACATCTGCGCAGAAATGCTCCCGGCCCTGGCCGCCGAAGGGTTGGTGGACGCGGTGGACGCGTTCTGTGAATACCTGGCGTTCTCGCCGGCGCAGGTCGAGCGTGTTTTCATCACTGCCCGGGAATTGGGTTTACCAGTGAAACTGCACGCCGAGCAATTGTCGTCGTTGCACGGTTCGAGTCTGGCCGCGCGTTACCACGCATTGTCCGCCGATCACCTGGAATTCATGACCGAAGACGACGCCATCGCCATGGCCGAGGCCGGCACGGTCGCCGTGCTGCTGCCCGGAGCCTTTTACTTCCTGCGCGAAACCCAATTGCCGCCGATGGATGCCCTGCGCAAACACGGGGTAAAAATCGCCATCGCCAGCGACCTCAATCCGGGCACATCGCCGGGACTGTCGCTACGCCTGATGCTGAACATGGCGTGTACCTGTTTCCGCATGACCCCGGAAGAGGCCCTGGCCGGCGCGACCCTTCATGCCGCCACTGCCTTGGGCATGGCCGACACCCACGGCTCACTGGAGGCCGGCAAGGTCGCGGATTTCGTCGCCTGGCAAATCGATCGTCCGGCCGACCTGTGTTACTGGCTGGGCGGCGACCTGGAAAAACGCGTCGTGCGTCACGGCGTCGAAACGAGTCTGTAGGAGAGCAGTTGTGGATAAGGTTCTGAACTTCAAACAAGGCCGCGTACCGCTGCTGATCAGCATGCCCCACGCCGGTGTTCGCCTGACGCCTGCAGTCGAAGCCGGGCTGATACCCGACGCGAAAAGCCTGCCGGACACCGACTGGCACATCCCGCAGCTTTACGATTTCGCCGCCGAGCTGGGTGCCAGCACCCTGGCCGCCGAGTATTCGCGTTTCGTCATCGACCTCAACCGGCCGTCCGACGACAAACCTTTATACGTCGGCGCTACCACCGGCCTGTATCCGGCGACGCTGTTCGATGGCATTCCATTGTTCCGTGAGGGCATGGAACCTTCGAAAGAGGAGCGTGCGACGTATCTGCAGCAGATCTGGACGCCATATCACAGCACCTTGCAAACCGAGCTGGCGCGCCTCAAAGCCGAGTTCGGTTACGCGCTGCTGTTCGATGCACATTCGATCCGCTCGATCATCCCGCACCTGTTCGACGGCAAGTTGCCGGACTTCAACCTCGGCACTTTCAACGGCGCCAGTTGTGACCCGCAATTGGCCGGTCAGCTGGAAGCCATCTGCGCGCGCCACGGCGACTACAGCCATGTGCTTAACGGTCGCTTCAAGGGCGGTCACATCACCCGACACTACGGTAATCCAGCCGAAAACATCCATGCCGTGCAACTGGAGTTGGGCCAGTGCACGTACATGGAAGAATTCGAGCCGTTCCGCTATCGAGCGGATCTGGCAGAGCCGACGCGGATGGTGTTGAAGGAACTGCTGCAAGGCTTGCTCGCATGGGGCGAGCAACACTACCGGTGACTGATCGTTCCCACGCTCCGCGTGGGAATCCCTCCCTGGCTGCATTACCACGCAAAGCGTGGGAACGATTGATCGAGACAGTCGCCTCCGTGCAAATCTCGGTCGCCACAGTTCGCTTTTAGCGCTCGTCTGCTGCGTAATGTTTCGACCACGGTGCACAAAGACACCGGCCCGACAATAATCCGCTGCCGCACGAGATCATCCTGATGAAAAGACTGTTTACCCGCTGTCTCTCAATCTTCTGCGGTACCGCGCTGTTGAGTGCCGGCGCCATGGCGGCGGACGACGCCTCCTGCAAAACCGTGCGCATGGGCGTGGTCAACTGGACGGACGTGATCGCCACCAGCGGCATGGCCGACGTGTTGCTCAATGGTCTTGGTTACGAAAGCAAGCAGACCAGCGCCGTGCAGCAAATCATTTTCGCCGGGATTCGCGACAAGCGCCTGGACATCTTCCTCGGTTACTGGAAACCGGCGATGGATAAAAACATCGCGCCGTTCCTGGCCGCCAATCAAGTCAAGGTCATGGACAAACCAAGCCTGGCCGATGCCCAGGCCACGCTCGCCGTTCCTGACTACGTTGCCGCAGCGGGCCTGAAAACTTTCGCCGACATTGCCAGGTTCAAGGATCAGCTTGGTGGCAAGATCTACGGCATCGAACCGGGCAGCGGCGCCAACACCACGATCAAGACCATGATCGAAACCAATCACTTTGGTCTCAAGGACTTCAAGCTGATCGAATCCGGTGAGGCCGGTATGCTCGCCGCCGTTCAGCGTGCGGTGAATCGCAAGGAGTTCGTGGTCTTCGTCGGCTGGACTCCGCACCCGATGAACATCAACATGAACATCACCTACCTGACCGGCAGCGAAGACGTCTACGGCCCGAACGAAGGCGCCGCGACCGTTTCGACCGTGACCGCTCCCGATTACGCCCAGCGTTGCCCGAACGTCAATCGCCTGCTGGAAAACCTGACCTTCACCGCCGCCCAGGAAAGCCAGTTGATGGTGCCGATCATGGAGCGCCAGACGCCCCAAGACGTCGCCAGAAAATGGCTGCGCGAGCACCCGGAAGATCTTGAGCGCTGGCTGGCCGGTGTCAACAGTTTCGATGGCAAGGACGGCGTAGCCACGGTTCAGGCCAGCCTGAAAAACTGATGACGACCTATCCTTTATCAGAACAGCTTTCGGCGTTCGTCGACAAAACCCTGAGTTTCAACAGCACCGAAAGCAGCCTGAGCGGATTGCGTCAGGCCTACAGCGAGATGTGTCGGGCATTCACGCCGCCGCGTCCGGCAGGGTTGTACGTGGTCGATTTCGAATTGGCGGGGGTTGCCGTTCGTTCGTATCAGCCGCCGGTTTCACCTTCTGCTGCTGGCATGCCGTGCATCGTCTACCTGCATGGCGGCGGCTGGGTGGTGGGGGACCTGGATTCCCACGACTTCATCTGTGCCGAACTGGCCTCGACGCTTAACGTGTTGGTGATCGCTGTCGATTACCGTCTGGCGCCGGAGCATCCGTTTCCCGCGGCCTTCGACGATTGCCTGAAAGTCTGGCGCGCACTGCGCACTGGGCCGTTTCAACTGGATCGCGCTCGCACGCTGGTGGCTGGCGACAGCGCCGGCGGCAATCTCGCGGCCGCCCTGTGCCTGGCATTGCGCGATGCGGGTGAACCCTTGCCGGCGGCGCAGGTGTTGATCTATCCGGGGCTGGGTGGCGATCAGCAATTGGCGTCTCGCAGTGAATGCGTCGATGCTCCGTTGCTGAGCAGCAGCGATGTCGATTGCTACCACGCGTTGTACCTGGGTGGCACAGCGAAGCCGGGTGCCTGTGCGATGCCGCTACTGGCCGGCAATTTCAGCGGCCTGCCGCCGGCATTGATTGCGGTGGCGCAGTTCGATCCGCTGCGCGATGACGGTGTGCTTTACGCCGAGCGACTGAACAGCGCCGGCGTGAGCGCGACGCTGTATTACGGCGAGGGCCTGGTTCATGGTTGTTTACGGGCGCGGGGGCAGGCTGTAGAGGTGGATGCGTTGTACGAAACGCTGCTCCGTTATCTCGCGGACAAACTCTGACCCTGCAAGGGCATGCTCATTGACGTAAATCGGGTTTATGATGCCCAACGGCAGAATAATAGAAGTCCCCCCAGGGATGACCTCGACCCCTTACGGAGCGCGCAATGCAGACTTTGTACCCACAGATCAAACCCCACGCCCGGCACGATCTGGCCGTCGACGCGACTCACACGCTGTATGTCGACGAGAGCGGTTCGCCGGAAGGTTTGCCGGTAGTGTTCATTCACGGCGGCCCCGGGGCCGGGTGTGATGCCCAGAGCCGCCGCTATTTCGATCCGAACCTGTATCGCATTGTCACTTTCGATCAACGCGGTTGCGGTCGCTCCACACCCCACGCGAGCCTGGAAAACAACACCACCTGGGATCTGGTCGCCGACCTCGAGCGCATCCGCAAACACCTGGGTATCGACAAATGGGTGCTGTTCGGTGGCTCCTGGGGCTCGACCCTGGCGCTGGCCTACGCGCAAACCCATCCAGAGCGGGTGCACGGTCTGATCCTGCGTGGGATCTTTCTCTGCCGTCCGCAGGAAATCGAGTGGTTCTATCAGGCCGGTGCCAGCCGTCTGTTCCCGGACTACTGGCAGGACTACCTGGCGCCGATTCCGCTGGACGAGCGCGACGACCTGCTCAGTGCTTTCCACAAGCGCCTGACCGGCAATGATCAGATTGCCCAGATGCATGCGGCCAAGGCCTGGTCACTCTGGGAAGGCCGGACCGCCACCCTGCGGCCGAACCCGCTGGTGGTCGACCGTTTCTCCGAGCCTCAGCGCGCGCTGTCCATTGCCCGGATCGAATGCCACTACTTCACCAACAACGCGTTCCTTGAACCGGATCAACTGATTCGCGACATGGGCAAGATTGCCCACTTGCCCGGCGTGATCGTCCATGGCCGTTATGACGTGATCTGTCCGTTGGACAACGCCTGGGAGCTGCACCAGGCCTGGCCGAACAGTGAGCTGCAAGTCATCCGCGACGCCGGGCACGCCGCTTCCGAACCGGGCATCACCGACGCTTTGGTGCGTGCCGCTGATCAGATGGCACGACGCCTGCTCGATCTGACCCCTGACGAAGCATGAAGGGCTTGCTGCAACGCGTGCGAGGCGCGCGAGTCGAGGTAGCGGGGGAAGTGGTCGGTGCAATCGATCAGGGTTTGCTGGTGCTGGTGGCCGTCGAGCCCGACGACACGCGAGCCAGCGCCGACAAACTTCTCAATAAGCTGCTTAACTATCGGGTGTTCAGCGACGCCGAGGGCAAGATGAATCTGTCCCTGGCGGACGTGGGCGGCGGGTTGCTGCTGGTCTCGCAGTTCACCCTGGCCGCCGATACGAAGAGCGGGTTGCGCCCGAGTTTCTCGACCGCCGCCCCTCCGGCCCTGGGCGAGGAGCTTTTCGACTATCTATTGGGCAAAGCGAAACAGGTGCATGGCACTGTGGCATCAGGTAGATTCGGCGCGGATATGCAGGTGCACCTGGTCAATGATGGCCCGGTCACCTTCCTGTTACAGACCTGAAAGCGCTTGAAACATCTTTTTAAGCGCATTTCGGCTGAAAACAGGTGTTTTTCCCAATAAATACTTTGTTACCCCTGATGCGTTGTAACGCGGCCTGCTAGATAATCGCGCGCTACGGGGATCAGCGTTCGTTGGTCCATTTTGACTTAGGTAGAGACTTGTCTGGATCCGATTGGGGAATCATTTTGCCCCAGCGGAGTCGGAACAATGCTCGCCAACTTGGCAAGAGTGGTCTGCAGGACCGGTTTTCATGTACCGGATACCGTACAGACCCTTTAACTGGCCGTTGGTTTTTTGATCTGTTTTCGGCGAGGGTTGCTCGTGATTGTTAGTCCCTGTAACGCACCAAAATTGTCTGCCAAACGGTTACGTAGCGCTCTGGTAGCGGGCTCGGCACTGCTCTGCCTGTTCAGCGCCGGTCAGCTTTGGGCATTCAATCTGGATGATGTATCGGTCAAGGCAAAAGAGCTGGCCGGACAGAAGTACGAAGCGCCGCGCAGTAACCTGCCAAACGAATTCCGCGAAATGAAATTCGCGGACTATCAGAAAATTCGGTTCCTGACTGAAAAGGCCGAGTGGGCGGACCAGAAAACCCCGTTCAAGCTGTCGTTCTATCACCAGGGCATGCATTTCGACACGCCGGTGAAAATCAACGAAATCACGGCGAACACCGTCGAAGAGATCAAATACGATCCAACCCGGTTCGATTTCGGCGACCTCAAGTTTGATCCCAAAGCCACTGAGCAACTCGGTTATGCCGGTTTCCGTGTGCTGTACCCGATCAACAAGGCCGACAAGCAAGACGAAATCATGACCATGCTCGGCGCGAGTTATTTCCGCGTTGTCGGCAAGGGTCACGTCTATGGCTTGTCCGCGCGCGGCATGGCGATCGATACCGCGTTGCCATCGGGCGAAGAGTTCCCGCGCTTTCGCGAGTTCTGGATTCAACAGCCCAAGCCGGGCGACAAGCATCTGGTGATCTTCGCGTTGCTCGATTCGCCTCGCGCTACTGGTGCCTATCGCCTGACCCTGCGTCCGGGCAGCGACACCATTGTCGACGTCAAGGCGCAGATGTTCCTGCGTGACAAAGTCACCAAGCTCGGCGTTGCGCCGCTGACCAGCATGTACCTGTTCGGCGCCAATCAGCCATCGAAAGTCCTGAATTATCGTCGTGAACTGCACGACTCCAGCGGTCTGTCGATCCATGCCGGTAACGGCGAGTGGATCTGGCGCCCTCTGAACAACCCTAAACACCTGGCCGTGAGCAACTTCTCCGTAGAGAACCCGCGCGGCTTCGGTCTGCTGCAACGTGGCCGCGACTTCAGCCACTACGAAGACCTCGACGACCGCTACGACAAGCGCCCAAGTGCCTGGATCGAACCGAAAGGCGACTGGGGCAAAGGCTCCGTCGATCTGGTAGAGATTCCGACCGCTGACGAAACCAACGACAATATCGTGGCGTTCTGGAGCCCGGAAAAGATGCCGGAACCCGGCCAGCCGCTTGATGTCGCTTATCGTATGCACTGGACCATGGATGAGGCTTCGATTCACGCGCCGGACAGCGCCTGGGTCAAGCAAACCTTGCGCTCCACCGGTGACGTGAAGCAGTCCAACCTGATTCGTCAGCCGGACGGTAGCGTGGCGTACCTGGTGGATTTCGAAGGTCCATCGCTGGCGGCATTGCCGGCCGATGCCGACGTTCGCAGCCAGGTCAGCGTGGGTGACAACGCCGAGGTCGTGGAAAACAGCGTCCGTTACAACCCTGAAACCAAGGGCTGGCGCCTGACCTTGCGCATGAAGATCAAGGACCCGAGCAAGTCCACCGAAATGCGCGCTGCGCTGGTGCAGCCAATTGTGACGGCTGACCTGGCCAAGTCGGCGGTTCCAGCGTCGAACTCGTCCGTTGCCAAGGCCGACAAAGTCGCCGCCAAGCAACAAGAGAAGATGGACAAGGAAGCCAAGCAAGCCGAGGCCAAGCATGCCGAAGCCAAACCGGTTGCAGATGCCAAGGACAAGGCCAATACAGACGCCAAGCAGCCTGTCGCTGCTGACGCGGCCCCAGCCACACCGGAATCGGCACCGACTGAAGAAGTCCTGACCGAGACCTGGAGCTATCAGTTGCCTGCCGATGAGTAATTCTCTAGTACAGCCAGAAACTCTTTCGGAGTATCTGGCGCATCTGCCGATGACCGACCAGCAGCGCGCGGAGCTCGCGGGCTGCAAGTCCTTCAGCGAGTTGCACGAACGCCTGTCGTCCTCCACGTTCGACGCCCCCACCGAGGCCGCCCAGGCTTCGGTGGGCAAGCGCCTGACCCTGAGCACCGCCGAAGAGTTGCAGGATGCCGAAATGCTGGCGCTCGACGCCAGCGGTCGGGTTTGCCTGAAGGCCACTCCGCCGATTCGCCGGACCAAGGTCGTGCCCGAGCCTTGGCGTACCAACATCCTGGTACGTGGCTGGCGCCGGATGACCGGTCGTACCAACCCGCCGAAGCCGCCGAAGGACGAACGCGTCCTGCCCGCAGCACGCTGGCGTACCGTGGGTTCGATCCGTCGCTACATTCTTTTGGTGTTGATGCTCGGCCAGACCATCGTGGCCGGCTGGTACATGAAAGGCATCATGCCGTATCAGGGCTGGTCGTTCGTCGACCTCGAAGAAGTCCTGCATCAACCGCTGCTGCAAACCGCTACCCAAGTGCTGCCGTATGCATTGCAGACCAGCATCCTGATTCTGTTCGGGATCCTGTTCTGTTGGGTTTCGGCCGGTTTCTGGACCGCGCTGATGGGCTTCCTCGAGTTGCTCACCGGCCACGACAAGTACCGCATTTCCGGTAAAAGCGCCGGCAACGAGGCGATTCCAAAGGACGCACGCACCGCTCTGGTGATGCCGATCTGCAACGAAGACGTGCCGCGGGTATTCGCCGGTCTGCGTGCAACGTTCGAATCGGTCGCGGCCACGGGTGATCTGGATCGTTTCGACTTCTTTGTGCTCAGCGACAGTAACGACGCCGACATCTGCGTGGCCGAGCAGCAGGCCTGGCTGGACGTCTGCCGGGAAGCCAAGGGCTTCGGCAAGATCTTCTATCGCCGCCGCCGCCGTCGGGTAAAACGCAAGAGCGGTAACCTCGACGACTTCTGCCGTCGCTGGGGCGGTGACTACAAGTACATGGTCGTACTCGACGCCGACTCGGTGATGAGCGGTGAGTGCCTGACCAGTCTGGTGCGTCTGATGGAAGCCACGCCGGACGCCGGGATCATCCAGACCGCGCCGCGTGCGTCGGGCATGGACACGCTGTATGCACGCATGCAGCAGTTCGCGACCCGAGTGTACGGTCCGCTGTTCACCGCCGGTCTGCACTTCTGGCAACTGGGTGAATCGCACTATTGGGGCCACAACGCGATCATTCGCATGAAGCCGTTCATCGAGCACTGCGCCCTGGCGCCGCTGCCCGGTAAAGGCGCGTTCGCGGGTGCGATCCTGTCCCACGACTTCGTTGAAGCCGCGTTGATGCGTCGTGCCGGTTGGGGCGTGTGGATTGCCTACGACTTGCCGGGCAGCTATGAAGAACTGCCGCCAAACCTGCTGGATGAACTCAAGCGTGACCGTCGCTGGTGCCACGGCAACCTGATGAACTTCCGGCTGTTCCTGGTCAAGGGCATGCACCCGGTGCACCGTGCCGTGTTCCTGACCGGTGTGATGTCTTACCTGTCGGCGCCGCTGTGGTTCTTCTTCCTGGTGTTGTCGACGGCGCTGCTGGCAGTCAACACGTTGATGGAGCCGCAGTACTTCCTTGAACCGCGCCAGCTTTATCCGCTGTGGCCACAATGGCACCCGGACAAGGCCATCGCGCTGTTCTCGACCACCATCGTGCTGCTGTTCCTGCCGAAGCTGTTGAGCATCATCCTGATCTGGGCCAAGGGCGCGAAAGAGTTCGGCGGCAAGTTCAAGGTGACATTGTCGATGCTGCTGGAGATGCTGTTCTCCGTGCTGTTGGCACCGGTGCGGATGATTTTCCACACCCGATTCGTGCTTGCCGCGTTCCTCGGCTGGGCTGCCACCTGGAATTCGCCACAACGTGACGACGACTCCACGCCCTGGAGCGAAGCAGTCAAGCGCCACGGCCCGCAAACCTTGCTGGGCTTCTTCTGGGCCTTGCTGGTGATCTGGCTGAACCCGAGCTTCCTGTGGTGGCTGGTGCCGATCGTCGGTTCGCTGATGCTGTCGATCCCGGTCTCGGTGATTTCCAGCCGTGTCGGACTGGGCCTGAAATCCCGCGACGAGAGCCTGTTCCTGATCCCTGAGGAATACAATCCGCCGCAGGCATTGCTGGCTACTGACCAGTACACCCACGAAAACCGTTGGCATGCGCTGAACGACGGCTTCGTCCGTTCGGTGGTCGATCCGCAGCAGAACGCCTTGGCGTGCTCGCTGGCGACCTCGCGTCACCGTGAGGCCGAGCCGATTGAATGGCTACGGATCGAGCGCGTGCGGCACGCGATGAAAGTTGGGCCGCAAGGCCTGACCAACAACGAGCGTGTGCAGCTGTTGAGCGATCCGGTAGCTTTGGCCCGCTTGCATGAGCAGGTCTGGAACGAAGGCCATCCGGAGTGGCTGGGCGCGTGGCGCAAGTCGGTCAAGGCCGACCCTCATGCCCCGTTGTTGCCGCTCAAACCGTTGAGCGTACAGCCTCAGATGGCGTAATGAAAAAACCCGCGAAAGCGGGTTTTTTTATGGCCTGATCGTTCCCACGCTCCGCGTGGGAACGCCGCCCAGGACGCTCCGCGTCCTTTCTCGGGCGTGACGCAGAGCGACAGAGGATGCATTCCCACGCAGAGCGTGGGAACGATCAAGTAACGATCAAGTAGATCGGATCACCTCAAACCTTGAACCGTCCCACCAGCATTTGCAGATGCGTTCCCAACCGCGCCAGCTCAACACTGGAGGCCGCGGTCTCTTCACTGGCGGCCGAGGTCTGGTCCGAGACATCCCGCACGTTCAGCACGCTACGGTTGATCTCCTCAGCCACGGCGCTCTGTTGTTCAGCGGCGGCGGCAATCTGTTGGTTCATCGCCTGGATTGCCGAAACCGTGCGGGTGATGCTTTCCAGTGAGCCACCGGCGCGGCGCGTCAGTTCGACGCTGCTGTCGGTCAGGCTTCGGCTGTTGTCCATGATGGTCGCCACTTGCTGGGTGCCGTTTTGCAGGCCGACGATCAGCTCTTCGATTTCTTCGGTGGATTTCTGGGTGCGCTGGGCCAGGCTGCGCACTTCGTCGGCGACCACGGCAAAGCCGCGTCCGGCTTCACCGGCACGGGCGGCTTCGATGGCAGCGTTGAGCGCCAGCAGGTTGGTTTGTTGTGCCACGGACTTGATCACGTCGAGCACACTGCCGATCTTGTCGCTCTCGCGCTTGAGCTCGCCCATGGCTTCGGTGGAGTTTCCCACTTCCTTGGCCAGGCGCTCGATCTGGGCAATGGCTTCGCCCACCACTTTGTCACCTTCGCGGGCCTGCTGGTCGGCGGCGACCGCGGCCTCGGAGGCTTCCTCGGCGTTGCGTGCAACTTCCTGCACCGTGGCGGTCATTTCGTTCATGGCCGTGGCCACCTGGTCGGTCTCGACCTTCTGACTGTTGACCCCGGCGCTGGTCTGTTCGGTAACTGCCGACAACTCTTCGGCGGCGCTGGCAATCTGCGTGACGCCATCACTGATGCCGCCGATCAGCTCGCGCAGGCCCTGGGTCATGCTCTGGATCGCACGTTGCAGCTGCCCCAGTTCGTCCTGGCGTTTGGATTCGAGGTTGTGGGTCAGATCGCCGGAAGCAATGCGTTCGGCCACTTTGAGGGTCTGGTTGAGCGGAATCACGATCTGCCGGGTGATGGCCCAGGCAGCGAACAGACCGAAGACCAGTGCCAGGGCGGTGGCCACCAACAGCATGTTTTTGGCATGCGCTACATCGGTATCGCGTACCAGGGTTTGCGAAACCGTCAGTTTGTTGCTCACCTGGAGCAGGATTTCGCCTTGGGCCGCCATGCGTTTCAGGGCGTCGACGCTGGCGACCTGGGAGTCACGGTATTGACTCACCGCGGCGCGGTAAGCCTTGAGCGAGTCGGTGGCTAGTTGCAGGTTGGCGAGGTGTTCTTCAGGCAGTTTGGCGGGCAGGCTTTCGAGGTATTTCAGGGCATTGTCGATCGCATCGAGGGCCGGCTGCTCGGCTTCGCTCTTGCCGCTGTAGGTGTAGCCGCGAACCTGGAAGCGCGCCTGCTGGATCAGTTTGCTCAGCTCGATCACGCTGTTGAATGCCGTCACGCTGTCACCTTGCAGCATGGATTTTTCGACTTCAGCGACTTTGGCAACGGCGTTGTCGGCGGTAGCGCCGAGTTTGCTGCGGGCATCTTCACGGTTGGCACCGGCCTGGGTCAGGGCGGTGAAGCCTTGTTTGTACAGGCTGACAGCGGCCAGTTGCTGGTCGATCATGGCGATGTCGGCGGGTTGTTCGATCATCTGGCGAGCCGCTTGCAGGCCGGTTTCGAGCTTGCCCAGCAGGTCATTGACCGCACCAGGACCTTGTTCGCCACGGCGCATTTCGTAGTCGAGGCGGGCGATGCGCAGGTCCTTGGTCAGGCCGTTGATCTCGGAAATGAAACCGAGCTTGTCGCCGCGACTCGTCACTTCACCGAGACCGGTCCAGCCGGTAAACGTGATCAGCAATGTCAGCAGCAGCACCAGACCGAAGCCGACGCCCAACTTGCGGTTTACACCTACATTTCCCAGCTTATCGGCCAACCATTGGTACATGCTGTAACTCCCTCGGACCACACATTGGTTTTATGGGAGGTATATCGGCAGTGGCGTGGGGTTCTGTAGGCGCTGCCCGATAAGCGGACGGCGGAGTGTCAGCCACTTCAATGTTGGCTGGTACACCGCCATCGCTAGCAGGCTCGCGCCTACGGATTTCTCAGAGTCGGTTAGAAGAGTCGTGCGAGCAAGGCCGTCACGGCGGTTTCGACGCGCAGGATGCGCTCGCCCAGTTGCACCGGTTGCAGGCCGGATTTGCCCAGCAGGTCGATTTCGTAGGGAATCCAGCCACCTTCAGGGCCGATGGCCAGGGTTACCGGTTCGCTCAAGGCACGCGGGCAGGGCGGGTAGTTGCCCGGATGGCCAACCAGGCCGAGGGTGCCTTCGGTCATCGCAGGCAGGCGGTCTTCAACGAAGGGTTTGAAGCGTTTCTCGATCACAACTTCCGGCAGCACAGTGTCCCGCGCTTGTTCCAGGCCGAGGATCAGTTGCTCGCGAATGGCTTCAGGCTCCAGGAATGGCGTCTGCCAGAAGCTCTTCTCGACGCGGTAGCTGTTCACCAGCACGATGCGTGGCACACCCATGGCTGCAACAGTCTGAAACACCCTGCGCAGCATTTTGGGGCGTGGCAGGGCCAGCACCAGGGTCAACGGCAGCTTGGTCGGCGGTGGTTGATCGAGGGTAACGCGCAATTCGGCTTCGGCAGTATCCAGGCGCAGCACTTCGGCCGAGCCCATGAGCCCGCCGATGCGCCCGACACGCAGGCTGTCGCCGACTTCGCAGCGATGGACTTCCTGCATGTGGGTCAACCGGCGATCACGCAGGATCACCCGGTCGGCCGCAATGAAATCGGCCTCTTCCAGTAACAGCAGGTTCACGCTTGGGTCGCTGGCGGCTGGTCGTTGTGATCGTCAGCCGGTTGATCGTCCGGATGCTCGCCACGCTTGCTGATCAGGCTGCTGAACAGGATGCCGACTTCGAACAGCATCCACATCGGTACGGCCAGCAGGGTCTGCGAGAAGATATCCGGCGGGGTCAGGATCATGCCGACCACGAAGCAGCCGATGATCACGTACGGACGGATTTTCTTCAGGTATTTGACGTCGACCACGCCAATCCACACCAGCAACACCACAGCCACCGGAATTTCGAACGCCACGCCGAAGGCGAAGAACAGCGTCATGACGAAATCGAGGTAGCTGGTGATGTCGGTCATCATTTCCACACCGGCCGGCGTGGCGGCGGCGAAGAACTTGAAGATCAGCGGGAACACCAGGAAGTAGGCGAACGCCATGCCGGCATAGAACAGAAAGATGCTGGAGACCAGCAAGGGCACGGCGATGCGTTTTTCATGCTTGTACAGGCCGGGTGCGATGAAGCCCCAGATCTGATGCAGGATCACCGGGATCGCCAGGAACAGCGAGACCATCATCGTCAGCTTCAACGGCGTCAGGAATGGCGACGACACATCGGTGGCGATCATCGTCGCGCCGGCCGGCAGATAAGCACGCAGCGGCGTCGAAACGAAGGTGTAGATCTGCTGGGTGAAGGCGAACAGCCCGGCAAAAATGATGAAGATCGCCGCTACACAGCGCAGCAGACGGGTACGCAACTCGGTGAGGTGCGAAACCAGCGGCATGTGCTGGTCGTTTTCTGGGAGATCGCTCATGGGGCTCGCGGCGGCAGTGTTGGGTCATGAGGGGCCGGCGCAACGGGCGCAGCCGCAGGTGTAACGGGTTCAACCGGAGTGGCTGCTACAGGGGGAGCAGACTCGACAGCTGCAACTGCCGGTGCTGTCGCAGGGGCAAGTGCTTGAATCGTCTGCCCTCCCACGTGCTCGACCGGCGCAGGCTCCTGCTGGGTCGGCGTGAAAATTTTCCGCGCCTCCTGTTCAAGCGACAGGATGTGCTCGTTGTGCAGTTGCCGACGAATCTCGTCGGCACCGATTTCACGTTCAACTTCCTGTTTGATCGCGTTGAAGCTGCGCTTCAGTCGCCCGACCCACAGGCCGGCGGTGCGCGCTGCGCCCGGCAAGCGCTCGGGACCCAGCACCAGCAGGGCAACGAGGCCGACGAGCAGCAGTTCAGAGAAGCTGATACCAAACATTAGTCAGTGCTCACACGTCTTTGCGAATCGGCTCTTCGACTTTCTGCGCCTGCACGTCAATGGTGTGCGGCTGATTGACAGAGGCCTGAGGCTGAACCGGCGGAACCGGTTGGGCTGGAGTGGCCGTCGGGTCGGCCGGTTTTTCGTCATCGTTCATGGCTTTACGAAAGCCCTTGATCGATTCGCCGACATCGGTGCCGAGGTTTTTCAGTTTCTTGGTGCCAAACACCAGTACGACAACAACCAGGATGACGACCCAGTGTTTCCAGTCAAAAATGCCCATGTTGCTGCTCCTCTCTAATAGTTATTCAGGCGGACGGACGCGAGGCTTTCTCGGCGTGTCCCGACAGACCGAAACGACGGTCCAGTTCATCGAGTACAGCCTGTGGATGCTGCCCCAGTTGGGCGAGCATGACCATGCTGTGGAACCACAGATCGGCGGTTTCGTAGATCACATCGCTGCAGTCACCACTGACGGCGGCGTCCTTGGCGGCAATGATGGTTTCGACCGACTCTTCGCCGACTTTTTCCAGAATCTTGTTCAAGCCCTTGTGGTACAGGCTGGCGACATAGGAACTGTCGGCGGCGGCGCCTTTGCGCTCCTCCAGCACTTGAGCCAGGCGGGTCAGAGTGTCACTCATGTTTGTGTCCTGCAAAAGCGGAATAGATGGCGTGCGGATCTTTCAGAACCGGGTCGACCGTTGTCCAGTCGCCGTTTTTGTAGACGCGGTAGAAGCAGCTCTGGCGGCCGGTATGGCAAGCGATGTCACCGATTTGCTCGACCATCAGGATGATCACGTCGGCGTCGCAGTCCAGGCGCATCTCATGCAGGGTTTGCACATGGCCGGACTCTTCGCCCTTGCGCCACAGCTTGCCACGGGAACGTGACCAGTAAATCGCGCGGTTTTCGGCAGCGGTCAGTTCCAGCGCTTCGCGGTTCATCCAGGCCATCATCAGGACGCGCCCGGTCTTGTGATCCTGGGCAATCGCGGGCACCAGGCCGTCAGCGTCCCACTTGATCTCGTCCAGCCAGTTTTTCATCTTCGACTCCGACAGCGGGTTCAACACTTCATTAGTCGAACCCAAGCGTTGAAACAGTGTGCCAGTCGTTCACGCAACTGGCTATCGGCGAACGACCAGATACAAGCCGACCGCCATCATGATCCCGGCGGGCCAATAGGCCAGTTCATTCAGCGGGCCACCAGCGGCGAGGATCGCGCCACCCGCCAGATGCGCCGTGCCGAGCAGACGCAAGAACCAGTCATCGCGACGACGGTGCCACGGTGGCGGCGGGTCGTAGGCGTGGGGTTGGGACATGCGTTCGAGCAGATCGCGGGCCATGTTGGCCAGGTGCGGGAGCTGTTCGAACTGGCTCTGCACATTGCCAATCAAGGCTTTGGGGCTGACCCTTTCGCGCATCCAGCGTTCGAGAAATGGCTGCGCGGTGTTCCACAAATCGAGATCCGGGTACAACTGACGTCCCAGGCCTTCGATATTGAGCAGGGTTTTCTGCAGCAGAACGAGTTGCGGCTGCACTTCCATGTTGAAGCGGCGCGCGGTCTGGAACAGGCGCATCAGCACCTGGCCAAATGAAATATCTTTTAACGGTTTTTCGAAAATCGGCTCGCAAACGGTGCGGATCGCCGCTTCGAATTCGTTGAGCTTGGTTTCCGCCGGCACCCAGCCCGAATCGATGTGCAACTGCGCCACGCGCCGGTAATCACGCTTGAAGAAGGCGAACAGGTTGCGTGCCAGGTAATCCTGGTCTTCCGGGGTCAGGCTGCCGACGATGCCGCAGTCGATCGCTATGTATTGCGGGCTCCACGGGCTCACGGTGCTGACGAAAATATTGCCGGGGTGCATATCGGCGTGGAAGAAACTGTCGCGGAACACTTGGGTGAAAAAGATCTCCACACCGCGTTCGGCGAGCATTTTCATGTCGGTGCGCTGGTCGGCCAGGGTCGCCAGATCGGTCACCTGAATGCCGTAGATACGCTCCATCACCAGCACTTTCGGACGGCACCAGTCCCAGTAGACTTGCGGCACATACAGCAGCGGCGAACCTTCGAAATTGCGCTTCAGCTGGCTGGCGTTGGCCGCCTCGCGCAGCAGGTCGAGTTCGTCATAGATGGTTTTTTCGTAGTCGCTGACCACGTCCACCGGGTGCAACAGGCGTGCATCGGCCGAGAGTTTTTCGGCGGCGCGGGCGAGGATGAACAGCCACGCCAGGTCCTGGGCGATCACCGGTTTGAGGCCCGGGCGGATCACCTTGACCACCACTTCTTCGCCGGTTTTCAGCTGCGCGGCATGCACCTGCGCCACCGAGGCCGAGGCCAGTGGTTCGACGTCGAAACGGCTGAACACCTCGCTGATTTTCTTGCCGAGCTGTTCTTCGATCAGCTTGACCGAGACCTGCGAGTCGAATGGCGGCACGCGGTCCTGCAACTTCATCAGTTCATCAGCGATGTCTTCTGGCAGCAAGTCGCGGCGGGTAGACAGGATCTGACCGAACTTGATGAAGATCGGCCCCAGGTCCTGCAGTGCCAGACGCAGTCGCGCGCCGCGGCTCAGGTCCAGGGTCCTGCGGGGGAACCAGCGCCACGGCAAGGCATAACGCAATACCCGCAGGAACCAGGGCAGCGGCAGGGCGAACAGCAGGTCATCGAGGCGGTAGCGAATCACGACGCGCTGGATGCGCAACAAACGGCGGACGGCAAGCAGCTTCATGCGTTATCGCTTGGGTCGGGGGATCGGGAAAGGCGCTCGAAACGCGCCTCGAGACGTTCCAGATCGAGCTTGATCTGGTCCAGTTCACTGAATCGCGCTTCGGCTTCGCGCTGGCCAACGAGGGTGCGCGACTCTTCGGCCAGGTATTCGCCCAGGTTCTGGCCCAGGCTGGTAAATCCTTGCTGATACCAGCGCGCGCGACTGCGCAAATGACCACCGACCAGCTGCGTGGCGACCGGGCCTAGCCAGCGTGAGAGTTCATACTCCCAGTCCAGCTCCAGGTCCTGAAGGATCGCCGCCAGTTCCAGCAGCGCACCGCTGTCACCGTCGAGTTCGACTTCAGGGCCATGCAGAACGGAGGTCTTGTCCTTGCTCATCGCCAGTTTCAACAGGCTGGAAGCCGGTGCGCGCAAGGTGCAGTCGGCGCCGGTTTCCCACTGGGAGGCCAGCATCAGGCCTTCGTCGCTGGGCAGGATGAACAATTGCAGTGCCGGGCTGCGGCAATCGACGGCAATCACTTTGCCGCTCAAATGCGCGAGCCGCGGCAGCGCCGTGCTGTCGAGACGAAGCACCCGGTTCAGACCGAGTTCAACGCTGGCGAGCAGGCCTGCGAGCAGCATCAGGGCTTGATGCCGCGATGCAGGGCAACGATGCCTGCGGTCATGTTGTGATAGGTCACACGGTCGAAACCGGCCTCGACCATCATCGACTTCAGGGTTTCCTGGTTCGGGTGCATGCGGATCGATTCGGCCAGGTAGCGATAGCTTTCCGAGTCATTGGTGATCAGCTTGCCCATCAGTGGCATGAAGGCGAACGAGTAGGCGTCGTAGGCCTTGGACATCAGCGCGTTGGTCGGCTTCGAGAACTCGAGGACCAGCAGACGGCCGCCCGGCTTGAGTACACGCAGCATGGAGCGCAGGGCGTCTTCCTTGTGCGTCACGTTGCGCAGGCCGAAGGCGATGGTCACGCAGTCGAAATGATTGTCCGGGAACGGCAGTTTTTCCGCATCGGCCTGGACGAATTCGACGTTGCCCGCCACACCCAGGTCCAGCAAGCGGTCACGACCGACCTTGAGCATGGACTCGTTGATGTCGGCCAGCACCACCTGGCCGGTCGGGCCGACGAGGTGCGAGAATTTCCGGGTAAGGTCACCGGTGCCGCCGGCGATATCGAGCACGCGGTTACCGGTGCGAACGCCCGACAGTTCGATCGCGAAACGCTTCCACAGACGGTGCATGCCGCCCGACAGGAGGTCGTTCATCAGGTCGTATTTGGCGGCTACCGAGTGAAAAACCTCAGCGACTTTTTCCGCTTTCTGGCTTTCCGGAACGTTTTTGAAGCCGAAGTGAGTGGTGGGTTCGGCATCGCTGCCTTTGCGCTGATCAGTCATATCGCTGTCACCAAAAGAGAATGCGCGACATTCTAATCCCCAAGGGATGCTTTGTCTTGGCAAGGCTGAAGGTAAGATGGGCAACCATCGGGACGTTTTGACGCAGCAGAGGTCAAGATGCTCCGGGAAAGCATTCATAAGCAGGAGTCATTCGATGGCCCGTATTAGTGTTGAACGTGCCCATGGCCTGGGCAAAGAAGCGGCGCGCGAGAAGGCCGACAAGCTGGCGCAGAAACTCTCCGAGCAATATGGCCTGGAGCCGCAGTGGTCCGGAGATACCCTCAACCTCAAGCGTTCGGGTGTGAAGGGCGCGGTGCATGTCACCGAAGATTCGATCAAGGTCGATGTAGAGCTCGGCCTGATGATGTCGGCCATGAGCGGCATGATCAAAGCGGAAATCGAGAAGGCGCTGGATAAAGCGCTGGTCTGATTTTTGTCTGAAATTCGATTCCCTGTAGGAGTGAGCCTGCTCGCGATAGCGGTCTGTCAGTCACTGGCAATTTGACTGAAAGTCCGCTTTCGCGAGCAGGCTCACTCCTACACTTTTTTGCGCTGCACCCGAGCTTTTATGTCAGTTGTTAGGGTGCCGTTTCTAATTTTTCTCCCTACTTTGTGCCAGAGCCCGACAATTTCGCGGGCAGTTCCTCAAACCTTCTGCGCGTGAGGTGGACCATGGCCAAAGCAATTTTGAAGAAAAAAATCGACGCATCGACCAGTACTCTGGGCGACGTCAAATCCTATGCCCGCAAGGTCTGGCTGGCAGGCCTGGGTGCCTACGCCAAGGTTGGGCAAGAGGGCAGCGAATACTTTCAAGAGTTGGTGAAAGCTGGCCAATCTGTTGAAAAGAAAGGCAAAAAAGTAGTTGCCGAGAAACTTGAAGCAGCGAATGCCGAGATCGACGAAGCCAAGAGTGAAGTGAGCACTTTCAAGGGCAAGGTCGAAGTTCAACTCGACAGGGTCGAGAAGGCGTTCGACACGCGTGTCGCAAGTGCCTTGAATCGTATCGGCATTCCGTCTAAACATGACGTTGAGACACTCTCTGCTAAGCTCGATGAGCTGACGGCATTGCTCGAACGTGTCGCGCGTAAATCTTAAGGAGAACGGGATGGCTGTTAAAAAGAACACCGAAAAAGAAGGCAGCTCGTGGATCGGGAAAGTCGAAGACTACTCCCGTAAAATCTGGCTGGCTGGTTTGGGCGTGTACTCGAAGATCGACACTGACGGCAGCAAACTCTTCGATGCATTGGTTAAGGACGGCGAGAAAGCCGAGAAGCTCACCAAGAGCGCCGTGGGCAAAAAAGTCGACGCCGCCAAGGACTCCGCTTCTTCGGCCAAATCGCGCATCAGCGGCGTGAAAGACCGCGCACTGGGCAAGTGGGATGAGCTCGAAGGCGCTTTCGACAAGCGTCTGAACAGCGCCATTTCGCGTCTGGGCGTACCGAGCCGCAATGAAGTAAAAGCATTGCACAGCAAGGTCGATACCCTGACCAAGCAAATCGAAAAACTGACCGGTGCCAAGGTCGCGCCTGTTGCGGCGAAGACTGCAGCGGCAAAACCTGCTGCCAAACCGGCCGCAAAGACCGCGGCTAAACCACTGGCAAAAGCCGCAGCCAAACCTGCCGCCAAGCCAGCGGCAAAAACTGCCGCAGCGAAACCTGCAGCAGCCAAGGCAGCGGCCAAACCGGTCGCCGCTAAAGCGGCTGCCAAGCCAGCAGCCAAACCGGCAGCAAAGCCAGCCGCTAAAACCGCCGCCGCTAAACCTGCAGCCAAACCAGCGGCAAAACCTGCTGCTGCGAAGAAGCCAGCGGTGAAGAAGCCGGCAGCTCCTAAAGCCGCTGCCAAGCCAGCTGTGGCAGCGGCCAAGCCGGCAACCCCGACCGCAGCTCCAGTCAGCGCATCGAACTCCGCGACCGCGCCAACGCCTGCTGTCACCCCGACTGTCGCGCCGGCTCCATCGACGCCAACCAGTCAGTCCTGATTCTTCAGGGCTCTAGAAAACGCCCGGCCTGCCAAGGTCGGGCGTTTTTGTTTTGATCTTAATGTTCTTCCAGATACTGCATCGCCATCTGCTCGGTCGCAGCTTTCATCGATGGCAGCAGGTGAGGCGCCACCAGCATCATGATCTGGTACACCACCAGACGTACTTCCCCCGCTCGATCAAGAATCCGCTGGTAGTCCAGTGAGAACAGCAGCGTCATGGTTATCTGCTCCACCAGTTGCCCCAGTGCCTGGGTATCGCTGACCAGCAGCCCTTGAGCTTGCAAGCGCGCCAGCAATGAAGCCAGCGTGCGTTTGAGCCCGTTTAGCAGGTTGCGAATGCCTTTGGCCAGTTTCGGCAGGCGTCCGGCCAGATTCGAAAGGTCCTGGAACAGAAACCGGTAGTGGGCCAAGCGTTCGACGATCAGGTGCAGGAACAGCCAGTAATCTTCAGGGGCCAGCTCGACGTCCGCCGGTGGGTCGAGCAGCGGCGCCAATTCGGCCTGAAAGCGCTCGAACAGCCCGAGGATCAATGGCTCCTTGCCGTGGAAGTGGTAGTAGAGGTTGCCCGGGCTGATGCCCATTTCGTTGGCAACTTCCATGGTGGAAACGTTCGGTTCGCCCTTCTGATTGAACAACTGCAGGGCACATTCGAGGATGCGGTCGCGGGTTTTCATCCAGTCTTCTTAGTGTTCGGGTCCTGCCACGGCCGACATCGGCCGTGGTTCGTTTGAACGTCAGCGCACGCGCACGTAAGTACCGGGCGCCGCCTCCATCGGTGGATAGTTCTGGTTGCCGAGGGCCATGTGGGTTTCCTTTTGCGCACCCGAGCGTTGCTGTATCCAGGCCAGCCATTGCGTCCACCAACTGCCATCCACACGCTTGGCATCGTAATACCAGGCCCGTGGGTCGCTACTCAATTTGCCATTCTCGACGTAATTGGCTTTCGGGTTGCTCGGCGGGTTGAGGATGCTCTGCACATGGCCGCTGTTGGACAGGACGAAGCGACGTTCGCCACCCAGCAGTAACGTTGAGCGGTACACCGCATCCCACGGCGTGATGTGGTCGTTGATTCCGGCGACGCTGAAGCTGTCGACAGTGACCTTCTGCAAGTCGATCGGCGTGCCACACACTTCGAGACCGCCCGGATGGCTCAGCGGGTTGTGCTTGAAAAAGTCCAGCAGGTCACCATGCAAAGCCGCAGGCAGGCGCGTGTTGTCGTTGTTCCAGTAGAGGATGTCGAAGGCGGGCGGCTCCTTGCCCAGCAGGTAATTGTTGACGAAGTAACTCCAGATCAAATCGTTGGGGCGCATCCAGGCGAAGACCTTGGCCATGTCGCGGCCATCGAGCACGCCTTTTTGATAGGAGCGACGTTTGGCGGCTTCCAGGGTCTGCTCGTCGGCGAACAAGGTCGCCGGAGACTCCAGCTCGCTGTCGAGCAGGCTGACCAGGTAGGTTGCGCTGGAGACACGGCGCAGTTGGCGCTTGGCCTGCAGATGGCCTTGCAGGGCGGCGATGGTCAGTCCGCCGGCACAGGCACCCATCAGGTTGACCTCGCGGGCGCCGGTGATCGCGCGGCAGACGTTCATGGCCTCTTCGACCGCTTCAACGTAAGTCGACAGTCCCCATTCGCGATGGCGTACGTCCGGATTGCGCCAACTGATCATGAAGGTCTGCAAGCCATTCTTGAGCGCGAACTGGACGAAACTGTTGTGCGGGCTCAGATCGAAAATGTAGTACTTGTTGATTTGCGGCGGCACCACCAGCAGCGGTTTGGAGTACTGCTTTTCGCTCATCGGCTTGTACTGGATCAGCTCCAGCAATTCGTTGCGAAACACCACGGAGCCCGTCGTGGTGGCGACGGTCTTGCCGACCTCGAATGCCTGTTTGGTGACCTGCCGGGGCAGGCCGTCGTTGTGCAGCAGATCGTCAACCAGATGACTGATGCCGCGCACCAGGCTGTTGCCGCCAGTGTTGAAGATTTCCTTGATCGCCAGGGGATTGAGCAGGCTGTTGGATGGCGATACGGCATCGTTGAGCAGGGCGAAGGCAAAGTGCGCACGAGCACGATCATCAGGGCTCATGGTGCTTTGGTCGATCCAGCTTTTGACCTCTTTCTGCCAGCTCAGGTAGGCCTGCAGGCTGCGACGATAAAACGGATTGAGGCTCCATGCCGGGTCGGCGAATCGACTGTCGTGCGGATTGGTCGGGTGCAGGGTATCGCCCAACAACACTCGCCCTAGTTGCCCGCCCAGTTTCAAGGCATGCCGAGCCGTGTGTACCGGGTTGCGCAAGCCATGGACAGCAACACTGCGCAACGTCGAAATCAGATCCCGGCCGCGCAGACCGGTAATCGCACTCTGTGCGTTGATGAACACGGCGGGAGTGGGCAAAGACTCCCTCGCTGGTTTTTCACGCATCAGTCAACACTCCTTCGTCTTCAGGCCAAAAACAAACACACCGAACCAGAACACCATAGACGCTGTAGCGGGTTGTTGCGCGGCGCGGCATCCTGCCGACCGACAATGCGTCGGTTAACCGCCCAATGGCGCCGGATGCGGGTGCATCACGGCACGCTGCCGTTCTTCCTGGAGGAATTTCATGATGATCGGCGCCACCGCTTCGGCACGCGTGATCAGGAACAGGTGCCCGTCATCGATGATGTGCAACTGGGCATTGGGAATCCGCCAGGCCAGTAGACGCATGTTGACCAGAGGGATTAGCGGATCGTCGTCCCCCGCCAGCACCAAGGTCGGCTGATTAATCTTGTGCAGCCAGTGAATGCTGGTCCAGCCGAGCCCGGCGAACAGCTGCCAGTAGTAACCGAGCTTGCCCGCCGAACGCACTTTCGCCGCATGGCTGGCGGCCAGCGTCGGGTCGCGTCGGAACGCGCCGCCGTAGATCATCGGGGCAATGCGGATCACGTGAGACGGCTGGATGTAGCGTCGCGGGCTGGCCATCATCCACAGCACTTTTGGCTTGCCCGGCACCATCACCGCGCCTGCCGCCGTCGCCGCCAGCACCAGTTTCTTGCAGCGCTCCGGATAGTCATAAGCGAATTGCTGCGCAAGGGCACCGCCCCACGACACGCCGATCACGTTGACCTGACCATAGTCGAGATAATCGAGCATCCGCGCCGTCAGCTTGGCCAGGCCGGGAAAGCGATAAGGCCGGTTGGGCGTCGACGAACCACCGACACCGGGAACATCGAAAGCAATCACTTCCAGGTCCGGATCCAGCGCTGCCACAAACGGAAACACCAGCTCAAGGTTGGCGCCGATGCCATTGAAAATCAGCAAGGGCGTCAAATGAGGCTTGCCGGGACGTACCGCCGTGCGGAGGGTCTGACCATCCAGGTCGACGGTACGGAATATGAACGGTTGCGGCATGCTTCAAGCCCTGTGGGTGGATCGTTGTCCCTGACTCCCATTCCGTAGGAGCCGGCTTGCTGGCGATTGAATCTGCGCGGTGTACATGATGCACCGCGGTGCTCGCATCGCCAGCAAGCCGGCTCCTACAGGTCTGTGCGTCTAGCGTTCGTGTACATATGTGCCCGGTGCAGCTTCGCCCGCCGGATACGCCTTGTTGCCGAGTTTCGTCGGGGCCTTTTTCAGTTCGCCGGAACGCTGGGCCTGCCAGGCCTGCCAATGCAGCCACCAGGAATCGGTGTGTTTGGTGGCATTCTCTTGCCATTCATCTGCAGTGCTCGCCATTTCGGTGCTGGTCATATAGCGGGATTTCGGATTGCCCGGCGGGTTCAGGATGCTCTGGATATGCCCGCTGCTGGACAGCACGAATTCAACGTTGCCACCGAACAGTTGCGCCGACTTGTAGCAGGACTTCCACGGGGTGATGTGGTCGTTGGTGCCGGCCAGGCAAAAAATGTCGGCCGTCACTTGCTTGAGGTCGATAGCGGTGCCGCACACTTCCAGTGCATTTGGACGAATCAATGGATTGTTTTTGAACATCTCGATCAGGTCGCCGTGGAACGCTGCTGGCAACCGCGTGGTGTCGTTGTTCCAGAACAGGATGTCGAAGACCGGAGGCTCATTGCCCAGCAAGTAGTTATTGACCCAGTAATTCCAGATCAAGTCGTTGGGACGCATCCAGGCGAAGACTTTCGCCATGTCACGGCCTTCCAGCACGCCGGCCTGGTAGGAGTGGCGCTTGGCGGCTTCGAGCGTCTGTTCGTTGACGAACAGGGCGACGTCGCTGTCCAGGGTCGTATCGAGCACGCTGACCAGCAAGGTGAGGGCATTGACTTTGTTCTCGCCGATCGCGGCGTAATGACCCAGCAGCGCGGTGCAAGTGATGCCACCGGAGCAGGCGCCGAGCATGTTCACATCCTTGCTGCCGGTGATTGCGGTGACGACGTCAACCGCTTCCTTGAGCGCATCGATATAGGTCGTCAGGCCCCACTCGCGCTGTTCCTTGGTCGGATTGCGCCAGCTGACGATGAAAGTCTGCACGTTGCTGCGAAGGCAGAATCGCGCCAGGCTCTTGTCCGGGCTCAGGTCGAAAACGTAGAACTTGTTGATTTGCGGCGGCACCACCAGCAGTGGCCGTTCGTAGACCTGCTCGGTGATCGGCCTGTATTGGATCAGCTCCAGCACGTCGTTGCGGAACACCACCGCGCCTTCGGTCACACCCAGGCTCTTGCCGACCTCGAACGCGCCCATGTTGACCTGGCTCGGCATCCCGCCGTTGTGCACCATGTCCTTGGCCAGATGCGAGAGACCGTCGAGCAGGCTCTTGCCACCGGTTTCGAAGAAGCGTTTGACCGCTGCCGGGTTGGCCGCGCTGTTGGTCGGGGCCATGGCTTCGGTCATGAGGTTGATCACGAAGTGCCCGCGAGCTGCATCGCTGGCCGGGAGGTTGCTTTCGTCAATCCAGTCGTGGAGTTCCTTGCGCCACGCCAGGTAAGTTTGCAGATAACGTTTGTAGAGCGGGTTCTGGCTCCAGGCCGGATCAGTGAAGCGACGGTCATCGCTGTTCGGTTGCAGTTCGGATTTACCGAACAGCACGTTCTTGAGTTCAAGACCGAAATGCGCAACGTGTTTCGCGCTGTGCACCGGTTGCTTGATGGCCTGCCTGAGCACCATTCGAGCAGAAGCCAGTAGATCCTTTCCACGCAGCCCAACGACAGGATTCAGTCCCAAGGTGTTTTCCGAGGCCTGATACTTCAAGTCATCGTTATTCTTGTTACTCATCTACGACGCTCCATTGTCCTGAGACGAGTACCCGGGGCCTCGCTGTGCAGTCACACAGCCAATGCCAGGTACTACTGCTCGGGGTGACCGTTAATACTGCATCGCTGCTTTTTGTTCGCAGAGAACACTGCAGGGAACTTGCCAGCTCCATTGGTTACCCGAGTTTAATTTTTTTCGCAAGCAGGCCAATCACCGGCGCTGAAGCGGAGCATTCAAACAGATGAAATTAGAAAATGCCCTCTAAAGAGCAAGAGGCTCAGGCTAGAGCATCAGCTTGACGACAGATTCGTTGGGGTCGCGGGTTTTTCCGGCGGCTTTGAGCTCTGCGAGATAATCTTCCCAGAGTGCGTTATGACGTCGCCCCAGCTCGTAAAGATATTCCCAAGTGAAAAGGCCGCTGTCGTGGCCGTCGTCGAAGGTCAGTTTAAGTGCGTACTGACCGGCCGGTTCTACCTTGCTCAGTCCTACGTTGATCTTGCCAAATTGCAGGATGGGTTTGCCGTGGCCCTGGACCTCGGCGGAAGGCGAGTGCACGCGCAGGAATTCCGCGGGAAGGGTGTATTCCTCGCCAGACGCATATTTGAGCGTCAGGGTTTTCGAGGCTTTGTGCAGTTTGATGTCGGTGGGGATCATGACCGGGTATCCGTCTGTAGGCGTATGGTCAGCCACCTGTAGGAGCACGGCTTGCCGGCGATGGCGATTTCAAATGCGCCATCGCCAGCAAGCTGTGCTCCTACAAGGGGTCGCATGGCTTACAGGATATAACGGGACAGGTCTTCGTTCTGCGCCAATTCACCGAGGTGGCTGTTGACGTAGTCAGCGTCGATCTGGATGACCTTGCCGTCGTGGCTGCTGGCCAGGTCGCCGGCACTGAACGACACCTCTTCCAGCAGGCGCTCGAGCAGCGTGTGCAGGCGACGGGCACCGATGTTTTCGGTTTTCTCGTTGACCTGCCAGGCGATCTCGGCGATGCGCTTGATGCCGCTCGGCTGGAACTCGATGCCCAGGCCCTCGGTTTTCAGCAGTGCGCAATATTGCTCGGTGAGCGAAGCGTGCGGCTCGCTGAGGATGCGCTCGAAATCTTCCGGCGACAGCGCCTTGAGTTCGACGCGAATCGGCAGGCGACCTTGCAGCTCGGGCACCAGGTCGCTCGGCTTGCTCAGGTGGAAGGCGCCGGAGGCAATGAACAGGATGTGGTCGGTCTTGACCATGCCCAGCTTGGTGTTGACGGTGCAGCCTTCGATCAGTGGCAGCAGGTCGCGCTGCACGCCTTCGCGGGACACGTCGACGCCACCGGAATTGCCGCGCTTGGCGACCTTGTCGATTTCGTCGATGAACACGATGCCGTGCTGCTCGACCGCTTCCAGGGCCTTGGCCTTCAATTCCTCATCGTTGACCAGGCGGCTGGCTTCTTCGTCGCGCACCAGTTTCAGCGCTTCTTTGACCTTGAGCTTGCGGGACTTCTTTTTGCCCTTGCCCATGTTGGCGAACAGGCTTTGCAGCTGGTTGGTCATTTCTTCCATGCCCGGCGGCGTGGCGATCTCGATGCCGGCCATTTCGGCGACTTCGATTTCGATCTCCTTGTCATCCAGCTGACCTTCGCGCAGGCGTTTGCGGAACAGTTGGCGGGTGTTGGAATCGGCTGTCGGGGTGTCGTCGTTGCTGAAGCCCATGCGCGCCGGCGGCAGCAGGGCGTCGAGGATGCGCTCTTCGGCGGCGTCTTCGGCGCGGTGGCGAACCTTGACGATTTCCTGCTCGCGCAAGAGCTTGATGGCCGCATCGGCAAGGTCACGAATGATCGACTCGACATCACGGCCAACGTAGCCGACTTCGGTGAACTTGGTCGCTTCGACCTTGATGAACGGAGCATTGGCCAACTTGGCCAGGCGCCGGGCGATCTCGGTTTTACCGACACCGGTCGGGCCGATCATCAGGATGTTCTTCGGCGTTACTTCGACGCGCAGCTCTTCGGGCAGCTGCATCCGGCGCCAGCGATTGCGCAGGGCAATGGCGACGGCGCGCTTGGCATCGTCCTGGCCGATGATATGGCGATTGAGTTCGTGGACGATTTCACGGGGAGTCATGGACATAGTATTTAGCGGACCTCAAGCAAGAATGAGCCGTGGCGCGATGGCCTGCACGGGCTTACTCGGCGCAGTCCTGCTCCTCAATGGTCTGGGTGTGGTTGGTGAATACACAGATGTCGCCGGCGATGCCGAGGGCGGTCTCGACGATTTCCCGGGCCGACAGATCGGTTTTTTTCAGCAGCGCGCTGGCGGCTGCCTGAGCGTAGGCGCCGCCGGAACCCATGGCGATCAAACCGTCTTCGGGTTCAACCACGTCACCGTTGCCGGTGATGATCAGGGACGCGTCTTTGTTGGCGACGGCGAGCATGGCTTCGAGGCGGCTCAAGGAACGGTCGGTACGCCATTCTTTGGCGAGCTCGACAGCGGCGCGGACCAGATGGCCCTGGTGTTTTTCCAGCTGGCCTTCGAAGCGTTCGAAGAGGGTAAAGGCGTCAGCGGTGGCACCGGCAAAACCGGCGATGACCTGGCCGTGGTACAGGCGACGAACTTTTTTCGCGTTGCCTTTCATCACGGTGTTGCCAAGCGAAACCTGGCCGTCGCCGCCCATGACGACTTTGCCGTGGCGGCGAACTGAAACGATGGTGGTCAAGGGAAGAGTCTCCACGCAGCGGGGCGAAAATGCCTTATGCCCCTTCATATGGGGGTGGTGGAGTGGATTTCAACTGCGGGACGGGAGAGGGGACGAGCGGTGTTTAGCGTGATCGTTCCCACGCTCTGCGTGGGAATGCAGCCCGGGACGCTCTGCGTCCCTCCCGGCGCTGGAACGCGGAGCGTCCCTTGAGGCGTTCCCACGCAGAGCGTGGGAACGATCGAACACGGCGTTAGCGGCTCTGGCGTTGTTGTAACAGCAGGTTGCTGAACCCGGCGCCGGCCAGTTGTTTCTGTGCAGTGGTCAGTTGTTCGCGATTGCTGAACGGTCCGACCAGTACCCGGTACCAGGTTTCGTCTTTCACCGTTCCCGATTCCACCGCCACCGCCTGGCCGAGCAGGATGATCTGCGCCCGAACCTTGTCCGCATCAGTCTCTTTGCGGAACGAACCGGCCTGCAGGAAGAACTTGGTTACCGGCGCGGCCTTGGTGACAGGTGGCGCGGGTGGCGGCGTAATGCCGGCCAGAGCTGCCTGGGCGCGGGCGGTGTCGATCTTCGCCGCTTCGGCCGGGGTCACCGGCGTGGTGGGAATGGCTGGCACTTGTGGCGTCGGCAGGGTTTTCTCCGGCACGGCATCCGGCGGCACGATGACTTCCGATTCCGGCAGCAGGGTGTAGAAGTCGTATTTCGGCTTTACCGGTTGCGTCGGGCTCGGCGGAGTCTTGTTGGCCTCGGCAATCTTGCTGGCTTTCTGCTGTTGCTCGACCTTCTCGCGCTTGACCGTATCGCTGCCTTTGCCCGGCTCCAGTTTCATCAGGAACACGATGAATGCACCGACCGTCAGGCCGATGGCCATCCACAACCAACCCGGGATCGGTTGCTTCGCTGGAGCTTGGTAACGGCTGGCGCCACGTTTGGGTGCAGGTTTTTTCTTGGCAGCCAACTTACATGCGCTCCAGTGTTTCCAGGCCCAAGAGTTCCAGGCCTTGCTTGAGAGTGCGACCGGTCAGCGCGGCGAGGCGCAGACGGCTCTGCATTTGTGCCGGGGTGTCGGCGGCGAGGATCGGGCAGTTCTCGTAGAAGCTGGAGAACAGGCCGGCGACGTCGTACAGGTAGGTGCAGAGGATGTGCGGCGTGCCTTTTTCAGCCACGTTGTTCAGGATCTCGCCGAACTGCGCGAGTTTCGCTGCCAGCTCGTGTTCGTGGGCCGCTTCGAGCACGATCTGGCCTTCGACTTCGCTGAAGTCCTTGCCGAGTTTGCGGAACACACCGGCCACGCGGGTGTAGGCGTACAGCAAGTACGGCGCGGTGTTGCCTTCGAAGTTGAGCATCAGGTCGAAGTTGAAGCTGTAGTCGCTGGTGCGATGCTTGGACAGGTCGGCGTATTTCACCGCACCGATGCCCACCACCTTGGCGATGTTGCGCAACTCGGCTTCGGCCAGCTCGGGGTTCTTGTCTTTCACCAGGGTGTAGGCGCGTTCCTGGGCTTCGGTCAGCAGGTCGATCAGCTTGACGGTGCCACCGTCTCGGGTCTTGAACGGACGGCCATCGGCGCCGTTCATGGTGCCGAAGCCCATGTGTTCCATCTCCATCGGATGGGTCACGAAGCCGGCCTTGCGCGCCACGGCGAACACTTGCTGGAAGTGCAGGGCCTGACGCTGGTCGACGAAGTACAGCGCGCGATCAGCCTTGAGTGTGCCGCTGCGGTAGCGCACGGCCGCCAGGTCGGTGGTGGCGTAGAGGTAGCCGCCGTCGGCCTTGACGATGATCACCGGCAGCGGGTCGCCATCGGCATTCTTGAACTCGTCAAGGAACACGCATTGCGCGCCGTTGCTCTCGACCAGCATGCCGGCGGCCTTGAGGTCGTTGACCACGTTGATCAGGTCATCGTTGTAGGCACTTTCACCCATGACGTCGGCCATGGTCAGTTTGACGTTGAGCAGCTCGTAGATTTTCTGGCAGTGCGACAGCGAGATGTCCTTGAACTTGGTCCACAGCGCCAGGCAGTCGGCGTCACCAGCCTGCAACTTGACCACCAGGCCGCGGGCGCGGTCGGCGAACTCTGCGGATTCGTCGAAGCGTTGCTTGGCGGCGCGGTAGAAGTTCTCCAGGTCCGACAGCTCGTCGCTGGTGATCGGGTTTTCCTGCAGGTACGCCATCAGCATGCCGAACTGGGTGCCCCAGTCGCCGACGTGGTTCTGACGGATCACGGTGTCGCCCAGGAACTCCAATACGCGAGCCACGCCGTCGCCGATGATGGTCGAGCGCAAGTGGCCGACGTGCATCTCTTTGGCCAGGTTCGGTGCCGACAGGTCGACCACGGTGCGCTGCAGCGGGCCAGCCTTGCGCACGCCGATATTGCCATCGGCCAGGGCCACGTCGAGGCGTGAGGCCAGGGCATCGGTGTTCTGGAAGAAATTCAGGAAGCCGGGACCGGCGATTTCGGTCTTGCTGACGTTTTCGTCGGCCGGCAGCGCGGCGATGATTTTTTCCGCCAGGTCGCGCGGTTTCATTCCCGCCGGTTTGGCCAGCATCATGGCGATGTTGCTGGCGAAATCGCCGTTTTTCTTGTCGCGCGAGTTTTCCACCTGGATCGCCGGCGACAGGCCTTCAGGCAACACACCTTCGTTGACGAGTTGGGTGATGGCTTGTTGGATCAGCTGGCGAATGGTGTCTTTCATGGTCTTCTCTTTCGACCGCTGGCGCGGCGGGCGCATCATGCGCTGGTGGAAAAACTGGGCATTATCCGTTGCCGGAGCGGGCTTGCCAACCATTGTAGGTTCATTGCGGACTTACGGCAGACGATTAACCTGTGGCGAGGGAGCTTGCTCCCGGTGGGGCGCGGAGCGGCCCTGAATTCAGGCCCCGCGGTCTCACTGAACGGCTCGAGGTGCCATATTTACGACTGCTTTGCAGTCGAGCGGGAGCGAGCTCCCTCGCCACAGTTGCCATCAATACAAATCGACTGGATCAACATCCAAAGACCAGCGCACCGCACGCCCACTCGGCATCTGCTCCAGTACCAGCAACCAACTGGCCAGCAATCGATGCAGCGGCGCCCGGGCGGTCGCCTGCAACAGCAACTGCGCGCGATACCGCCCTGCCCGGCGCTCCATCGGCGCTGGCACCGGGCCCAGCAGCTCGATGCCGGTCAGGTTCTGTTCGATCAGCAGGCGCTCGGCCTCGCTGCACGCCTCATCGAGAAAGCCTTCCGCTTGCCCTGGTTTATGCGCTTCGGCGCGCAGCAACGCCAGGTGCGCAAACGGCGGCAAGCCCGCTGCGCGGCGTTCGCTCAAGGCTTGTTCGGCAAAGGCGAAATAGCCCTGTTCGGTCAGTTGGATCAACAACGGATGGTCAGCAAGATGCGTCTGGATGATCACCTTGCCCGGTTCTTCGGCACGGCCTGCGCGGCCCGCGACCTGAACAATCAATTGCGCCATGCGTTCACTGGCACGGAAGTCGCCGGAGAACAGCCCGCCGTCGGCGTCGAGAATCGACACCAGCGTCACTCGCGGAAAGTGATGACCTTTGGCAAGCATTTGCGTGCCGATCAAAATGCACGGTTGGCCTTTCTGGATGGTCGCGAACAACTGGTTCATCGCGTCCTTTCGTGAGGTACTGTCGCGGTCGACCCGCAGGACCGGATAGTCCGGAAACAGGATCGCCAGGCGCTCTTCAGCCCGTTCGGTGCCGGCACCCACCGGGCGCAAGTCGACCTTGTTGCACTTAGGGCATTGGCGGGGTACGCGTTCGACATAGCCGCAATGGTGGCAACGCAGTTCGCCGTAACGCTGGTGCACGGTCATGCGTGCGTCGCAGCGTTGGCATTCGGACATCCAGCCGCAGTCATGGCAAAGCAGGGTCGGCGCAAAGCCTCGGCGATTGAGGAACACCAGCACCTGCTGCCCGGCAGCCAGGGTCTGGCCGATGGCTTGTTGCATCGGCCCGGAAATGCCGCTGTCCAGCGGACGGCTCTTCACATCCAGGCGCAGGAAGCGCGGTTGCTTGGCACCGCCAGCGCGTTCATTCAGTCGCAGCAAGCCGTAGCGACCGGTATAGGCGTTGTGCAGGCTTTCCAGAGAGGGCGTGGCCGAGCCGAGCACGATCGGGATGTTTTCCTGCCGTGCCCGCACCAATGCCAGGTCGCGGGCATGGTAGCGCAGGCCTTCCTGCTGTTTATAGGAGCCGTCATGCTCCTCGTCGATGATGATCAGCCCCGGGTTTTTCATCGGTGTGAACAGCGCCGAGCGGGTGCCGATAATAATGTCGGCTTCGCCATCTCGGGCGGCGAGCCAGGCCTCAAGTCGTTCGCGGTCGTTGACCGCCGAGTGGATCAGCGCGATGCGCGCATTGAAGCGCTGCTCGAATCGCGCCAGGGTTTGCGGACCGAGATTGATTTCCGGGATCAGCACTAACGCTTGCTTGCCGGCCTCAAGGGTCTCGCGGATCAGCTGCAAGTAGACTTCGGTCTTGCCGCTGCCGGTGACACCGGCCAGCAGAAAAGCGTGATAACTGTCGAACCCGGCGCGGATCGCTTCGTACGCTGCACGCTGTTCCGCGTTGAGCGGCAATTCGGGCTGGGCCAGCCAGTGTTCATGGCGGACACCAGGTGCGTGGCGGCGGATTTCAACTTGCACCAGATCCTTGGCCAGCAGCAAATCCAGGCTGTCTTTGCTCAGCATCAGCTTGCTCAGCAGTTGATGGGCGACGCCATGGGGGTGCTGCGCCAGTGTCGCCAAAGCTTCACGCTGGCGCGGGGCGCGGGCGATACGCGGGTCATCGAGACTCGCACCCGGCGCGGCAGACCAGAAGCGTTCCTGCCGCGCTTCGGCCAGTTCGCCCTGGCGCAGCAATACGGGCAAGGCCCAGCTCAAGGTATCGCCGAGGCTGTGCTGGTAATACTGGGAGGTCCACAGGCACAGCTTGAATAACGCCGGGGGAAGTGGTGGTGTGGCGTCGAGCAGGGCCAGCGCGGGCTTGAGTTTTTCCGCTGGCACTTCGCTGGTGTCAGTGACTTCCACCAGGATCCCGATCATCTCGCGACGGCCAAATGGCACTCGCAGGCGCATGCCGGGGTGCAACTGTTCGCGCCGCACGCCAGCCGGAGCGCGGTAGTCGAACAGGCGGCGCAGCGGCGAAGGCAGGGCGAGGCGCAGAATGGCGTCGGGCACGCGTTTTCTCGATGTAGGGGTGAAGTAGCAGGCCGCGAGCCTAGCAGACGACCGGTTTGAGGGACAGCTTGCGTGATTGGCATTGTCTGGTAGAATCCGCGGCCTAATTACGTGCGGTATTCAACAATAGTGTTGGGTGGCGGCACGCTAGCCTGAGGAAAACACCATGAAAGCTGATATCCATCCAGAATACCCAGCAGTTGCTGTTACCTGCAGCTGCGGCAACAAGTTCGAAACCCGTTCGACCTTCGGCAAAGCCCTGGCGATCGACGTTTGCAACGAATGCCACCCGTTCTACACCGGTAAGCAGAAGACTCTGGACACTGGCGGCCGCGTTCAGCGCTTCGCAGACCGTTTCGGTGCTTTCGGCGCGAAAAAGGCCTAAGGCCGATCAACTTGGGAGGCCGTTGCGGTTTTTCCATGCTGATGAAAAAGGCGTCCCTTGCGGGCGCCTTTTTTCTGTCTGCGATTTGGCTCTCAGCGGCCCAGGCCTTTTGTCCGGCTCCGGCCGGGCTGACATCGGTCGCAGTCCAGCGAGTGGTCGACGGCGACACGCTGCGCCTGAGCGATGGTCGCAATGTGCGCATGATCGGCTTGAATACGCCGGAGTTGGGCAAGAAAGGGCGCTCCGACGAGCCGTTCGCCGTCGCTGCACGAAAACGCCTGGAAGATTTGGTGGCGGCGAGTGATGGGCGAGTCGGCCTGCGGCCCGGCAAAGAAAGCAAAGACCGCTATGGCCGGACGTTGGCCCATGTCTATGGTGCCGACGGCGCCAACCTCGAAGCGCAAATGCTCGCCGAAGGCCTGGGGTTTCTCGTGGCAGTCGCGCCGAATACCGATCTGATCGACTGTCAGCAGGCAGCGGAACGCAGTGCCCGCCATTCCGGACTCGGCGTGTGGCGCCAGTCGCCCGTGTTGCAGGCGGATCAAATCAGCGTTTCCGGATTCGCTCTGCTCAGTGGCCGTGTGAGCAGGGTTCAGCGCAATCGTGGCGGGATTTGGATCGAGTTGCAGGACTCGGTTGTATTGCGCGTTGCACCCAACTTGCTGACCCGATTCGATGTGGCCTCGCTGGAAAGTCTCAAGGGCAAGCAGATTGAGGCGCGTGGCTGGGTGCTGGACCGTTCCCGTCGTGGCGGTCTCAAGGAGGGTCAGGCGCGCTGGGTGTTGCCGCTGACCGATCCGGCGATGCTGCAAGTGGCACATTGATAAAAAATTGTAGACATTTTTTCTATCGATTGTGAACAGTCTATCCCTTGTGTTCCGTGGCTCTTGGGCCAAAGTCGTATGGCCGGGCGCTTGACAGGGGTGACCGGTCAGTCTTGTGGGGATTTTGCGAGGCGCGTATCCTCGCTGACCAGTCTGTCCAACAGTAAAAGCGGAATGCCAAAATGTCTGATCTGAAAACTGCCGCTCTCGAATATCACGCCCATCCTCGTCCAGGGAAGCTGAGTGTCGAGCTCACCAAGGCCACCGCTACCGCCCGCGACCTGTCGCTGGCCTACAGCCCCGGCGTAGCCGAACCAGTACGCGAAATCGCCCGCGATCCTGAACTGGCCTACAAATACACCGGCAAAGGCAACCTGGTTGCAGTCATTTCCGATGGCACCGCGATTCTCGGCCTGGGTAACCTCGGCCCATTGGCTTCCAAGCCAGTGATGGAAGGTAAAGGCGTGCTGTTCAAGCGCTTCGCCGGCATCGACGTTTTCGACATCGAAGTCGACTCCGAAAGCCCGCAAGCCTTCATCGACACCGTCAAGCGTATCTCCATCACCTTCGGTGGCATCAATCTGGAAGACATCAAGGCACCTGAGTGCTTTGAGATCGAACGCGCTCTGATCGAACAGTGCGACATCCCGGTATTCCACGATGACCAGCACGGCACCGCGATCGTGACCGCAGCCGGTATGATCAACGCCCTGGAAATCGCCGGCAAAACCCTGCCGCAAGCCAAGATCGTCTGCCTGGGCGCCGGTGCTGCCGCCATCTCCTGCATGAAATTGCTGGTGAGCATGGGCGCCAATATCGAAAACATCTACATGATCGACCGTACCGGCGTGATCCACTCCGGCCGTGACGACCTGAACCAGTACAAGGCTGTTTTCGCTCACGCGACCGAAAAGCGCACCCTGGCTGATGCACTGCAAGGTGCTGACGTGTTCGTCGGCCTGTCCGGCCCGAACCTGCTGAGCGCTGAAGGCCTGCTGTCCATGGCGCCTAACCCGATCGTGTTCGCTTGCTCGAACCCTGATCCGGAAATCTCCCCGGAACTGGCCCATGCCACCCGTAACGACGTGATCATGGCCACCGGCCGTTCGGACTACCCGAACCAGGTCAACAACGTACTTGGCTTCCCGTTCATCTTCCGTGGTGCCCTGGACGTTCGCGCCAAGCGCATCAACGAAGAAATGAAAGTGGCAGCAGCCAACGCCCTGCGCGAACTGGCCAAACTGCCGGTACCTCAGGAAGTGTGCGACGCCTACGGCGGCATCAAGCTGGAATTCGGTCGTGAGTACATCATTCCGAAGCCAATGGACAAGCGTCTGATCACCCTGATCTCCGATGCCGTGGCTAAAGCCGCAATCGAGACCGGTGTGGCAACCCTGCCGTATCCGAAGAACTACCCGCTCAAAAGCGTGGATGACGTGTTCAACGGCTAAGTCGTTGTAGCGCTTCAACCGAAAAGCCCCGGCTCGTTTTGAGTCGGGGCTTTTTTGTGTCTGGCGGGTGATCGTTCCCACGCTCCGCGTGGGAATGCCTCTGCGGACGCTCTGCGTTCGGCTCTGGATGGGACGCGGAGCGTCCCTGGCTGCATTCCCACGCGAAGCGTGGGAACGATCAATCCTGCAGGCACAAAAAAGCCCCGCACTTTCACGAAGGCAGGGCTTTCTGTTGGCGCTGAAATCAGAACAAATCGATCGGCGCCGCTTCATCCGCCGGCAGCGGGCTGCCCGGCGTAATGCCGTTACCCAGCTCGTTCATCGACGGTGGCGTGTCCTCGGCCTTGAACAGCTCGAAGTAGGCGCCCGGCGTGCCTGGAGTGGCGGCGCGGCCGCTGATCGGGTCGACTCGCAAGCTGAGGATGCCTTCGGGCTCTGGCTGCGTATGCGGCGGCAGGTCCTTGAGCGCGGCGGCCATGTAGTTCATCCAGATCGGCAGGGCTACGGTGCCGCCAAACTCCTTGCGCCCCAGGCTTTCAGGCTGGTCGAAGCCGGTCCAGACGGTGGTCACGTAATCGGCGTTGTAACCGGAGAACCAGGCGTCCTTGGATTCGTTGGTGGTACCGGTTTTACCCGCGATGTCGCTGCGACCCAAGGCCAGCGCACGACGCCCGGTGCCGAGTTTTATAACGTCCTCGAGCATGCTGTTGAGGATGTAGGTCGTGCGGCCATCAACAATGCGTTCAGCCACCGCCGGTGCTTGGGGTGTCGGTTGTGCGTTCATGGCATCGCTCGGCGTTGCGTTGACCGTGAAAGCTTCGGCAACTGGCGCGGCAATGCCGTCGGTGGCTGCGCCGCCCTTCGGCACGCTGGGCGGATTGGCGACGAAAAGCGTGTCGCCGTTGCGGCTTTCGATTTTGTCGATGATGTAAGGAGTGATCTTGTAGCCACCGTTGGCAAACGTGGCCCAACCGGTGGCGATCTCCATCGGCGTCAGCGTTGCGGTGCCCAGTGCCAGCGACAGGTTGGGTGGCAAATCCTGCTTGTTGAAGCCGAAGCGGCTGATGTAGTCGATGGTCTTGCCGACGCCCATCGCTTGCAGCAAGCGGATCGATACCAGGTTGCGCGACTTGTACAGCGCCTCACGCAAACGAATCGGGCCAAGGAAGGTGTTGGTATCGTTCTTCGGGCGCCAGACCTTGTCCAGGTACTCATCGACGAAAACGATCGGCGCATCGTTCACCAGGCTGGCGGCGGTGTAGCCATTGTCCAGCGCAGCGCTGTACACGAATGGCTTGAAGCTCGACCCGGGCTGGCGCTTGGCCTGCAGTGCGCGGTTGTAGTTGCTCTGCTCAAAGGCAAAGCCACCCACCAGAGAGCGGATCGCGCCATTTTGTGGATCGAGGGACACCAGCGCACCCTGAGCCTGGGGAACCTGACTGAACTTCAGCGAATTGTCCGGCTGGCGTTGTACACGGATCAAGTCGCCAACCTGGGCGACATCCGACGGCTGCTTCGGATTGGGTCCCATACTGTTGGTGTTCAGGAAAGGGCGAGCCCATTTCATGGTTTCCCAGCTGACGTGTTCCTGTCCGGTGCGGGTCAGCACCTGCAGCCCGGTCTTGTCGACCTGGGTAACGATGGCCGGCTCAAGGCTGCTGATGGTGCGCTGCTTGGTCAGTTCGGTGGCCCAGGCTTCGCGGGTCTTGCCCGGCAGGCGTGATTCAGGGCCTCGGTAGCCGTGACGCTGGTCGTAGGTCATCAGGCCTTCGTGGAGGGCGGTGTTGGCCATTTCCTGAAGGTTGCTGGGCACGGTAGTGGTGACGCGGAAACCTTCGGTATAGGCGTCGCTACCATAGCGGCCGACCATTTCGGCGCGGGCCATCTCGGCGATGTAAGGGGCGTTCACTTCCGGTGTCGGCACGTGATAGCTGGCGTTCAGCGGTTCGTTGATCGCCGCGGTGTAATCGGCTTCAGTGATTTTGCCCAGTTTGTACATGCGCCCCAGGATCCAGTCGCGCCGCTCTTTGCTGCGGGCCGGGTTGGCCAACGGGTTGAAACGAGACGGGGCCTTGGGCAGGCCGGCGATCATGGCCATCTGCGCCAGGCTGACGTCGCGAATCGACTTGCCGTAATACACCTGCGCGGCAGCTTCGATACCGTAGGCACGGTTGCCCAGGTAGATCTTGTTGACGTACAGCTCAAGGATTTCGTCCTTGGTCAGCTGGCGTTCAATCTGCAACGCCAGGAGGATTTCCGTGGTCTTGCGGGAAAAGCTGCGTTCGCTGGTCAGGAAGAAGTTCTTCGCTACCTGCATGGTAATGGTGCTGCCGCCGGACTGGATGTGGCCACTTTTGACCAGTTGGGTCGCCGCGCGCATCAGGCTGCTGGGGTCGACGCCGTAATGGTTGGCGAAGTTGTCGTCTTCAGCACTTAGTAACGCATTTATGAAATTGGGTGGAATGTCGGCGAACTTGATCGGGGTACGGCGCATTTCGCCAAATTCTGCGATCAACTTGTTATCGCTGCTGTAGACCCGCAATGGAATCTGCAACTGAATGCTTCTCAAAGCCTCCACGGACGGCAATCCGGGGCTAAGGTAAAGAAACGCCCCGCTCAGACCCAGAAGCAGTCCGCAGAAAACCGCGACGATGGACCAACCGAAAAATTTCAGCAGACGAATCAAGGCTTTTGGATATCCAGGGCAAAAAATGAATTAGGCATCAGGGTTCAGGCTAAAGGCGAACGACCCGCGCTTGAGAAAGCGGAAAAAAAACGCTGGGCATTATAAGCATTTTTCCGCCGCAGGCGTCATTGACGGCAGCTGTCAAGACGGGCGGAGGGAACGCAATACACATTACAGAGTCCGTAACTCACGGATAGTCATAGGGAATTGCTAGTGCCAGGACTCTTCAACAAAAAAGCCAATACGCTTTTAGGGATCGACATCAGCTCAACTTCGGTGAAGCTCCTGGAGCTGAGCCGTCAGGGCGACCGTTACCGGGTGGAGGCCTACGCGGTCGAGCCACTGCCTGCCAGTGCGGTTATCGAGAAAAACATCGCAGAGCTCGAAGGTGTGGGCCAGGCCCTTTCCCGCGTACTGGTCAAGGCCAGAACCAATGTCAGGAACGTCGCCGTCGCCGTGGCCGGCTCGGCGGTGATCACCAAGACTATCGAAATGGATGCGGGGCTTTCCGATGACGAGATGGAAAGCCAGCTCAAGATCGAGGCCGATCAGTACATCCCTTATCCGCTGGATGAAGTCGCCATCGATTTCGAAGTCCAGGGCGCGTCGACACGTAACCCCGAGCGGGTCAATGTGCTGCTCGCCGCCTGTCGCAAGGAAAACGTCGAGGTTCGCGAAGCGGCATTGACCCTCGCCGGCCTGACTGCACGGGTGGTTGATGTCGAAGCCTACGCGCTGGAACGTTCGTTCGGCTTGCTGGCCAATCAGTTGGCGGCGTCGAAGGAGCGCCTGGTAGCGGTGGTCGATATCGGCGCAACCATGACCACCCTGAGCGTGCTGCACAAAGGGCGGATCATCTATACCCGCGAACAACTGTTTGGCGGGCGACAACTGACCGAGGAAATCCAGCGTCGCTACAACCTGACCGTTGAACAGGCGGGGCGGGCGAAGAAGCAGGGCGGGCTGCCTGACGACTATGAGCGTGAAGTGTTGCAGCCTTTTCGCGAAGCTCTGGTTCAGCAGGTATCCCGCTCGTTGCAGTTTTTCTTTGCTTCCGGTCAGTACCACTCCGTTGATCAGATCCTTTTGGCAGGCGGGACCGCTTCGGTTCCGGGGCTGGACCAATTGATCGAGCAGCAATTGGGCACGCCGACGCAGGTAGCCAATCCGTTTTTCGAGATGACCCTGAGCAACAAGGTCAATGCCGCGGCCCTGACCAGCGATGCCCCGGCCATGATGATTGCCTGCGGGCTGGCCCTCAGGAGTTTCGACTGATGGCACGGATCAATCTTTTACCTTGGCGGGAAGAACTGCGCGAGCAACGTCGCAAACGCTTTCTGCTGACTCTGGTCGGCGTGCTGGTGGGATCGACAGGCGCTGTGCTGATCGCCAATCAGGCCATCGACGGTGCCATCAACCGTCAGATTGCGCGCAATGATTACATCGGCAAGCAAATTGTCGTGGTCGACGAGCGGATCAAGCAGATCAGTGAGCTCAAGGCTCGCCGTCAGCAACTGGTCGAGCGCATGCGGATCATCCAGGACTTGCAGGGCAACCGGCCGATTAGCGGGCGGATTTTTGATCAGCTGGCGCGAACCCTGCCGGATGGGGTGTATTTCACTGAAGTCAAAATGTCAGGCAAGACCTTGTCGATCACCGGTGCGGCAGAGTCGAACAATCGTGTATCCGATTTGATGCGCAACCTGGATGCCTCCGATTGGTTTGATGCCCCCAGCCTGACCGAGGTGAAAGCGACCACTGCCGGACAACTGGATCAAGCCAACGTCTTTCAGTTGAGCGTGCGGCAGACCCAGCCGGCTGCGGTGGAGGGCGGGAAATGACTCCGTCTGAATGGTTCGAAGGGCTGCGCAAGATCGATATAAACGAACTGGATACGAGCAATATCGGTTCCTGGCCGCCCGCGATCAAGGTGTTGGTGGGTGTGCTGCTGATGGTTCTGGTGTTGTCGCTGGGTTACAGCATGTCCACCAGCGAGCTTGAGAATCAGCTAGATCTCAAGCGTGAGGAAGAGTCGACCCTCAAAGAGCAGTTCGCCACCAAGGCGCACATGGCGGCAAACCTCGAGCTTTACACGCAACAGATGAAAGAGATGGAAAACTCCTTTGGCGTGCTGCTGCGGCAATTGCCCAGTGATACCGAAGTGCCCGGTCTGCTGGAAGACATCACTCGCACCGGTCTGGGCAGTGGCCTGGAATTCGAAGAAATCAAACTGCTGCCGGAGGTGACCCAGCCGTTCTACATCGAATTGCCGATCCAGATTACCGTCACCGGCGCTTATCACGACCTGGCGACGTTCGTCAGCGGTGTAGCCGGTCTGCCGCGCATCGTCACCCTGCACGATTTCGACCTGGCCCCGGCCAACCCTGACGGCGGGCCGAAACTGCGCATGAGCATCCTGGCCAAGACCTACCGCTACAACGACAAAGGGCTGCAGCAATGAGCCTTGTTCGCGGACTTTGCATGGCGATGTTGCTGGTCGTGCTCGGCGGTTGTAACAGTGGCGAAGACTTCAGCGACCTGGACGCCTACATGAACGAAATGCGTCTGCGAGCACCGGGGAAGATTGAACCAACGCCCACATTCCGGTCTTACCCGACATTCACCTACAACGCTGCCAACCTGCGCAGCCCGTTTTCCCGGCAAGTCAGAATCGACCTGGCCGGTCAGAAACACGGGTCGCGCAACGTCAAGCCGGACCCGAACCGGGTCAAGCAGTACCTCGAGGGATTCAATATCGAGCAGTTTGAAATGGTCGGCACAATTTCCAATGCGGCTGGCTCCTTTGCATTGTTACGCGGGGCTGGCGGAGTGCATCGGCTGAAGGTCGGCGATTACCTGGGGCGCAACGAAGGCCGGATAGTCGCCATCAGCAGCGCCCAGGTCGATGTGGTCGAAATCGTCCCGGATGGCCAGGGTGCCTGGCTGGAAAGGCCGCGGACCATCCCTTTGAAAGAGCACTCATAGTGGGATTCGAAAAATGAACAGGATTTTCTCCACCCTCGGAATGTCGCTATGGATAGCGTTGCTGTCGCCGATGGTACAAGCGGCCAACCTCAAAGCGCTCGATGTCGCTGCACTGCCGGGCGACCGCGTCGAGTTGAAGCTGGCGTTCGATGAGCCACCGCCGGCTCCCCATGGGTACACCACTGAGTCGCCAGCACGGATCGCACTCGACCTGCCAGGTGTGGTCAGCCAACTGGCCAGCAAGACTCGTGACCTGGGGGCGGGTAACGCCCGCAGCGCAACCGTGGTCGAGGCCAAGGATCGTACGCGGCTGATCATCAATTTGACCCAGCTGACGCCGTACGACACCCGAATCGAAGGAAATAATCTGTTTGTAGTGGTTGGGCAGGGTGTCAAAAGCGCGACTCGCAGGCCGGTTGCCACTACCACTGCCGCCCCGACCCCGGCACGCCCGGTTGCGACGGCAAGCAAAGCCATACGCGGAGTGGATTTTCAGCGTGGCACGCAAGGAGAAGGCAATGTAGTGATTGATCTGTCGGACCCTTCCATTGCGCCCGACATACAGGAGCGCGAGGGCAAGATCATTCTCGGTTTCGCCAGGACCCGTCTGCCCGAACCGTTGCGAGTACGCCTGGACGTCAAGGATTTCGCCACGCCTGTGCAGTTCGTCAATGCCAATGTCACCGGCGACAGAGCCACCATCACCATCGAGCCCAGCGGCGCCTTCGATTATTCGACTTACCAGACCGACAACAAGCTGACCGTCAGCATCCGCCCGATGACCGTCGACGACCTGCAAAAGCGCAATGCCGACCGCTACGCCTACAGCGGCGAAAAGCTCTCGCTGAATTTCCAGGACATCGATGTGCGCTCGGTACTGCAATTGATCGCCGATTTCACCAATCTCAATCTGGTGGCCAGTGACACGGTGCAGGGTGGCATCACATTGCGCCTGCAAAACGTGCCTTGGGACCAGGCGCTGGACCTGGTGTTGAAGACCAAGGGGCTGGACAAGCGCAAGATTGGTAACGTCCTGTTGGTGGCGCCGGCCGATGAAATCGCCGCAAGAGAGCGTCAGGAACTGGAGTCGCAGAAACAGATCGCCGATCTGGCACCGCTGCGGCGGGAGCTGCTTCAGGTCAATTACGCCAAGGCAGCCGATATCTCGAAGCTGTTCCAGTCGGTAACCAGTGCCGAAGCGAAAGTCGACGAACGTGGATCAATCACCGTTGATGAACGCACCAACAACATCATTGCCTACCAGACGCAGGACCGGCTCGATGAGCTGCGGCGGATCGTGGCGCAACTGGATATTCCGGTGCGCCAGGTGATGATCGAGGCCCGAATCGTCGAAGCCAACGTCGATTACGACAAGAGTCTTGGCGTGCGCTGGGGTGGCTCGATCCAGAATAAAGGCAACTGGAATACTTCGGGGGTCAGCAATGGTGCCAATTCGTCATCGACCATCGGTACACCGGGTAGCACCAGCACCAACTCGCCGTTCGTCGATTTGGGGGCGGTCAACAATACCTCGGGTATCGGCATTGCCTTCATCACCGACAATGTCCTCCTGGACCTTGAACTGACAGCCATGGAGAAAACCGGTAACGGCGAAATTGTCTCGCAGCCCAAGGTGGTCACGTCCGACAAGGAAACGGCCAAGATCCTCAAGGGCACCGAGATTCCTTACCAGGAAGCCAGTTCCAGCGGCGCCACTTCCGTGTCGTTCAAGGAGGCTTCGCTGTCGCTGGAAGTAACGCCGCAAATCACGCCGGATAACCGTATCATCATGGAAGTGAAGGTCACCAAGGACGAGCCGGACTACCTCAACAAAGTCCAGGATGTGCCGCCGATCAAGAAAAACGAAGTCAACGCCAAGGTCCTGGTCAACGACGGGGAGACCATCGTTATTGGCGGCGTTTTCTCAAATACTCAGAGCAAGGTTGTAGATAAGGTGCCATTTCTTGGCGATGTGCCGTATCTTGGCCGCCTTTTCCGGCGTGACGTGGTTTCGGAGAAAAAATCCGAGCTGTTGGTGTTTCTCACTCCGCGTATCATGAATAACCAGGCGATTGCTGTGAGTCGTTGATTCTGTGCGAAATTTGATTCTTGTAGGACCGATGGGCGCTGGAAAAAGCACCATCGGCCGGTTGCTGGCCAAAGAGCTGCGCTTGCCATTCAAAGATTCCGATAAGGAAATTGAATTACGCACGGGCGCCAATATCCCATGGATCTTCGATAAAGAAGGCGAACCGGGCTTTCGCGATCGCGAGCAGGCAATGATTGCCGAACTATGCGATTACGACGGCGTGGTGCTGGCGACCGGCGGTGGCGCAGTCATGCGCGAAGCCAATCGTCGGGCACTGCACGCCGGCGGACGCGTGGTTTATCTGCATGCTTCCGTTGAGCAGCAGGTCGGGCGCACTTCGCGTGACCGCAATCGCCCTTTGCTGCGCACCGCCGATCCGGCCAAGACCCTTCGGGATCTGCTGGCGATCCGCGATCCGCTCTATCGGGAAATCGCCGATCTGGTGGTGGAAACCGATGAGCGGCCACCGCGAATGGTCGTGCTCGATATTCTGGAGCGTCTGCAGCAATTGCCGCCCCGTTAAAGCGCTGCACGAAATGCGCTATCCTCGGCGTCCTGCCATGACCGCAATCGGTTGTGGCGGATGGCTACCGGACGGCGTCAGACCAGCAGGGGCCGTGGACATTCGTTAATTCAAGGCAGGACGCCTGATTCCATCTTCACTGTGGGGACACATGCAGACACTCAAGGTCGATCTAGGCGAGCGCAGCTACCCGATTCATATTGGCGAAGGTTTGTTGGATCAGCCTGAGCTGCTGGCCCCGCATATTCGCGGGCGGCAAGTGGCGATCATTTCCAACGAAACCGTTGCGCCGCTCTATCTCGAACGTCTGACCCGCAGTCTGGCGCAGTTCTCGGTGATTTCCGTGGTGCTGCCCGATGGCGAAGCTTTCAAGACCTGGGAAACCCTGCAACTGATTTTCGACGGTCTGTTGACCGCCCGGCACGATCGCCGCACCACAGTGATTGCCCTTGGCGGCGGCGTTATCGGTGACATGGCCGGTTTTGCCGCGGCCTGCTATCAGCGTGGTGTCGATTTCATACAGGTCCCGACCACGCTGTTGTCGCAAGTAGATTCTTCCGTGGGTGGCAAGACCGGAATCAACCACCCGCTGGGCAAGAACATGGTCGGCGCCTTTTATCAGCCGAACGTCGTGCTGATCGACACGACCTCGCTCAATACCCTGCCGGCCCGCGAACTGTCCGCCGGTCTGGCGGAAGTCATCAAGTACGGTCTGATCTGCGATGAGCCATTCCTGACCTGGCTCGAAGACAATGTCGATCGCCTGCGCAACCTGGATCAGCAAGCCCTGACCTACGCCATCGAACGCTCTTGCGCGGCCAAGGCGGCGGTGGTCGGTGCCGACGAGAAAGAGACCGGTGTGCGAGCCACGCTCAACCTCGGCCACACCTTCGGTCATGCCATCGAAACCCACATGGGCTATGGTGTCTGGCTGCATGGCGAGGCTGTGGCTGCCGGCACCGTGATGGCGCTAGAGATGTCCTCGCGCCTGGGCTGGATCAGCGAGCAGGAGCGTGATCGCGGCATTCGGCTGTTCCAGCGCGCCGGGTTGCCGGTCATTCCGCCTGAAGAGATGACGCCAGCCAATTTCCTCGAACACATGGCAATTGACAAAAAAGTAATCGACGGTCGTTTGCGCCTGGTGCTGCTGCGCCACATGGGCGAAGCGGTGGTGACCGACGATTATCCGAAAGAGGTTCTACAGGCCACGCTGGGAGCGGATTACCGCGCCCTGGCTCAGCTTAAAGGTTAATAAGAACGCGATGACTAGTTTGCATGCCGACGAGGCTTTCCTCGGCCATTACCAGTTGAGTCATGACCCTTTTGCTCCACGGGTGCCTGGCTTCAAGTTTTTCCCGGCCCAGCGCAAACCCGTGCTGGGGCAGTTGCATCATCTAGCGCGCTATAGCCAGTTGCTGCTGGTGGTCACAGGGCCACAAGGCAGCGGCAAGACCCTGCTGCGTCAGGCCCTGGTGGCCAGCACCAACAAACAATCGGTGCAGAGCGTGGTGGTTTCCGCCCGTGGCGCCGGCGATGCGGCTGGTGTACTGCGGCAGGTGGCCCAGGCACTGGACGTTGCCCAGGCCGAGATCGGCGCAATCCTGGCTCAGGTGGTGCAACTGGCACTCACCGGTCAGGAAGTCTATTTGCTGGTGGATGATGCCGAGCAGCTCGACGAATCCGCGCTCGAAGCGTTGATGGCGCTGGGTGCCGGTGCACCGGAAGGTCGCCCGCATGTGTTCCTGTTTGGCGAGTCGTCGATGATTGCTCAGCTGGAGCAATTGAGCCTCGAGGAAGAGCGCTTCCACGTCATCGAGTTACAGCCGTACACCGAAGAAGAGACCCGCGAATATCTGGATCAGCGCCTCGAAGGTGCAGGTCGGGGTATAGAACTTTTCACCGCAGATCAGATCTCTGATATTCACGAAAGCTCCGAGGGTTGGCCTGGCAATATCAACCAGGTTGCCCGCGATGCAATGATCGAAGCCATGATTGCCAGCCGCTCAGCGGTGAAGCGTCCAAGTATGGGGTTCAATATGCCGAAGAAACACGTATTGGCGATTTCCGCCGTCGTCGTGGTCGCGGTAGCCGCCGCCTGGTTGATGCCAGGTCGCAGCAAAGCACCGACCACCGGTGCTCCGGCCAACGAGCAGGCGCAATTGCCGCTCGGCCAGGGCGCGCCTCAGGCGAACGGCGGTGCACCAGCCGTCGAATTCGCCGGCAATACGCAGCCGATGCCGCTGCCGTTGGTCGGTAATTCGCAGCCTGTCATGCGTGGTCCTCTGGCCGAAGCAGCGGGCGGTATTACCGAAGGTGACGATGGCGTTCCGCTCGAGGGCTCCAGCGAGACACCGCCGACCGTAACTACCACTGCGCCTCCTGCGGGCGTTCCGGCCGGGCCTGCGCCGACTCCTGCGGCCAAGCCGGTTCCGGCCCCGACGCAGGTCGCTACCGCCAAGCCTGCACCGGTTCCGGCGCCAGCCGCCAAGCCTGCTCCAGCTCCGGCCAAGCCGGCGGTCGCCGCAGCCAAGCCTGCCGAAAAACCAGCCGCCGCCACCAAGGCTGCCGGAGGTACCTGGTACGCCGGTCAGGCGCCGAGTAATTACGTGGTGCAAATCCTCGGCACCAGCTCCGAAACGGCCGCACAAAGCTTCGTCAAGGAGCAGGGCGGTGAATACCGTTATTTCAAGAAGGTCCTCAACGGCAAGCCACTTTATGTGATCACCTACGGCAACTTCGCCAGTCGTGATGCAGCCGTTTCAGCCATCAAGGCCTTGCCAGCGAAGGTTCAGGCTGGTAAACCTTGGCCTCGCACTGTCGCCAGCGTCCAACAGGAACTGGCAACAACTCGCTGAAGATTCGGCGGCCTTACCCAGGCCGCCTCTCCAAGCACCTCAAAATTTCTGCAAGCGCGCGCTGGCCCCACAGGCCGCGTGCCTTGTGGTGTCTGCGTCACAGTAGTCTTTGAGTCGTTGCGGTCAGAATTAAAAAAGTTTTGACTAGCACAGCAGATCGCTTTAAACCTTTCATGAATGCGACATAGATTTGCGACATTTCGTCGTCAAATTTGTGAGCCTCCGTGTCGGTGTGTACAATGACCTCCCTTTTGCCCCCGCAAAGCTGGCGTACGTCCAGCGTGGAAGGTAAGTGGTTGAATTGAAAAGAAATTTGCCTCGATAAGGGGCAGCCTGGTGAGAAAGTGTCTATGAAAGCAGGTCTGTACCAACCCGATGAATTCAAGGATAACTGCGGTTTCGGCCTGATAGCCCATATGCAGGGCGAGCCCAGTCATACCCTTTTGCAAACGGCCATCGAGGCCCTGACCTGCATGACCCACCGCGGTGGGATTAATGCCGACGGCAAGACCGGTGACGGTTGCGGTCTGCTGATTCAAAAGCCTGACGTGTTCCTGCGAGCCATCGCCCAGGAAACGTTTGGCGTCGAACTGCCCAAGCAATATGCCGTGGGCATGGTCTTTTTCAACCAGGACCCGGTCAAGGCCGAAGCCGCTCGCGAGAACATGAACCGCGAGATCCTGGCCGCCGGCCTGCAGCTCGTCGGCTGGCGCAAAGTGCCGATCGACACCAGCGTCCTCGGGCGCCTGGCCCTCGAGCGTCTGCCGCAGATCGAGCAGGTATTCATCGGCGGTGAAGGCCTGAGCGATCAGGACATGGCCGTCAAGCTGTTCACTTCCCGTCGCAAGTCGTCCGTGGCCAACGCTGCTGACACCGACCATTACGTGTGCAGCTTTTCGCACAAGACCATCATTTATAAAGGCCTGATGATGCCGGCGGATTTGACCGCCTTCTATCCAGACCTGAGCGATGAGCGCCTGCAAACTTCGATTTGCGTGTTCCACCAGCGCTTCTCCACCAACACCCTGCCGAAATGGCCGCTGGCTCAACCGTTCCGCTTCCTGGCGCACAACGGCGAGATCAACACCATCACCGGCAACCGCAACTGGGCCGTGGCTCGTCGCACCAAGTTCACCAACGATCTGATGGACCTGGAAGAACTCGGTCCGCTGGTCAACCGCGTGGGTTCCGACTCCTCGAGCATGGACAACATGCTGGAGTTGATGGTCACCGGTGGCATCGATCTGTTCCGTGGCGTGCGGATGATCATTCCGCCTGCGTGGCAGAACGTCGAAACCATGGACCCGGATCTGCGTGCGTTCTATGAATACAACTCGATGCACATGGAACCGTGGGACGGCCCGGCCGGCGTGGTAATGACCGACGGTCGCTACGCGGTGTGCCTGCTCGACCGTAACGGTCTGCGTCCGGCGCGTTGGGTCACCACCAAGAACGGTTTCATTACCCTGGCTTCGGAAATCGGTGTCTGGAACTACCAGCCTGAAGACGTGCTTGCCAAGGGCCGTGTCGGGCCGGGCCAGATCTTTGCCGTTGACACCGAAACCGGGCAGATCCTCGACACCGACGCCATCGACAACCGTCTGAAGTCGCGTCATCCGTACAAGCAATGGCTGCGCAAGAATGCCCTGCGCATCCAGGCGACCATGGAAGACAACGACCACGGATCGGCGTTCTACGACGTCGATCAGCTCAAGCAATACATGAAGATGTACCAGGTCACGTTCGAAGAGCGTGATCAGGTGCTGCGTCCGCTCGGGGAGCAGGGCTACGAAGCCGTGGGCTCGATGGGCGACGATACGCCGATGGCCGTGCTGTCCCAGCGCGTGCGCACGCCGTACGACTATTTCCGCCAGCAGTTCGCGCAGGTCACCAACCCGCCGATCGACCCGCTGCGTGAAGCGATCGTCATGTCGCTGGAGATCTGCCTCGGCGCCGAACGCAACATCTTCCAGGAGTCGCCGGAACACGCCTCGCGCGTGATCCTAAGCTCGCCGGTCATTTCCCCGGCCAAATGGCGCTCGCTGATGAACCTCGATCGCCCAGGCTTCGAGCGCGCGATCATCGACCTTAACTACGATGAGAGCGTCGGCCTCGAAGCGGCGATCCGCAACGTCGCCGATCAGGCTGAAGAAGCCGTGCGCGCCGGTCGTACCCAGGTCGTGCTGAGCGACCGTCACATTGCCCCGGGCAAGTTGCCGATCCACGCCTCCCTGGCCACCGGCGCGGTGCACCACCGCCTGACCGAAAAAGGCCTGCGTTGCGACTCCAACATCCTCGTGGAAACCGCGACCGCTCGCGATCCGCATCACTTCGCCGTATTGATCGGTTTCGGTGCTTCTGCCGTTTATCCGTTCCTGGCCTACGAAGTGCTGGGTGACCTGATCCGTACCGGTGAAGTGCTGGGCGACCTCTATGAGGTGTTCAAGAACTACCGTAAAGGCATCACCAAGGGCTTGCTGAAGATCCTGTCGAAGATGGGCATCTCGACCATTACTTCGTACCGTGGTGCGCAGTTGTTCGAAGCCATCGGTTTGTCCGAGGAAGTCTGCAACCTGAGCTTCCGTGGCGTGCCAAGCCGCATCAAGGGTGCGCGCTTCGTCGACATCGAAGCCGAGCAGAAGGCCCTGGCCGCCGAAGCCTGGAGCCCGCGCAAGCCGATCCAGCAGGGCGGTTTGCTGAAGTTCGTCCACGGTGGCGAATACCACGCGTACAACCCTGACGTGGTCAACACCCTGCAAGCTGCCGTGCAACAGGGCGACTACAGCAAGTTCAAGGAATACACCTCGCTGGTGGATAACCGCCCGGTGTCGATGATCCGCGACCTGCTGAAAGTCAAAACCCTCGACACGCCATTGGATATGAGCGAGATCGAACCGCTGGAATCGGTGCTCAAGCGCTTCGACTCCGCCGGTATCTCCCTGGGTGCCCTGTCGCCGGAAGCTCACGAAGCCCTGGCCGAAGCCATGAACCGCCTCGGTGCGCGTTCCAACTCCGGCGAAGGCGGCGAAGACCCGGCACGCTACGGCACCATCAAGAGCTCGAAAATCAAGCAGGTGGCGACGGGCCGTTTTGGTGTGACCCCGGAATACCTGGTCAACGCCGAAGTGCTGCAGATCAAGGTCGCTCAAGGCGCCAAGCCGGGCGAAGGCGGTCAGTTGCCAGGCGGCAAGGTCAACGGCCTGATCGCCAAGCTGCGTTATGCAGTGCCGGGCGTGACCCTGATTTCGCCACCGCCGCACCACGACATCTACTCCATCGAAGACTTGTCGCAGCTGATTTTCGACCTGAAACAAGTCAACCCGAAGGCGCTGGTTTCGGTGAAGCTGGTAGCGGAAGCGGGCGTTGGCACCATCGCCGCCGGTGTGGCCAAGGCCTACGCGGACTTGATCACCATCTCCGGCTACGACGGCGGCACCGGCGCATCGCCGCTGACCTCGATCAAGTACGCGGGCGCCCCGTGGGAGCTCGGCCTGGCCGAAACCCATCAGACCCTGCGCGGCAACGACCTGCGCGGCAAGGTTCGGGTGCAGACCGACGGTGGCCTGAAAACCGGCCTCGACGTGATCAAGGCAGCGATCCTCGGCGCTGAAAGCTTCGGCTTCGGCACCGCGCCAATGATCGCCCTGGGCTGCAAATACCTGCGCATCTGCCACCTGAACAACTGCGCCACCGGCGTCGCGACCCAGAACGAAAAACTGCGCAAGGACCACTACATCGGTACCGTCGACATGGTGGTGAATTTCTTCACCTACGTCGCCGAAGAAACCCGTGAGTGGCTGGCCAAGCTGGGCGTGCGCTCCCTCGAAGAGCTGATCGGTCGTACCGATCTGCTGGAAGTCCTCGAAGGCCAGACCGCCAAGCAGCATCACCTGGACCTGACCCCGTTGCTGGGCAGCGACCATGTGCCAGCGGACAAGCCGCAGTTCTGTGGCGTAGACCGCAACCCGCCGTTCGACAAAGGCCTGCTGGCCGAGAAAATGGTCGAGATGGCTGCTTCGGCGATCAACGACCTGAGCGGTGCCGAGTTCGACCTGGATATCTGCAACTGCGACCGTTCCATCGGCGCGCGGATCTCCGGCGAAATCGCTCGCAAGCATGGCAACCAGGGCATGGCGAATGCGCCGATCACCTTCCGCTTCAAGGGTACTGCGGGCCAGAGCTTCGGCGTATGGAACGCCGGCGGCCTGAACCTGTACCTGGAAGGCGACGCCAACGATTATGTCGGCAAGGGCATGACCGGCGGCAAGCTGGTCATCGTTCCGCCCAAGGGCAGCGTCTACAAGACTCAGGACAGTGCCATCATCGGCAACACCTGCCTGTACGGCGCCACCGGGGGCAAGCTGTTCGCCGCCGGCACCGCAGGCGAGCGTTTTGCTGTGCGTAACTCCGGTGCCCACACCGTGGTGGAAGGCACTGGCGATCACTGCTGCGAGTACATGACCGGTGGTTTCGTCTGCGTACTGGGCAAGACCGGTTACAACTTCGGCTCTGGCATGACCGGCGGTTTCGCCTACGTGCTCGACCAGGACAACACCTTCGTTGACCGGGTCAACCACGAACTGGTGGAAATCCAGCGGATCAGCGGCGAGGCGATGGAAGCCTACCGCAGCCATTTGCAACGCGTGCTGAACGAGTACGTCGAGGAAACCGACAGCGAGTGGGGGCGTGAGCTCGCCGAGAATCTCGATGATTACTTGCGTCGCTTCTGGCTGGTCAAGCCGAAGGCTGCCAACCTGAAATCGTTGCTTTCCAGCACCCGTGCCAATCCGCAGTGATATGCGCCTGAAGAGTTTGATGAGGTTTTAACAATGGCTGAACGTCTGAATAACGACTTCCAGTTCATCGATGTCGGGCGCAAAGATCCGAAGAAGAAACTGTTGCGTCAACGCAAGAAAGAGTTCGTCGAAATCTACGAACCGTTCAAACCCCAGCAGTCGGCCGATCAGGCCCACCGCTGCCTGGGTTGTGGCAACCCGTATTGCGAATGGAAGTGCCCGGTGCACAACTTCATTCCCAACTGGCTCAAATTGGTGGCCGAGGGCAACATCCTCCAGGCCGCCGAGTTGTCGCACCAGACCAACACTCTGCCGGAAGTTTGCGGCCGGGTGTGCCCGCAAGACCGTCTGTGCGAGGGGGCCTGCACCCTCAACGACGGTTTCGGCGCGGTGACCATCGGTTCGGTCGAGAAATACATCACCGACACCGCGTTCGCCATGGGCTGGCGCCCGGACATGTCCAAGGTCAAGCCGACCGGCAAGCGTGTCGCGATCATCGGCGCAGGCCCTGCTGGCCTGGGCTGTGCGGACGTGCTGGTACGTGGCGGCGTGACCCCGGTGGTGTTCGACAAGAACCCGGAAATCGGCGGTCTGCTGACTTTCGGCATCCCCGAGTTCAAGCTGGAAAAGACCGTGCTGAGCAATCGCCGTGAAGTCTTCACCGGCATGGGCATCGAGTTCCGTCTGAACACCGAAGTGGGCAAGGACGTGACCATCGAGCAACTGCTCGAAGAATACGATGCGGTATTCATGGGCATGGGCACCTACACCTACATGAAGGGCGGCTTTGCCGGGGAAGACCTGCCGGGCGTGTACGACGCGCTGGACTTCCTGATCGCCAACGTCAACCGCAACCTGGGCTTTGAAAAGTCGCCGGAAGATTTCGTCGACATGAAAGGCAAGAAAGTCGTGGTACTTGGCGGTGGCGACACGGCGATGGACTGCAACCGTACCTCGATCCGCCAGGGCGCCAAGTCGGTGACCTGTGCTTATCGTCGTGACGAAGCGAACATGCCAGGCTCGCGCAAAGAGGTGAAGAACGCCAAGGAAGAAGGCGTGAAATTCCTCTACAACCGCCAGCCGATCGCGATTGTCGGCGAAGACAAGGTCGAAGGCGTGAAGGTGGTCGAGACCCGTCTCGGCGAGCCGGATGCCCGTGGCCGCCGCAGCCCAGAGCCGATCCCGGGCTCCGAAGAGATCATCCCGGCCGATGCCGTGGTCATCGCCTTCGGTTTCCGTCCGAGCCCGGCGCCTTGGTTCGAGCAGTTCAGCATCCAGACCGACAGCCAGGGCCGCGTCGTGGCGCCGGAACAAGGTCAGTACAAGCACCAGACCAGCAACCCGAAAATCTTCGCCGGTGGCGATATGGTTCGCGGTTCCGACCTGGTGGTAACGGCGATCTTCGAAGGCCGCAATGCGGCTGAAGGGATCCTGGATTACCTGGGCGTCTGACCCCCGGTCGAAACTGCAACGCAATACCTGTGGGAGCTGGCTTGCCAGCGATGCAGAAACCTCGGTTTTCAACGTAGACCGAAGTGGTGCCATCGCTGGCGAGCCAGCTCCCACAGTGCTTTGTGGTGTTGCGAGTTACGGGTTTCCCCGCGACAAATTGACCCGATAGACAAAAGGTGCGGCGCTTGCCGTGCCTTTTGCGTCCGGCTCTGAGAAAATGCCCGCACTTTTTTTCCGGATGCCGACATGACTGCCCTGAAGAACGACCGTTTCCTGCGCGCCCTGCTCAAGCAACCTGTTGACGTCACCCCTGTGTGGATGATGCGTCAGGCTGGTCGCTATCTGCCTGAATACCGCGCCAGCCGTGCCAAGGCCGGCGATTTCATGAGCCTGTGCATGAACCCGGCGTTCGCTTGCGAAGTCACGATGCAGCCGCTGGACCGCTATCCACAACTGGACGCGGCCATCCTGTTTTCCGACATCCTGACCATCCCTGATGCCATGGGCCAGGGCCTGTACTTCGAAACCGGCGAAGGTCCGCGCTTCAAGAAAGTCGTCAGCACCCTGGCCGACATCGAAGCCCTGCCGATCCCCGATCCACACAAAGACCTGGGCTACGTGATGGATGCGGTCAGCACCATTCGCCGGGAACTGAACGGGCGCGTTCCGCTGATCGGTTTCTCCGGCAGCCCGTGGACCCTCGCCACCTATATGGTCGAAGGCGGCTCGTCGAAAGACTTCCGCAAGACCAAAGCGATGCTCTACGACAACCCGCAAGCCATGCACCTGCTGCTGGACAAGCTCGCACAGTCGGTCACCAGCTATCTCAACGGCCAGATCATGGCAGGTGCGCAAGCGGTGCAGATTTTCGACACGTGGGGCGGCAACCTGTCGGCAGCGGCGTACCAGGAGTTCTCGCTGGCCTACATGAAGAAAATCGTCAGCGGTTTGATTCGAGAGCACGAAGGGCGCAAGGTGCCAGTGATCCTGTTCACCAAGAACGGCGGTCTGTGGCTGGAAAGCATCGCCGAGGCGGGCGCCGATGCACTGGGCCTGGACTGGACCTGCGATATCGGTAACGCCCGTGCCCGTGTCGGTGACAAGGTCGCGCTGCAAGGCAACATGGACCCGACCGTGCTTTACGCCAAGCCTGAAGCGATTCGCAATGAAGTGGGCCGCATCCTCGCCAGCTACGGCAAGGGCAGTGGCCACGTGTTCAACCTGGGGCACGGCATCACGCCGGAAGTCGACCCGGAACATGCCGGCGCGTTCTTGCGCGCGGTGCATGAGTTGTCGGCGCAGTATCACGAGTAACTGTTTTTGCGGTAATTGACAGCCTGTCCGGCCTGGCGCCCGACAGGCTTTTTCATGCCCACCTTTTGCTGTTTGCTTTTGGGTTACCGCTTGTAAGAACTATGTCGTCTCGTGTCAGAGTATTAGTCGTAGAGACTGTTCCCGCGGCTAGGAGAGACTTTCCCTACATAGAAAACGCCATCATCCAAGTAAGGTTTCAGACACTTGTTCATCCCCGAGGATGAGCAACATCGCAAACAGTGGCGCCAGCAATGCGCGCCTTAAATTTCGATAAGCAGTCTGGAATTCATTTGATGAAAAATACTTCTTACAAGGGAAGTGCGTTTGCTGCCTGCACTTCTTCAATGATCCTGTTATCGGCAATGTTGGCATCTCAAGGTGCTTTTGCTCATGGTTATCTGGAAACTCCGCCGTCGCGTGCACTGGCCTGTCAGAAAGGTGTGAATACCAACTGTGGCGGCGCGCAATACGAGCCACAAAGTGTCGGTGAAACCTTCAAGGGCTTTCCCGCTGGTGTCGGTGGCGCGCCTTTGCAGGGGCCGGTCGATGGCAAGATTGCAAGCGGCGGTCACTCGAGCTTCTCTGCCCTGGACGCCCAATCAGCGACCCGTTGGCAACTGACGGAAATCAAGGACCGCACGATTGATTTCCAGTGGCGCTACACGGCCGCTCACCCAGCCACCAAACACGAATATTTCATTAGCCGAAACGGCTGGAACCCTAACGAAGCGCTCAAGCGTGCCACGTTCGAAAGCACGCCGTTCTGCACCATCGACGGCGGCAATCAGAAGCCGTCAAACAGTGACAAACACAACTGCACCATCCCTGCTGACAAATCCGGTCACCACGTCCTTTTGGCAATCTGGACCGTCGGCGACACCGACGCCGCGTTCTACAACGTGGCAGACGTGAACATCCTGGCAGAACCCGAGCTGCCGGGTGGCTGGGCTTCCGTGGGCAGCATTTCGCCTTCGACCGCGTTGCTGGTCGGGGACAAGGTCAAGGCACGTGCGTTCTCCGCCAATGGCGAGAACCCTGAATACAGTGTCGAGATTGCCATCGAGTCGGCCGATGAAGGCTCGCCCGCCAATTGGTCGTTCAAGTTGGCAGAAGCTATCAACAAGGCTCATAAACTGGTTCGCGCAGGCGTTCGCGATGAAAGCGGCAACATCGAACCGGTCAAAGGCAACAACAGCGTATACGCACAGAAAGAAAGCGGCGTGACCCGTTACGAAGTGCAATTGAAGATGGAGGAAGATACCGCGGCTCGTCTCTCGGTAGCCTCGCAACAAGCTGAGTATGTGTTGGACAAAGGCCTGGCCAAGGTCGATTTCAGCATCATGTCCAATCGCAAGATGAACGTCGAAGCGACGTTGTTCGACGCGAGCAACAAGCCGGTTGGCTCCACTTCTGCTCAAGTGGACAGCGGTGCTTCCTGGCTGGCGATTGATGTTCGCAGTAATCCTGGAGCTCATACCCTGACCCTGGTCGGCACAACCCTCGACGGTCGGACCACTCGCCAGGATACCCAGACCACGAAACTGTCCGGTGAAGGTGCAGGCGTCGACTACGACTTCGTGTTCCCGGAAGGCATCAGCGGCTACACCGCCGGGACCAAAGTGCTGCAACCCAAGACCAACGAAGTCTTTGAGTGCAAACCTTTCCCTGAGTCGGGTTATTGCAAGCAATTCAGCCCAAGCGCTAATGGATTTGAGCCTGGCGTCGGTGCGCATTGGCACATGGCGTGGAACAAACTCTAAATCCTTTCGCATGACTTCAGGTGGCCTGTGAAGGTCGCCTGAAGTTTTTTTGAACATCGAGTTGAAAATGACGGTTTTGGGTTACTCCAGGCAACGTGTGCTGCTGCACTGGATATCGGCCATGGTCATCGTTTGGACCTTGGCATCCGGTTTCTATGCAGCCGGCATTGATGTGCCGGCGCCGATCAAGCACCGGGTGGCTTTTATCAATGTTTCATTGACCACAGTGTTCATTCCGGTTTTCTTCTGGCGTTTGTTTATTTTTGCCTGGCATCTCCAGCACATGAATGTGCTGGCTTCAGCACTCATGGAACGGTTGGTATTGCTTGCTCACGTGCTGATTTATTTCACCGTAAGTCTGGTTTTGATCACGGGTGTCCTGATGATGGACCGCCCGATCGATGTGTTCGGCTTGTTCCAGATTGCTCAGCCGCTGGACGACGCCGACCTTCTCGCGCTGTTCACCACGGTGCATGTGTGGGCGTGTGGGGTGCTTGCGGCACTGATTGCACTGCACGTGGGCGCGGTGATCGTGCACGAGGCACGCGGGCACCGGATATTGCGCCGGATGTCTCTGCGATTGTGCGGCAATCGTTCTAACGAAAGGTTCGAGTGATCCGCCAATGAAGCATTCATTGAACGTAGCGGGCCGTTTTTGCCTGCTGATGGTGCCCATTGGCTACGCGGTATTTCTGCTGTGGCAAGAGTGGCGTTTTCGTGAACATCTGGCCATGCCTCTGCCGGTTCTTGCGGCAGCGCCGTCACCCTCCCAAGCGCCTTCGGATGCCACGGCCGTGGCAACCGTCATGGGGCTGATGAAAGGCACAACGCTGCTGGCCAGTGCCGAGCCACTGACCTTGCAGGCCAGTTTTGTCGTCAGCAACGGTGCGTCCAGAGCGTTGCTGGTCGATGCTCAAGGCTCGCGCATGTATCAGGTAGGCGAGCGCTTGCCGGGTGGCAGCGTGCTGCGTCGTGTCGAGGCGAATCAAGTGGTGCTGTGGAACAAGGGGCGAGAAGAGCGACTCGCACTGCTACCACCCGCCGAGCGTTTTCTGCGTCAACTCGAGTCGCCGGACGACCTGCACGACTCCGCTGTTCCCGCGCGTTATCTACACCCGTTATCCGGGCCGTCAGAGTGATCACAGTCATGAAGCTTTTCCTTGGCGTACGTCGTTTTCGCCCGCTGCTTTTGCTTGCATTGTTGTTGAGCCTGGCCTTCCCCTGGGGACTTCAGGCAGCAGAAGAAAAATGGCAGTTGGCGATGAATAACGCCGAGCTGCGGGACATTGTCGAGGAAATTTCCAGCATTCTCGGCACTACCGTGGTGCTCGATCCCAGGGTCTCCGGGCGCGTCACGGTGATGTCCCGTCAGGCCCTCGATCGTGAGGGTGTTCGGCGCCTGTTCTACTCGGTGCTCGATGCCCATAACTTCACGGTCATCGATGAAGGCGACCGGATCCTGATCACGCCCGTGACCGAAGCAAAAACCCGTGCCGGCACCGGTTCGGCAAAAAACACCACGGCGTCGCAATTCGTCACTCAGGTCATCGAATTGAACACCAGCAGCGCCAACGACATTGCAGGCCTGGTCAGGCCACTGGTCTCGGTCAATGGCTACGTCGGGCCTTCGGTATCCGCCAATGCGTTGGTGATAACCGACACGGCGGCCAATGCGCAACGAATCGCCCACGTGGTGCGACAACTGGATTCCGGGCAGAGCAGCATGCACGCCGTGGTTCAGCTGCGCCACGCTCAGGTCAGCGACGTGGTGTCGGTGATGGAATCGTCACTGGGCAAGCGTAATGCCGATACCTCGATTCAGGTGTTGGCTGACACGCGAACCAACCGTCTGATCCTCATCGGTCCGCCGGCGGTTCGCCAACGCTTGACCGAGCTGGCTCGTGGTCTGGATATCCCGGCGACCGCGACCCCGGACAACGCCAGGGTGATTCGTCTGCGTCACAGTGATGCCAGGCAGCTGGCGGAAATTCTGGAAAGCATGGGCCAGGGCCGAAAAGTCGCTCCGGCCGTTGGCGCAGGCAAGGACATTGCGCCCAGTACGACATTCATGATCAAGGCCGACGAGAGCCAGAATGCGCTGGTACTGATTGCCGAGCCGGCACAGGTCCGGACCATCGAAAGCATCGTGCGTCAGCTGGATCAGCCGCGAGCGCAGGTGCTGATCCATGCTGCCATCGTCGAGATTTCCGGCGACATTGCCGAAGCCGTTGGCGTGCAGTGGGGCTTGAACACTGGTGACGCGAAAGGCTTCATCAACTTTCCCGGCACCGACATTCCTATCGTCGGCGGGTTGAAGTTCGACGAGAAAAAATCGGCGCCGGAAGGCGCGCTGCTGCACCTGGGCAGTGATCGTTTCGGCGCGTTGATTTCAGCGCTGGCCAGCAATACCCATAGCAACCTGTTGTCCACCCCGAGCCTGTTGACCCTGGACAATCAGGAAGCGGAAATCATCGTCGGCCAGAACGTACCGTTCAAAACCGGTTCCTACGCCACCAACAGCAGTGGTGCGGACAATCCGTTCACCACGGTCGAACGCAAGGACGTCGGCATCAGCCTGAAGATCAAACCCTACATCAACGAAGGCTCGACCCTGCGCCTTGAGGTCGAGCAAGAGGTGTCGGATATCGCGCCGTCGGTTTCAGGCATCGACTCTTCAGACTTGATCACCAACAAACGCGCGCTCAAGAGCACCATTCTGGCCGATGACGGTGAAATCATCGTTATTGGCGGCCTGATCCGCGACAGCGTGCGCACGCAAAAAAGCGGAGTGCCGCTGCTGCGCGATATTCCATACCTGGGGGCGTTGTTTCGCTGGACCCGGGAAACGCAAACCAAAAGCAATCTGATGGTGTTCTTGCGGCCGACCATTGTGCGCAGTACAGAAGACCTCAGCGATGTCAGCCAGCGACGCTACAACGCACTGCGGGACTTGAGTCAGCCAGGGGCGCGGGAAAACAACTCGTTGCTGCTGCCAGCGGATGCGCGTCAGTTGTTTGAGCCGGTTTCCAATGCGCCGGTGTTCGACCTGCGCCAGTCGGCGCCACCGGCGCCATGAGCCGCCCGATGGAGGGTGCAGAGTCGTTGCCCTTTGGTTTCGCACGGCGTTTCGGCGTGCTGTTGGTGTGGGAGGAAGGCGAGCCCAGCATTGTGCTGCGCAGTGATACACCGCTGACCGCCCTGACCGAAGTCCGTCGGCGCTGTGCTCGGGACCTTCCGATGCGGCTGTTGCCTGCGGATGAATTTGCGACTCGGCTGGCGACGGCATACCGCGAAGGCCAGAGCGCTGCCGAGCAAGTCGCTCAAGGGTTGGACGAAGAACTGGACCTGCTGAGTCTGGCGGACCAGGTACCGCAAACCGCCGACCTGCTTGAACAACAGGGTGATGCGCCGATCATCCGCCTGATCAACGCGCTGCTCAGTGAAGCGGTACGCGAGCATGCCTCGGATGTACATCTGGAAACCTTCGAGCAGTACCTTTGCGTGCGTATGCGCGTCGACGGGCAGCTGCGGGAAATGCTTCGGCCACGGCGGGAACTGGCGACGCTGCTGGTGTCGCGGATCAAGGTCATGGCGCGGCTGGATATTGCCGAAAAGCGGGTGCCGCAGGATGGCCGAATAGCCCTGCGACTGGCCGGGCATGAAGTGGATGTGCGGGTTTCGACGTTGCCCTCAGCCCACGGTGAGCGGGTAGTCTTGCGCCTGCTCGACAAACAGGCCGGGCGCCTGGAGTTGTCGCGTCTGGGGATGCCGGATGACATCCTCTTGGCGTTGCAGCAATTGCTGAGTAAACCCCACGGGATTTTGCTGGTGACCGGGCCTACCGGTTCGGGCAAAACCACCAGCCTGTACGCTGCGTTGAGCAGCCTGAACGACCAGACTCGCAACATTCTGACGGTCGAGGATCCCATCGAATACCACCTGCCCGGCGTCGGGCAGATGCCGGTCAATCCGAAAGTCGACATGACCTTCGCCCGGGGGTTGCGGGCGATTCTGCGGCAGGACCCGGACGTGGTGATGGTCGGTGAAATCCGCGACCGCGAAACGGCGGAAATTGCCGTGCAGGCTTCGCTGACCGGTCATCTGGTGCTGTCGACGTTGCACACCAACAGCGCGGTCGGTGCCGTGACGCGTCTGGTGGACATGGGGGTGGATGCCTATCTGTTGGCCTCGTCACTGGTGGGGGTGTTGGCCCAACGGTTGCTGCGAACGTTGTGCCCGCATTGCAAGGCGCCGTACGGCGCTGATGCGGCGGCTTGCCAGCGACTGGGGCTGGGCAGGGCGACGACGTTGCAACTGTTCAGGGCCGTGGGCTGTGAACAATGTCAGCACGGTTATCGCGGGCGGATCGGCATCTATGAATTGATCAGCGTGACGCCGGCAATCTCGACGCTGATTCATCAGGGTGCCAGCGAGCAGGCATTGACCGACGAGGCTCGCAAGGGAGCGCGCAGCCTGTTTCAGGATGGCCGACAGCGGGTGATCGACGGCCAGACCAGCCTCGACGAGTTGCTGCGCGTGACTCGGGAGGACTAGGACGTGCCGACCTTCGATTACCGCGCAGATGATGCTCAGGGCCGTCGCTGCAAAGGGCGGCTGGAGGCCGATAGCCCTCGCCACGCCCGGCAACTGTTACGTGCGCGCGGGCTGTGGCCCCGCGACGTGAGTGAGATCCGGACTGCTGGCGGCATGAATTCCACACCGGGCGCTGGGCGGCTGAGTGCCGCCGATCTGGCACTGCTGACATTGCAGTTGTCGACATTGGTTCAGGCGGGTTTGCCTCTGGAAGAAGCCCTTGAGGCCGTTGCGAAACAAAGTGCCAGACGTCGGATTGCCGGGCTGCTGTCAGCCGTCAGAAGCCGGGTGATGGAGGGCCATGCACTGGCCGCGGCGCTGGCGCAATTTCCCAAGGCATTCCCTGAATTGTTCCGCGCAACCGTGGCGGCCGGTGAACGTTCGGGCCATTTGGGGCATGTGCTGGAGCAGCTGGCGGCGTATACCCAGGCCCGCCAGGCGTCGCGACAAAAAATTCAGATGGCGCTGGTGTACCCGTTGATCCTGATGCTCGCCAGCGTTGTCATCGTCGGCTTTCTGCTGGGTTACGTGGTGCCGGACGTGGTGAAAATCTTCGTCGACAGCGGGCAACCCTTACCCTGGCTGACCCGGGCCTTGATCAGTGTCAGTAACGGGCTGCGCAGCCATGGCCTGTGGCTGTTTGGCGCGCTGGCGATGGTGGGCGGCCTTTGGCGCTGGAGTCTGCGTCAGCCGCTCTGGCGGATGCGTTGGCATCGGTCGGTCTTGAATCTGCCGATCGCCGGTCAATTGCTGCGGGAAATGGAAGCCGCACGGTTCGCCAGCACCCTGGCAATTCTCGGTAAAAGCGCGGTTCCCCTGGTCGACGCACTGGAAATCGCCGCCGCTGTGATCGGCAACCTGAGCATTCGCGCGCGCATGGCCGACGTTGCCCGTGCGGTCCGCGAAGGCGGCACCCTGACCCGTGGCCTGGAAATCAGCGGCGATATCCCGCCGATGATGCTGCACATGATCGCCAGTGGCGAACGGGCCGGCGAACTCGACCGCATGCTCAGCCGCGCCGCCGAACAACAGGAAAGCAGCCTCGCCGCGCGGATCGCGCTGGTAGTGAGTCTATTCGAGCCCGCGATGCTGGTGCTGATGGGCGGCGTGGTGCTGCTGATCGTGCTGGCGATTCTGCTTCCGATACTCAGCCTCAACCAATTGGTGAATTGATCCATGAACGCTTTACGTCGCAGTCCTTTGCAACGCGGTTTTACCCTCATCGAAATCATGGTGGTGGTGGTCATCATCGGCATTCTGGGGGCCATTGTGGTACCGCAGTTCATGAGCCGTCCCGATCAGGCCAAAGTCACCGCCGCCAAAGTCGACATCCAGGCCATCGCCACTGCCCTGGAGATGTATCGCCTCGACAATTTCAACTATCCCTCGACGCAACAGGGGCTTGAAGCCTTGAGCAAACGCCCGTCCGGCCTGCCTGCAGCGCGCAACTGGAACCCCAATGGCTACTTGAAATCTGTGCCGGTGGATCCGTGGAATACACCCTATCAGTACCTCAATCCCGGTGTGCAATCGGTCGACGGCACTTACGATTTGTACTCCCTTGGTGCCGATGGCGTGGTGGGCGGTGAAGGGCATGCGGCCGACATCGGCAACTGGGGCGGTTGATTGATGCCGCGTCGTTGTCGAGGATTTACCTTGCTGGAATTGATGATCGTGATCGTATTGATCGGCGTGCTGGCGGGCATGGTCAGTTTCGCCACCGGCATGAACCCCGCGCAACAGGCTCGACGCGAAGCGGACGCCCTCGCCGGGGTCATTCGGCAATTGCGCGAAAGAGCGGTCATCGACGGGCAGGAATACGGCGTGCGCTTGAGTGCCGAAGGATACCGGGCGATGCGGCTCGAGGTGCGGGGTTGGGAAGCGCTGACCGCTGTTTATCGATGGCCCGATCATCTGCGGTTGCGCCTGAAGCAGGATGGTTATTCCGTCAGCCTGGGCGCTGACGAAGGCCCGCCTCAACTACTGATGCTGAGCAGTGATGAAACCAGCACGTTCACATTGACGTTCGAGGCCAGGGACCGGATCTGGTCGAGCCTTTCCAGCGATGGCATTGGTGAGGTGGTGATTGATGGTTAAGCCCTGTCTGGCCTCACGCATGGACGGCTTCACTCTGCTGGAGATCATGGTGGCGCTGGCGGTTTTTGCGACCCTGGCGACTGCTGTGCTGTCTGCGAGCCAATACGTGGTCAAGCAATCGGCTGTCGTCGAACAACGGCTGTTGGCGGCGTGGGTGGCGGACAATCAACTCAATGAACTACGTCTGCAATCCGCTCCAGCCAATGGGCAGTCGCAGCACACGGTGCACATGGCCAGTCGCGACTGGCTGCTGCGCCAGCGTGTTGGTGACAGCTCGGAGCCGCGCCTGCTCACAGTCGACATTGAAGTCAGCCTGGCCGATCGTGACCAGTCCCTGCATCAAGTCACTGCCTGGATCGCTGATCGTGATGAATAAGCAGATCGGGTTCACCCTGTTGGAACTGGTGATCGCCATGGCGATCTTCGCCGTGTTGGGGCTGGCCAGCTGGACGCTGTTCGATGGTGTGGTACGGGTGCAGCAGGGCAGTACTGCCCATGAGCGTGAGTTGCGTAGTTTGCAGCGCGCCATCGCCGTGATTGAGCGTGACGTGCTGCACATCACGCAACAGCCAGTCGTATTGCAACAGACGCAATTGCAATGGCAGCGCGGCAATTGGCGCAACCCGCTGGACCTGCCGCGCAGCGAGCGGCAAGCGCTGACTTACCGTCTCGACAATGGCGCGTTGTGGCGAGAGAGCCGGGCAGAAGGCTCGTCGGTGGTGCAGCGGCAAAAGCTGCTCGATGATGTCCGCGACTTGCGTTGGCGTCTGTTCGACGCTCGCACCGGCTGGCGCGGCGACTGGCTTACCGCAGAGGCACCGCTGGCCGTGGAAATGCAGGTATCGACGGGACGATACCAGGCGATCCGTCGAGTGATGTTGTTGCCGGGTGCACTGTTGTGAGGACACGCCAACGCGGTGTGGCGCTGATCAGCGTGTTGCTGGTCATGAGCCTGGCACTGGTGATCATCGGTGGCGTGCTGCGCAGTCATCGACTGTTGCTGCAAAGCACCGGGCAACAACTGCATCAACTGCATTTGCGTCAGCTCGGCATGGCCGGAGAAACCTTGGCGCTGTCATTGTTGATGGCACAGCACAAAGACAGCGACCGTCTACCTGATCAGATCCCGGCTTTCGTCATGGAGGACGCGCAGATCAGCTTTGCCATCGAGGATCTGGCCGGACGCTTCAATCTTAATGCCCTGTTGATTCAGGGGCAGGTTGATCAGGTCACGCTCAAGCGTTGGGCGCGCTTGTTGGCGCTGCTGGAACTGCCCGAGCTGCACCTGGAGCAAGTCGGTGCCTTGCGAGATCTGAGTCAGTTGCGCCTATTGCCCGATATCGACGGTGAACATCTGCGTCGACTGGAACCTTGGGTCGCGTTGTTGCCCGTGGGCGCTTCGCTGAACATCAACACGGCCCCGGCGCTGCTTCTGCGCACACTGGACGGTGTCGAAGCGGCCGCAGCGGATGCATTGCTGCGCCAGCGCTCGACGACGCCCTGGTCGAGCGTTCAGGCCTTCACCCAGGACCCGCTGTTGTCAGGCAAAGGCTTGAGCAGCCACGGCCTGGGCATCGACAGCCGCTGGTATCGAATCACCGTCCACGTCACCCACGGGCAGAGCCGTCTGCGCTTGACCACCGATGTCGAACGCGACCCCAAGACGCGCCAATTGAACATTCTGCAACGGCGGTTACTGCCGTCGAACAGCAACGAGATAGCGCAATGAAAAACTGGCTCTACCTGACCCCGCAAGGCCTGGCTGTACCTTCGGCGCAGTGGCCCTGCTGCAGGTGGTCTGCAACCGGTCAACGACAACCCATGACCCTGAGCGACGCAGCACAGACACTGAAAGGCCAACCCGTAGATCTGTTGCTTCCCATGGAATTGTGCAGTTGGCTGTGCAGTGAACCCTGGCCGTCCCGACGCGCTCCCGATGCACAAACCCTCGCTTTCGCCATTGAAGAGCAATTAAGCGAAGCACTGGAGCATCTGCACCTGAGCATTGGCGTGCGTGACCCACTGGGGCGTTATCCGCTGATGTTGATTGACCGGGAGCAATTTGCCGCTGTACTTGCGCTGCTGAGAGAGGCGGGAATTGACGTGCGCTCGGTGTGTATCGACGCCGACGTATTGCCTCGGGATCAAGCGCTCGGCATCTGGTGGTTTGGCCGTTGGATGCTGGGTGGGGGGCTGCCCGCTCGCCTGACACTGACCGATGACGGATTGGCGTTGATGAGGCCTCATTTGCCCTCGGACATCCAATGGCGCGATGAGCGTCAGGCAAACATCGAGTGTGATCAATGGTTGATGCTGGAACAGGGCCAGGCGATCAATTTGTTGCAGGGCGATTTCGCCCCACGGGGTATTCGCCTGCCTTGGCGCCTCGGCGTAATCGCGATGCTGCTGCTTGCACTGCTGAACTGGGGCGCGAGTGAAACGCGTGTCCGTTTTCTCGACAATCAAAGTCGTCAGCTCTACAACCGCAGTGAGCAACAGTTCAAGGCGTTGTACCCCGAGCAGACCCGCATCGTCGACCTCGCGGCACAACTCAAAAACCTGCAAAGCCAAGGCGCACAGGCGCAAGGCGGGCGGATTGCAGGATTGGTCAGACTGGTCGAGCAAGTGATCGGTGCCAGCGATGTCGAAGTCCGGCGCATCGAGTTTCGCGAGGGCGATGGCTGGCGAATCCAGCTGACGGCCAGCAACTTTGCCGAACTGGAGCTGCTGCGCGAACGGGGCCGACAGCAAGGTCTGCCGGTTCGGCTCGACAGCGCAAACAAGGAGCACAACAACCGGGTGCAGGCGACTCTGACCGTGGAGCAAGGCGCATGAGATTGAGCGGATTGAGCGCAATCGCTGCAAAGTTTCAGCGGCTTTCTTTGCGCGAACGAAGACTGCTGTTGGCACTGGGTGTTTTAGTGGTGGGCGTTCCGGCATACCTGCTGATTTGGCAGCCAACCCAACAACGACTCGCAACAGCCGAACGCCGCTATCAACAACAATGGATACTCGCGGCGCAATTGCAGCAGGCACAACCCCTTGGCGTTGCGCAATCAGCCAACCAGCCGCTGTCACGGCGCATCAGCGACAGCGCTATGGCGGCAGGTCTTGAATTGCATCAGATGGACAGCGACAACGATCAATTACGCCTGACCCTCAGCGGCGACGCCATGGCGCTGTTGCCATGGCTGGACCGCCTCGAACGCGACGGCTCCACACTGCAATCGCTGACACTGGAGGCGCGCGATGGATTGCTGGAGGCGCGGGTGGTGCTCAGATAGCAGCGCTTGCGGGCAACGGCGGCAATTTCGCCAGTTTCAGCGCCACCAGCAGCGCAATCACCAGCAGTGAGCCGATGAACAGGCCGATGCCGTTCCAGCCGCCCAGGTGCCAGAACACCCCGCCCGCCGTGCCGGCAATGCTCGATCCAGCGTAGTAGCTGAACAGGTACAGCGACGAGGCCTGTCCTTTGGCCCTGGTGGCACGGCGGCCGATCCAACTGCTGGCGACCGAGTGGGCGCCGAAGAAGCCGAAGGTGAAAATCAGCATGCCGATAATCACCAGCGGCAGCGGGGTAAACATCGTCAGGGCGAGGCCGCCGAGCATCAGCACGATGGTGCTCCAAAGCACTTTGCGCCGTCCGAGCTTGTCAGCCAGCGAGCCGATTTTCGCCGAACTGTAGATACCCGACAGGTACACCACCGAGAGCAGGCCGACGAAGGCTTGTTCCATGTGATACGGCTCGGCCAGCAAGCGATAGCCGATGTAGTTGAACAGCGTGACGAACGCGCCCATCAGCACGAACGCTTCGAGAAACAGCAACGGCAGGCCGGCGTCGCGAAAGTGCATGGTGAAACCGTCCAGCAGGCTGCGCGGATGCAATGAGCGGGCGCGGAAATTGCGTGATTCAGGGAGGATTTTCCAGAACACTGCCGCGGCAATCAGCGCCAGGCCACCGATCACCAGCATTGCCGTGTGCCAGCTGACGAAGTCGATCAACACCCCGGTAATCAGCCGACCGCTCATCCCGCCGATGGCGTTGCCGGCGATGTACAGACCCATGGCCAGACCGATGTGTTGTGGGTGAATCTCTTCGCTCAAATAGGTCATCGCGACCGCCGCCAAGCCGCTCAATGACAGCCCGATCAGCGCACGCATGACCAACACGCCGTGCCAGCTCGGCATCATCGCGCTGGCCATGGTGCACAGGGCGGCGGCAAACAGCGCCGCAACCATTACCGGCTTGCGTCCGATACGGTCGGAGACGGGACCGGTGATCAGCAGGCCGATGGCAAGCATGCCCGTAGCGATCGACAGAATCAGGCTGCTCTGCGCCGCGTTGATGGAGTATTCGCTGGACAACAGCGGCATCATCGGCTGCACGCAATAGAGCAGGGCGAAAGTGGCAAAGCCGCCACAGAACAGTGCCAATACCGTGCGCATGAACGCCGGCGTGCCTTTTTCGATGTAGATCTCCACCCGCTCAGTGACGACATCGTCCTGTGCAGCGGGTGGAACTTCATGGGTGAGTGGGGCGACAGCAGTTTTCACGTTGAACCTCGGAGCAGCGCAGCCGGTCAGGCAATGAAAAAAGCATATAGCTGGCTAATGATTCAATCCAATATATTGTTCGACCTGTTTGATAGCTTTAACGACCTAATGAGGTTTTCATGGAATTGCGTCACCTGCGCTACTTCATCGCCGTTGCCGAAGAACTGCATTTCGGCCGTGCCGCACAGGTGCTGGGCATCTCCCAGCCACCCTTGAGTCAGCAGATTCAGGCGCTGGAGCAGGAAGTCGGTGCACGCTTGTTCGAGCGGACCAATCGTCGGGTCGAGCTCAGCGAAGCCGGTCGATTGTTCCTCGAAGAGGCGCGACTGGTACTGGCGCAGGTCGACAAGGCGGCAGATGTGGCGCGCCGGGCGCAGTTGGGTGAGCTAGGCGAACTGAAAATCGGCTTTACCTCTTCGGCACCGTTCAACTCGACGATTCCCCAAGCGATTTTTTCGTTTCGTCAGCGTTTCCCCGCGGTGCATTTGAACCTGCGGGAAATGAGCAGTACCCAAGTGGCCGATGCCTTGGTGGATGAGTCGATCGAAGTCGGGATCATGCGACCGCTCGGACTGCCGGATTGCCTGAGCGTCGTCGAGTTGATGCGTGAACCGCTGGTGGCGGTACTCAGCTCCAAGCATCCGCTGGTCAATGACAGTGAGGAAGGATTGTTCCTGTCTGCGCTGGCCCTAGAACCGTTCGTGTTTTTCCCGCGCAGCTATGGCAGCGGGCTCTATGCACAGTTGCTCAGCCTGGCCCGAGACGCCGGTTTCAGTCCGCACTTTGCCCAGGAAGCAGGCGAAGCAATGACCATCATTGGCCTGGTCGCTGCGGGGCTCGGCGTGTCGGTGCTGCCGGCGTCCTATCAGCGGATGCGGATTGATGGCGTGGTTTATCGGCCATTGCTTGATCCGGCGGCGGTGTCGGCGGTGTGGCTGGTGCAACGCAAGGATCAGAAGTCAGCGATGGCCAAGGCATTCGTGGAGCTGTTGACGCGCAAGGTTGAGCCGTTGAAAACATGACGGCTGCGCCGTCAATCGCGGGCAAGCCTGCTCCCACGGGGTTCGATGTGAGCCTCGCTTCTGCGGACGACACAAGCGGGCTTGCCCGCGAAAGCGTCCGCAAGTACACCGAAAATTCAAAGTCGTTCGGTAGTTTGCCGCGTTACGCCCAGCGCTTGAAAATCAGCGAAGTATTCACCCCGCCAAACGCAAAATTGTTGTTCATCACGTAACGGTTGCTCATCTGCCGGAACTCGCCGCGCAAGTAGTCCAGCTTGCCGCAATGCGGGTCGACGTCGTCGAGGTTGAGGGTATGGGCGTAGAGGTCGCGGTTCATCATTTCGATGCTGAACCAGGACTCCAGCGCACCGCAGGCGCCGAGGGTGTGGCCGAGGAAGCTCTTTTGCGAGCTGATGGGCATGTGTTCGCCAAACAGGCTGCTGGTGGCCAAAGTTTCGGCGATGTCGCCCTGTTCGGTGGCAGTGCCGTGGCCGTTGACGTAACCGATATCCGACGGTTGCAGCCCCGCGTCTTCCAGTGCCAACTCCATCGCCCGGCGCATGGTGACTTGTTCGGGACGGGTGGTGTGCTGGCCGTCGGCGTTGCTGCCGAAACCGACGATTTCGGCATGGATGCGTGCGCCGCGCGCGAGGGCGTGCTCCAGCTCTTCGAGCACCAGCATGCCACCCCCTTCACCGATCACCAGGCCGTCACGGCCGCTGTCATAAGGACGTGGCGACAACTGCGGGGTGTCGTTCTTCAGGCTGGTGGCGTAGAGCGCGTCGAAAACCATGGCTTCGGTCGGGCACAGTTCTTCGGCGCCGCCGGCGAGCATCAGCGGCAAGCGGCCGAACTTGATGGCCTCGTAGGCATAGCCGATGCCCTGGCTGCCGCTGGTGCAGGCGCTTGACGTCGGGATCAGGCGGCCGGTGAGGCCGAAGAAAATGCTGATATTGGCCGCCGTGGTGTGCGGCATCATCCGCACATACGAGTTGGCGTTCAGGCCCTCGGCCACCGAATTGAGCAGCATGTTGCCGAACGCCTTGATCTCGTCGGTGCTGCCGGTGGACGAACCGCAGGCGACGCCCATGCGTCCATCCTTGATCGATTCGTCGTCGAGCAGTCCGGCGTCCGTCAACGCCTGTTCCGCCGCGCCGACTGCCAGCCGGGAAACACGGCCCATGCTGCGCAGTTGCTTACGGGTCCAGTGGCTCGGCACCTTGAAGTCGTCGATAGGCCCCGCCAGGCGCGTGTTGAGCTCGGTGAATCGATCCCACTCGTCCATCCGGCGGATGCCGCTGCGGTTGGCGGCGAAGTTGCCGACGATGGTCTGCCAATCGCTGCCGAGTGAGGTGATGCCGGCCATGCCGGTGACGACGACGCGCTTCATCAGCACAGGCCTCCGTTGACGGCCAGAACCTGCCGGGTGATGTACGAGGCTTCCGCGGACATCAGGAAATTCACTGCGCCTGCCACCTCTTCAGGTGTGCCCATGCGTTGTGCGGGAATCATTTTCATCAGTTCTTCCACCGGCACGTTTTCGTCGAGCATGGCCGTGTCGATCAGGCCGGGGGCGACACAGTTAACGGTAATTTTGCGCTTGCCCAGTTCAATCGCCAATGCTTTCGCCGCGCCGATCAGGCCGGCCTTGGAGGCGCTGTAGTTGACCTGGCCCCGGTTGCCGATCAGGCCGGACACCGACGTGATGCAGACAATCCGCCCGGCGGCGCGACGACGGATCATCGGCATCATCACCGGGTGCAACACGTTGTAGAAACCGTCGAGGTTGGTGCGCATCACCACATCCCAATCATCCTCGCTCAGTGCCGGAAAAGCACCATCACGGGTCAGGCCGGCGTTGAGCACCACGCCGTAATAGGCGCCGTGGGTTTCGACGTCGGCCTCAAGCATCGCTTTGCACATGGCGCGGTCGCTGACGTCGAATTGCAGGATGCGTGCCTTGCGTCCCAAGGCTTCGATGTCGGCTTGCACGGCCATGGCCTCGGTCAGTCCACTGCGGCAATGCAGCACGATGTCATGCCCGGCCTGGGCCAGGCGCAAGGCGATGGCGCGGCCGATACCACGGCTGGAACCGGTGACCAGTACGGATTCAGTCATGACTGGACTCCTGCGGGTTCATGAAGATATTGAGCCGCCTGCGGCGGGCGGTACACGTTCAGGCGGGCGGTGGCGTGAATGCCTGGCCCGTCGATGTGGCATTCGAACACGCCCATGCCGTTGTCGTCCTCCAGCGAGCGGATGCCGTGGATGGTCAACTCGCTGCCGGCCGGGAAGTTTTCGACGTTGCACTCGAACTTGCGGCTGCCGAGCAGAAAGCCCAAGGCCACCGTTTCGCCGCGCTGGCGCGCATGACAACCGGCGAAGGCGGCGACGCTCTGGGCCATCAGTTCGATGCCAACCCAGGCCGGCAAACTGCCGTCAGGCAGGCTGAACAAGCCATCAGGCTTGACGGTGAGGCGGGTGTGAATCTGCTCGTCATCGAATGCCAGGATCTGATCGATAAAGATCATGTCGCCGGCGTGAGGCAGCAGTTCGGCGAGCGGCCAGTCAATCATGGGGCGTCTCCGATAATCAGGCTGACGTTGTTGCCACCGAAGGCAAAGGAATTGCTCATCAGGAAGCGAGGTCCTGTGGACGCCATTCGATCGGCCGGGGTCACCCATTTCAGGGGCGGTAACGCCGGGTCCGGTTGGCCATCCCAGATGTGCGGCGGCAGGGCGTGCGCGTGGTTGTCCTTGCTCAGGCTCAACCAGCAGAACGCCGCTTCCAGTGCCCCGGCGGCGCCGAGGGTATGACCGGTCATGGGTTTGGTCGACGAGCAGGGGACACCTTGCGCAAACAGCGCATTCACTGCCTGACTTTCCATGGCGTCGTTGTGCTGGGTAGCGGTGCCGTGCAGGTTCAGGTAGCCGATTTGTTCGGGCTGTAATTGGGCCTGGTTCAAAGCCTTGCGCATCGCTTGTCGGGCTCCACGGCCGGTCGGTTCCGGCGCGGAAATGTGATGGGCATCGGAGCTGGCGCCGCTGCCCAGCAAGGCAATCGCCTGGCTGTCACTGGACTGTTTGCTCATCAGGAACAGCACCGCCGCTTCACCGATGTTGATGCCGTTGCGGTTTACCGAGAACGGATTGCAGCGTTGCCCGGACACCGCCTCCAACGCTGAGAAACCATTAAGGGTCAGCTTGCACAATGTGTCGACGCCACCGCACAGCACCACGTCGCAAACGCCCAGATCGAGCAGTCGCCGGGCGCTCATCAATGCCCGGGCGCTGGAGGTGCAGGCGGTGGAAATCACATAGGCGGGACCGCTCAGTTGCAACCAGTCGGCGAGGAAATTTGCCGGTGCGCCGAGTTCCTGTTGCTCATAGTCATATTCGTTCGGGAACTGCTGCTCGCGCACGTACTGAGCCAGCCCCTGACTGGCCTCATCGATGCCCGAGGTGCTGGTGCCGAGCACCACGCCGATGCGATGACGACCGTAGGTCTGGATCGCTTGATCGATGTCCTGGCGAATTTGCAGGGCGGCTTCGAGCAACAGTTGATTGTTGCGGCTGCGCTGCCGACTCAGCTGTGGCGGAATCGCCGCAAGCTCGCCCTGCACCGCGCCTACGGGTAATGAACGCTCCGGCACCCAGCCAGCTTCACTGCGCATGCCGGAGCAGTCGCCAGCGAACAGGTTGCGGGCGACTTGCGCCTTGCCGCGCCCCAGCGAGCAAATCACCCCGAGGGCGTTCAGGTAGGCCGTCATGGGGTGTCACCGCTCAGGGGCGTGATTTGATAATTCGGGCCTTTTGGCAAATTCAATTCGAAGCTCGAGGGTTGTGAATAATGAACGTCCCAGCGCGCTGGCAGCGAACGTTGCGCGCCGTGTTGCCAGGCGCTGGGGTAGTTGCTCTGTAGCTCGTCTTTCGGGGTCAGCGCGAACAGCAACGCGGCGAACAGTTCTCGGGCTTCCGGGTTGGGCGGCAGCAGGCCATCGGCGCGCCACGAGCCGTCGACCAGTTTCTGTCGTGCCTGGGGAATGCCCAGCAGGTCCATCATCGACCAGCGAATGGCCGGACCTTCACGCTGGATCACCAATACCCAGTCTTGACGCTGTTCGGCCTGCAAGCGCTGGATGTGAAATTGCAAAGGCAACGAAAGGCTCGGGTTTTTTTCGGGCAGCGGCGGCTGGCTGGCACAGGCGCCGAGCAGCAGGACTGCGACCGATAGAAGAAATCGCATGGCGAAGCGGTTGACGAAAAACATCACACAGCACCTTCAAGAGGTTTGCGCGCCACTACATTGACCAGCGTTTCTTCCCGTTGGCCAAAAGGCTTCGGTTGGCGCAAGCCCATACGTTCAAGCAGGCCGAAATCCCTGGCGCGGCTCCACCACAGGTACGGATAGGACACGTTTTTTTCCGTGAATTGAAAACCCTGTCGACGAATCATCGCCAGATACTGCGCGGCACTCTTTTGCACGTGCATCGGGTGGCGGAACAACCAGCGAATCACCCAGGTATCAATGTAAGCCTCGGTGGATTCCGCGAACAGCAGGTAACCACCCGGCTTGAGCACGCGATAGAACTCGGCGAGTGCCTGTTCCTGCTCGACCAGATGATGGAATGTCTGGTGACAGAACAGCAGGTCGACGCTGGCGTCGGGCACGGCCAGGGTCGCGCAATCGCTGCCGAGCAATTCTACCGTCAAACCTTGGCCAGCTGCTTCTGCGCGGCTCTGGTTCAGGCTTTGCGGGTCGGCGTCCACGCCGATCAGACGCTCGGGCATGAAGGCCTGTTGCAGATAGCGAAATGACTTGCCTTGACCGCAACCGGCGTCCAGCAACACCGGGCGGCTTGGCAACACGTCGCCGAACAGGCGCTGCAGATCATTGATCGCCACGCGCAGCACATGATGCTGCCAGGTGTGGCTGCGCAGGAACCAAAGCCCGAAACGGGTCTCTTCGACGTAAGTGTTGCTCAAGTAGCTCATGTGGCGTCCCTTGAACACAGCTGCGACAACATCCGCAGTCGGCGTTTGGGTTCGGCGACGAACGGGTTGCGCTCATCCCAGGCATAACCGGCGAGGATCGAACTGATCATGCGGCGAATGTCCGGCGCACCGCCAGGGAAATAAATCACGTCCTGGAAAGTCCCGGCATACCAGCCCTCGACGTAGCAGCGGAAGGTATCGACACCGCGCTTGAGCGGTTCGGCGAACTCGCGTTGCCAGTCGACGGTTTCGCCTTGCAACTGACGGTGCAAAACCGCAGCGGCCATGCTCGCTGAACGCATGGCGATGGTCACGCCGGAGGAAAACACCGGATCGAGGAATTCCGCCGCGTTGCCCAGCAAGGCAAAACCCGGCCCGTGCAGGGTTTTGACGTTGGCCGAGTACCCGCCGATGGTACGCGCCGGTGTGTCCCAAACGGCGTTGGTCAATACGCCGGCGAGGCTCGGCGTTTCGGCAATGAAGCCGCGCAGGCAATTGTCCAGATTGTCGGTGCGACCCTCGAAATGTTCCGCTGAAGCGACCACGCCGACCGAGCAACGTCCGTTGCTGAACGGGATGGTCCAGAACCAGATATCGCGCTGGGTAGGGTGCGTGGTGACAAGGATCTTGCTGCGGTCGAAATTCGGGTTGTCGATATGGTCTTCGACGTGGGTGAACACGGCCTGGCGCAGCGGGAAATTCGACGGCGCCTCCAGGTCGAGCAGGCGCGGCAGCACACGCCCGTAACCGCTGGCATCAAGCATGAAATCCGCTTCGATCCGATACTCACTGCCATCCTCACGCTTGACGCCGAGCAGTGGCTTGGCTTGATCGATATCGACGCTGACGATGGTTTCGCCGTAGCGGATCTCCACGCCCTGGAGGGCGGCCTGATCGGCCAGCAGCTTGTCGAAGTCGGCGCGCTGGACCTGAAACGTTGTCGGTTTGCCTTGGGTGAACGTATCGCCGAAATCGAAGCTGCTGTAGCGCTCGCCCCAGGCGAACGCAGCACCGGTCTTCAGCTGGAAGCCGGCCGCGTTGACGGCATCGAGCATGCCCGCTTCTTCGACGAAATCCAGGCAATGCGACAGCAGGCTCTCGCCGATGGAAAACCGGGGGAAATGCTGTCGCTCGATGACCAGCACATCATGGCCCTTGCGTTTGAGCAGCGCAGCGGCGATAGCGCCGGAAGGGCCGGCCCCGATGACCACGATCGGGCGACGTTGCAATTCAACGGTTGGCATGAGGGCTCCTTGCCGGGGCGGCAGCGTTCAGGGGAATTCGGTGCATACCGGCGAGTGCCGGCAGCAGTGTCGCGACCAGGCCCATCAGCATCAACGCAAAGTACAGCGCCGGGCTGATCAGCTGTTGTTGCAGCAGCAGGTTGAGAAAGACGATCTCACTCAAGCCGCGAATGTTCAGCAGCACGCTTTCGCGCCAGCGACTGGCGCCCTGGAACGAGGCGCCGGCCCAGCCCAGGCCGATCCAGTTGCCCAGCAGTTTGCTGGCAATCGGCAACAGCAGCAGCGCCACCAGTTGCAGCCAGCCAAGGCAGTCCATCGCGCTGTGCACGTTGATCTGCACGATGCCGAAGGTGAGGATCAACGGGATGGCGATGTAGGTCTGCAGGCGGCTCATCCAGATCGCCGGCAGCGGCAGCACCAGCGGCGCCTTCAGCGCGGCCATGATCAACACATAACCGATGCCGAAAATCAGCGCATTGAGCTTGTAGTGTTCGGCGACCACCAGCAGGGCGAAAAAGCCCAGGCTGTAGAGCCAGGTCTGGCGCAGTCCGAGTAGCCGCAGCAACACGGGCAGGCAGGCACCGGCCAAGGGCAGCAGGAGACTGCCCAGGTGCAGGCTGCCTTGGGCGAGGGCAAAGAGGGTCCAGCAGGCGAGGTCGATCAGGATCGCGGTCTGTACCAGTCGACGGGTGGCGGCTGGCGGGTAATCGATGTGTCGCAGGTACAGGTACAACACTGGAATCGCAGTGATGGCAAACAACAAACCAACGGCCAGCGAGCTGATCCACGGTTGCGGCGGCAGCAGCCAGACCGCGGTGGCGAGGCCGCAGACGAACGGAATACAGAAACTCGGCAGAGCGATTTTCAGGCTTCGGCGGTCCAGTTGCAGATCGATCACATCGCTGAGGATATAGCCCAACAGCAGTGCAAAACTCAGGCTGTAGAGGTTTTTCAGCCAGATGGGCGACACCAGCGCCGCGCCGCTCAGTTGCCATTGCGGCTCGATCCAGAAGAACATCAACAGCGGCAGGCCAATGGTCGCCAGCAACAACTGGCTGACGATCGGGATCAGGCCGACGTGGCGACCGATGCGAGTCGCCACGGCGAACAACGCCAGGGCCATTAGCCAAAACACAACGATCATCATGTTGTCGGCTCCGCAACAGGTAGCGCATGCACATGGCGCCCGGCCCAGGGGGCAAGCAGGAAACTGAAGATCAGCCCCAGGCTAACCGACAAGCCGAAATTACTCACCGCGGGCGTACTGGACACCGCCAGCAAGCCGAACGACAGCCAAGTAGTCAATGCCGCCAGCAAGGTGCCCAACAGGCTCACGGCGGCGCCACCGACCTGTTCGCGCATGAGGATCGCGTAGTCGACGCTGATCGCCGTCACCAGCAGCAGGCCGAACAGGCTGAACAGCGTCAGCGGCTGCCCCAGCCAACCGAGGCTGGCCAGGCTGCACAGAGCGGCCAGCAGCGGCAGGGACACAATGCGCAGTGCGCCGCCAAAGCCGAACGGCACGACCAACACCAGCACGATCAGCACACAGGAAGCGAGTTTCAGTTCGGCAGCGCTGATTTGAGTGGCAGCGAAAACACGGTTCAGCTCACCCAGTCGATCCACCAGTACCACCCCCGGTAAATCTTCAGCCTGGACTTGCAGCAAGTTCGGGTTGGTGATGCCTTGCAGGCTGACCATGGCCGCTACGCCGTCATCGGTCGGCCCCAGCCACAACAAGCGATAAGGTTCCGCCAGCGGCCCGGCCAGGGCACTGTCGATGTCTTCGACGGGCAGTGCTTGCAGCTGGGTCAACTCCGCTTGCAACGCCGCGACCGGCACGCCGACATCCAGCAGCGGCTGCCAGAACTGCGGCAGTTTGCCCAAGGCTTGGCGAACGTGTTGCTGGTCATTTGACGGGCTGACCAATTGGTCGAGCGACAGATAGCCCTGAAGTTTTTCCAGATTGACCAACTGATCCAGACGTTCGCTCAAGGCACTTGATCGTTCGAGCAATTGCTGTTGGTTGGCGGCCCGCACCAGGAAGAACTGGCTGGTGGGTTGATAGCCGCTGATCCGTGCGATGGTTTGTGCTTCGTCGGTCAATTGCTGCGGTGCACCGACCCATTGGCGAATGTCGTTTTTCGTTTGCAGTTGCAGCAGGCCAGCGACACAGAAAGCGAGCAGCAGCACCAGCAGCACCGGCGTGCTCAGGATCTTGAGCAAGTCTTCGCGACGAGCCAGCAAAAACTCGGAAACCTGCAGCGGCCATTGCGCCGGGCGCAACTCCACACCCTTGAGCAGCGCCGGCAACAGGCATACGGCGGACAGATAAGCTCCCAGCAGACCGGCGGCGGAGAACACCGCAATCTGGGTCAGCGCGGGGAACGGCGTCCAGGCCAGGGCCAGGTAGCCGATGGCGCTGGTGATCAGGCTCAATGTCAGGCCCGGCAAAGTCAGGCGTAGCGCTGGCCAGCTTTGCCAGGGTTTAAGGCTCCAGCTCTTGGACAAATAGTGCAGTGGATAATCGACCGCGACGCCGATCAGGCTCGACCCCAGCACCAGTGTCATCACGTGCATATGACCGAACAGTGCCACACACGCCACCGCGCCGAACAGCATGCCCACCAGCACCGGGACAAATGCCAGCAACACACGCCAGCGGCGGAAGGCCAGAAGCAACAGCAACAGGATGCCGACGGTGGCACCACCGCCGACCCAGGTCATCTCACGGGACGCCTGTTTCTGACCATTGGCGGCATAGAGCAGGCCGCTGGCGGCCAGCAGTTGCACGTCAGACGTAGCGGCTTCTTCGCGGCTTTGCGCAAGCAGATCGGCCACTTGCAGCGGCAGGCTCATGTCGAAGGCGTTGCCGGTGGTGCGGGCGCGCAGCAGTACCCAGCTCTTGCCGTCGGCATCGGCAATCAACGCGCCGCTGCCGAGGTCCAGTTGCACCGCACCGTGCTGCGGCTGGCTGTTCTGGATGCGTCCGGTCAGGCCCAGCCAGTCGTCCTGGCTTGGCACCAGGCTGAAGCCGGTGAAGGGGTCGAACAGCGCTTGTACGCGTTGCTGGATAAAGGCGTCGGGATGCTCGATCAATTGCTGGCGATCGTCCGCCGAGAGCATCGACAAACGGCCCTGCAACAGTTGCGTGCGCAGCGCCGGCAAATCGGCTTGCAGGTTCCACTGGACCTTCTCGAACAAACCACTGGCCTGCCATTGATCGCCGAGTTTTTGCGCCATGGCGATGGCCTGCTCACGATGTTCATGGCCGACCAGTACCAGCATTTCGCGATTCAGTGGTTCCTGCATGCGTTGTTCGGCGCGCAGTTCCAGAGCGTCGGGCGCAGTGCCCGGCACCAGTTCCATCAGGTTGGCCGACAACGGTGCACCGTTGCGCCATTGCCAACCGGCGAGCGCCACCACGGCCAGCAGCAGGATCACGAATAGCCACGGCAGCCTGCGTTCACTGGGCAAAGTCATGTTGCTCCGCGTCGCTCAAGGGTTGGGCACTGGTGCTGTCCTGCATGCGCAACAGGGTGCGGTCGCCCTGGGTTTCAAGCAATTCGATGCTGTGCACCAGTTCACCGCCGGCAATGTTGATCTGGTTGAACACCTGCTTGAGCAGCATCGAACGCGGTAGCAGGGTCAGTTTCCAGTTCTGCGCGTCGCCGCTCAAGGACAGTTCGAAATCCCGTTGCAGGCCGCTGCTGTCGCCTTGCAGCACAGCGAGGAACAAACGGTTCTGCTCGGCGCCGGCGCTTTTGCCAGGCAGCATCTGCCAGCTGTTGCCGTCGCGTCGGGCAATACCTTGGGTGGTGATGCGGTAATCCTGTTGTAACGGGGTTTTCAGTAGCCAAAGCAGACCGTATTTTTTCGCCAGGACAAACGTGCCTTTGCTGGTCAGTGGCTGGGGCAGGGCACGCAGGTGCTTTTCCTGGATGAAGTTGCCGTGGATGACGTCGGGCTTGGCCAGTTGATCGCTGAGCTGTTGCAGATCGAATGCCTGAGCCAGCCCCGGAATGCCCAACACCACGCACAACACTGCAGGAGCGAGCCTGCTCGCGAAAAACCCGAGAACGCCGCAGGGTTTGGCCCCGGCGTCATCGTTAACGACCATCGCTGGCAAGCCAGCTCCCACAGGGGACCGGGGGTGGCGGAACATCATGGCAAGGCCCTTTCGACGGCGTCGGTGAAGACTTTGGGGGAAGCCAACAACATCTCGCGGTTGCTCATGTCGACCGCGACTTGCACGGAAACCGCGCGGGTCAGGCGTTCGCCGGTTTGCGCATCGCTGATCAGGTAGTTGATCTTCAGACGGTTTTCCCATTCCACCAGATTGGCTCGCACGTTGAGCTTCTGGCCGAACACCGCACCGCGCACGTAGCGCAATTGCAGGTCGATCACCGGCCACGCGTAACCCGAGTCGGACATCGCGGTGTAGTTGTGGCCGATCTTGTCCAGCAACGCGCAACGGGCGATTTCCAGGTATTTGACGTAATGACCGTGCCAGACGACGTTCATGCTGTCGACGTCAAAGAACGGTACGAGGATTTCCGTATCGGTGTGCAGCACTCCCTTGCTACGCATGCAGCCTCCAGTGTTGTTCGGCGATCCGTTTCAGGCACAGGCGCAGTTCGCCTTCCAGCGCACGATCTTCGATGACCGGCGGGAAGTCTTTGCCCAACGCTTCGTGCATGGCCGCGAGCGCTGGCGGCAACGGTCGCGCGTCCTCGGCCTGACCACGCAGCCAGACGCCTTGGTTGGCGGCGAGCAATGTGGCGGCGGCGACCTGTTCGGTCAATTCCAGTACACGGATCGCATCGCGGGCGGCGATGGTGCCCATGCTCACCTTGTCCTGGTTGTGACACTCGGTGGAACGCGAAAACACGCTGGCCGGCATGGTGTTTTTCAATGCTTCGGCGGTCCAGGCACTGGTGCCGATCTGCACGGCCTTGAAACCGTGGTTGAGCATCGCTCGGTCGGCTGTGGCACCGGAGAGATTGCTCGGCAAACCGTGGTTGTAGCGCTCATCCACCAGCAGGGCGAGTTGCCGGTCCAATAGGTCGGCGACGTTGGCGACCAGGTTTTTCAAACTGTCCATGGCGAACGCGATGTGGCCGCCATAGAAGTGCCCGCCATGCAAAACACGTTCGGCTTCGGCATCGATGATCGGGTTGTCGTTGGCGCTGTTGAGCTCGATTTCAATGAATGAACGCAACCAGTTCAGGCTGTCGGCCAGCACGCCAAGGACATGGGGCGCGCAACGCAGGGAATAGCGGTCTTGCAGGCGATGCAGCGGTGCGGTCGGGGCGTCGATCGCCAGATCCTTGCGCAGCCACGCGGCGACTTGCATCTGCCCCGGATGGGGTTTGGCGGCGAACAGGCGCTCGTCGAAATGCTCGGGATTACCTTGCAGCGCGACCACGTTCAGCGCGGTGATGCGCGTCGCCAGTCGCAGCAGGTAGTCGGCGCGGGCGAAGGCCAGGCAGGCGAGGCCAGTCATCACGGCGGTGCCGTTCATCAGCGCCAGGGCTTCTTTCGGACGCAGCACCAGCGGTTGCCAGCCGAGCTCGCGATGCACCTCGGCGGACTGGCGGCGTTCGCCGCGGAACATCACTTCGCGTTCACCAGACAGCGTGGCGGCGACGTAGGACAGCGGCGTCAGATCGCCGCTGGCGCCGACCGAACCTTCTTCCGGAATCAGCGGCAGAATGTCGTATTCAAGGAAGGCTTGCAGGCGTTCCAGCAGTTCCACCCGCACCCCCGACACGCCGTGGCACAGTGACTGCAACCGCGCCGCCAGCACCGCACGGGTGGCCTGGGCGTCGAGCAATTTGCCCAACCCGCAACCGTGGAAGGTGTACAGATGCTGCGGCAGCGCTTCGACGTGATGCAGCGGCACCGCCACCACACAGGAATCGCCGTAACCGGTGGTCACGCCGTAGATCACGCCTTCCTTGTCCAGCAGAGAGTCGAGGAAACGAGCGCCCTTGGCGATGCGCTCGCGGTAGGCAGCGTCGCTCTGCAATTGCGCCGGCGCCTGGCGGTTGGCCAGGGCCAGCACGTCTTCGATGCGCAAAGGGAGTTCGCCGAAGGTTACCGGCTCAAGCGTTGGCGTCGTCATCGGTCTTCCAGAAAGGGTAAAAGTTGAACCATTGTTGAGGCGCGTCGAGGCAATAGTGACTCAGGCGCTCGGCGTAGCGGGAGGCCCACTGATGAATGACCTGCTCGCGATCCGTACGTTTCCAGATAATCGAGTCCGCAAAAGGCTCAATGGTCAGGCGATAGTCACCGTCGGGTTTCTTCAGGCACAGCAACAGGTTGACCGGGCATTTCAACAAACCGGCCAACAGCCACGGCCCTTGCGGAAACCTGGCCGGATGGCCAAGGAAATCCACTGTCACGCTGCGCCCGCCATGCAGTGGCACGCGGTCGCCGGCAATCGCCAGCCACTCGCCGCGCTCCAGGCGCTCGTGCAGTTGCAGCATGATCACCGGGTCCAGTTCGCTGACCTGGATCAGGCGCAGATTGGTCGCGCCGGCTTCGCCGAGCAAGCGGTTGAATTGCTCGGCGTGTTTGGTGTGCACCAGCACATTCATAGTGACCTTTTCGCCGATTTCCGCCAGTGCGCGGCAGACTTCGAGATTGCCCAGGTGAGCGCCCACCAGCAGCTGCCCGCGAGTACCGCGCAACTGATTGCGCAGCAGCGCCGGGTCGATGATTTCGATCTGCTCGATGCTCAACTTGCCGTTCCACACGTCGAGTTTGTCGAGCATGGAGTCGGCGAAGGCCATGAACTGGCCGAACACTCGCCAATGGCTCGGGCGCAATTCATTGCGACCGCTCCACTCGGCCAGGCGTTGCTGATATTGCCAGGCACTGTGGCGGGCGCTGCGGCCGAACAGGAAGAAATACAGGACGATGCCGTACAGCAGCGGGCTCAGCAGGCGACGGCCAAGCACTTTGGCGGCGACCGCGGTAAATTTCATCAGCCAGAAACTGCCGCGCTCTTCGCGGTCGGCCCAGTGTTGCTTTTGCGCGTTCATGCTCGCCACCGCCGCCAGAGGATCACCGGTGAACGCAGCAACATGCCGAAAAACAGCCGGGTGTGCATGCTCGATATCAGTACGTTGTCGTAGAACAGGCGGAAATGCGAAACACCGTCCAGCGGGTAATGCACTTTGGTTTGCAGCCATTGCATCGGTTGGTTGCGCCAGGCCAGGCGTACCAGGATGTCCGAGTCGAAATCCATGCGTTTGCCGATTTTTGCCGACTCGATCAGTGCCAGAACCGGCGGCAGCGGATACACACGGAAGCCGCACATCGAGTCGCGAATCTGCAGCGACAGGGTGTTGATCCAGACCATGACGTGGGTCAGGTAGCGGGCGTACAAGCGGCCTTTGGGCACGCTTTCATCGTACTTCGGGTAGCCGCAGATCACCGCTTGCGGATGCTTGCGCGACAGTTCGATAAAGCGTTGCACGTCTTGCAGGTCATGCTGGCCGTCGGCGTCCACTTGCAAGGCGTGGCTGAAACCCAGGCGCGACGCTTCACGCAGGCCGGTCATGACCGCGCCGCCCTTGCCCTGATTGGCAGCGAGGCGAATCAGGTAGACCATTTCGCGTTGCGCCAGTCGATCAAGCACCCTGGCGCACGCCGGGCTGCTGGCATCATCCACCAGAATGCACGGCAGATGGCGGGCAATCAGCGCATCGACCACGGTGGTGATTGCACTTTCGTGGTTGTACACCGGAATGACTGCGCAGGGGCTATGCATGCTGGTTTGCACCTGCAAGTGCGGGTTCCAGCAAAATCCGCCCGCTGGAGCAGGTCGCTGTTTCATTGCGATAGGCAAAGTACAGTTTGCTGCGGTCCGGGTCGAAACGCAGGTGCAATTGGACTTCATCCCCCGGGCGCACCAGTTGCTGGAACTTCAGCACTTCCATGCCGGCGAACTTTTCCGGCAAGTTCATCAATTGCTGGCCGAGGCTCAGCGCCCACTCCACTTGCACCACGCCGGGCAATACCGGCGCCGTGGGGAAGTGACCACTGAAATAGGCAAGATCCGGCGGTACGGCCAGTTGCAGGCTCCACTCGCCTTCGGTTTCGAGCTGTTCCAGAATTTGCGGCGCCTTGAGGCGTGGCGCCAGCAGCAAGGCTTCGACGTCGGCCTGGGGCAGTTTGCCCTGGGTGTTCAGCGGTAGTTGTCGCAGCAAGCGCCAGCGCCGTGGCAGGGCCAGCGCTTCGCAATGCTGGCTCAGGTGTTGGCGCAATTGTTCAGTGAGCGTGCGTCGTCCTTGATTGCGCAAGGCATGAAGGCCCGCTTCTGTCAGGACCAGCAATGCACCCAGTGAAGCGCGATTTTCCTGGACGACGCCAAGGCGCGCTTCGGCCACCCATGCATGGGTCATCAACGCCTGTTCCAGCATCGGCAGCGAAATGCGCTTTTCTTCCAGTTTGACGATTCGGTCCAGCCGCCCCAGCAACTCGAAACGGCCGTCAGCGACAATTCGCGCGGCATCGGCGGTATGTTCGACATGGCCGGCGGGCAAGTAGGGTGAGGCGATGAGCAGTGCGCCGTCAGCGTCCTGGCTCAAGGCGACATCGGCGAAGGGTTGCCAGAGCGTTGGCCCCTGGCGCCAGGCGATGCCGCCGGTTTCCGAGCTGCCAAAAATTTCTGTCGGCCATTGATGGAGGCGTTGGTACAAGATCTTAGCCGCCTCGGCCGGCAACGCGCCGCCGGAAGAAAATACCCGGCGCACTGCGCTCATGGCGGGCCAGTCGAGGTTGTCGCCCATGCGCTTGAGCAGTGCCGGGCTGGCCACCCAGGCGAAAGCCGGATGCTGGCGACTGGCGCGTTGCAGGTCTTCCGGAAACGCCAGTTGCCTGCGCGTGAACGGGCGTCCGGCACACAGTGGCCAGAGCACGCGGAACAGCAGGCCGTAGATGTGTTGGGTGGCAACGCTGCCGATGATGCATGCCGGGCCGAGATCGGCGCCCCACAGCTGTTCCAGGGCCTCGACCTCATTGGCCAATTGCCGCAGGTTTTTTTCGATGCGCTTGGGCTCGCCACTGGATCCGGACGTGCACAGGCTCAGCCGGCATTGATCCAGATCCAGTGCGGCGGCGCTGAGCGGTGCATGTCGGTAAGCGCTCAGCTGAGCATCGTCGGGCTGATCGGTGAGCCACAGGTCCACTTCCTTCGACCAGCGCTGGCGGGTTTGCGCTTGCAAGTCTGCGGGCAGCAATACGCTGACCCCGGCACGCCAGGCACCCAGCAGGGCAATCGCCAGATCGGCGGCGTCTTCAAGGTGCACGGCAATGCGCTGCACACCCTGGGCTTGCAGGCCGGCGGCCAGGCTCAGGGCCTGGGCACACAGATGTGCGTGATCGAGCGGCGGCTCGGCCGTTACGGCTCGCTGCGGCTCGGCCTTGAGCAGCAGCTGCTCAAGTTTTATCCAATTCATGGGTGGCCTCGTACCCGTTGTCGTATCAGCCATTCAATGGCAAACATCAGGCCTATCAATCCGTAGGAAATAAGACCGGTGTACAACATCCACCAGTTCAGTGGCGCCCACAGCGTCAGGGCGGCGGCGCACAAACCGTTGCACAGAAAAAACACGCTCCAGGCGATGGTCACCTGGCGGGTATAGCGAATGGCCTTGGCGGGCAAGTGCGGTTCGCGCAGACGGGCCAGGCGTTCGACCATTGGCGGGCCGTACATCAGACTCGATCCGAACAGCGCCAGCATGAAACCGCTGATCAGCACCGGATACCAACGCAACAACGCCGGGCTGTCGAACAGCGCCAGCAGCAGGCAAAAGACGATGGCTGCCGCGGCCATCCACAGGCTGCCGGGCTTTTGTTGGCCGCTCAGTGCGCGGGCCAGCCACAGGCTGCCCAGCAGCAAACCGAATTGCCACGGCGCGAAATGCTCCATGCCGAAATACACCGCAAAGGGGTACAGCAGGCCTGCCAGCAGCAGGCCAAGGCCGATCAGTCGGCTCATGCGGCCGGTTGAACCAGACGGTAGACCGCCTCGACGACGTCGCTGACGGTACGCACCGATTTGAATTCTTCGGCGGCGATTTTCTTGCCGGTCTGACGTTTGATGTGGTCGATCAGGTCAACCGCGTCGATGCTGTCGATTTCCAGATCCTGATACAGGTTGGATTCGAGGCTGACGCGCTCGGGCTCCAGTTCAAACAGCTCGACCAAGGCATCGCGCAGGGTGTTGAAAATGTCGTCACGAGTTTGCATGGTCCGGTCTCAAGCTGCCTGTTTTGCGGTGACGAACGCCGCAAGGCTCGCCACGTTGCTGAAATGATTACGCGTGTCCTTGGCGTCGGCATCGATTTTGATGCCGTATTTTTTCTGGATGGCCAGGCCGAGTTCCAGAGCATCGACAGAGTCCAGGCCCAAGCCTTCGCCGAAGAGCGTCTGGTCATCGCCGATGTCGTCGGCACTGATGTCTTCGAGGCCAAGGGCGTCGATGATAAGCATTTTGATATCACGGTGCAGATCGCTCATCTTCGGCGAGCTCCTTAATAAAGTACGAATGTAGGTAATCATTGAGCTTGCGCGAGGCTTGAGGCGCTGGGCCCAGCGCAGCGAAGGCCTGTGGGTCTATATCGGCCCCGACGCGAAAACTGAAGTGCACACGACGCTTTGGGATCCGATACCAAGGCTCCGCCTTGGTCAACGTGGTCGGATTGACCCTGATCACCACGGGGGTGAGGATTTTCGCACCCCGCACGGCAATTGCCGCTCCTCCCCGATGAAAGGCCGGTGCCTGACCCGGCTGGGTGCGGGTGCCTTCGGGAAAGATGATCAGGGTTTGACCCTCTTTCAATGCATCGGCGGCGGCATCGAGCATGTCCATGCTGCCGTCGTTGCTGATGTATTCGGTACGGCGTAGCGGGCCGCGGGTGAAAGGGTTTTCCCAGAGGCTTTGCTTGACCACGCAGTTGGCGTGGCGCACCAGCCCGATCAGGAATACCACGTCGATCAGCGAGGGATGATTGGCGATGATCATCTGCCCCGGGCGTCCGAGTTTTTCCTCGCCCTGAATGTCATAGGTCAGCACGCCGGCGCGAGCCATGAACCGCACGAAAAACCAGAAGCAACGGCTGACCGTGTGCCGCGCGCGCAGGCGATGGGTCCGGGCATCGCCCGGCAAACAGCCGAGCAACGGAAAAACCACCACGCGCAGGCACAGCCCGCCCAGTCCGAACAGGGTAAAGCTTGCAGCAGTTGCCAGCAGGCGCCAGTAGTAGGCGTCGCGGTTTTTCTCGATCATGGATTGCGTTGCCAGGTCCATACACGATTTTTCCAGGCATGTTGGCAGGTGGTTTGCTGGCCCAGCAGCGTTTTCAACAGATTCAGTGCATGGGGCCAGCGAGACTTGGACAACGCATCCGAGGGGCTGTTCAGGGACAGCTGCCAGTCGTTGCCTGGCGTGATCAGCAGGCCGAGGGCGTACGGAAACGGCACGTCATCAATCCACGTCGAATAGGCTTCGGGGGGCTGTTCCTCGGTTACCACCAGCAACACGGCCGGCGCACCCTCATTCAGCAAGGCCGCGGCTTCCAGCATGCCGTGTTCCAGGCCATCGCCGGCTGCGGCAAGGGCGGTCATCTCGCTGGTTTCACCGCGCATGATCGACCACAGGCCAATGATCGCGTTGTGCACAGAAAGACTGAATTGAGTGGGCGACAGCGGCTGTTCAACGGCCAACTCACTGAGAATGTCGAAGGTGCGCGGGGTTTCACCATGACGGGAAACAAAGACCAGCGGCAAGTCCTGACGACCTTCGGCCAGGGGCCAAGCGACACTGAATGCCATCCTCGCCAGCCGACTGAGGCGTCGGCGCTGCATGGCCGGCAGAAACGAGACATCCGGGGCCGCATCGCTGCCCGGGAGTACGACCGGTCGTCGACTCCAGGCTTGCCAATCGTCCACGCTTTCGAGCCCCGGGGCCCACGCGCGCCACTGGGCGATGTTGAAATTGATCACAGACATTCATCCCGCCCCTGCGGGCTTTCTTGACGCGATGAGTGCGCAAATGCACGGCACACCCTACGTGGCGCTTGGCGCCGAGTGGTGCGCATTATCCCGGTGCGACGAACGCGTAGCAAATGCTGGTTACATTTTGCTCAGCAAGATGTACCGCCTGGTTGGCGAAAAATGAACGTTTGGCAATTATTCACATTTTCATCATGCCGTTTGTCGGCCATTGCTGCGTATGGCTCTGATGTTTCCCGTTTTTTGGTGCGAGACGACGACTGACTGTGCAGTCCACATCCCGGGAGGTAGCTAAGCAACGCCGTGCACCACTACACTCGGTCATTCTTTGATACACGGAGGTTTTGACATGCGGCGCGTGGTGTTCAATCAGAAAGGTGGCGTGGGCAAATCCAGCATTGCCTGCAATTTGGCGGCGGTCAGCGCCAACGAGGGTTTTCGCACCCTGTTGGTAGACCTCGATGCCCAGGCCAATTCCACTCAATACCTGACGGGGCTCACCGGCAATGACATTCCCATGGGGATTGCCGATTTTTTCAAGCAAACCCTGTCTTCCGGGCCGTTCTCCAGAAAAAATCAGGTCGATATCTACGAAACGCCGTTCGATAACCTCCATGTCGTCACCGCCACGGCTGAACTGGCGGACCTGCAGCCCAAGCTCGAGGCCAAGCACAAGATCAACAAACTGAGGAAGTTGCTGGAAGAGCTGAGCGAAGACTATGACCGGATCTACCTCGATACCCCTCCAGCGCTCAATTTTTACGCCGTTTCAGCGCTGATTGCCGCTGATCGCGTGCTGATTCCCTTCGATTGCGACAGTTTTTCGCGCCAGGCGCTATACGGCCTGCTGGCGGAAATCGAAGAGCTGAAGGAGGACCACAACGAAGGTCTGGAAGTTGAAGGCATCGTCGTCAACCAGTTTCAGGCCCGAGCCAGCCTGCCGCAGCAAATTCTCGACGAACTGATCGCTGAGGGGCTGCCTGTGTTGCCGGTGTATCTGGCCTCTTCGGTGCGCATGCGCGAATCCCACCAGGCCAATACGCCGCTGATCCATCTCGATCCAAGACACAAGCTGACGCAGCAATTCGTCGAGCTGCACAACCTGCTGGAAAACGCCTGATTGATACGGACCGATGGTGCGGCGCAACACACCGAGCGACAGGATTCGCTACTTTTCAGCGCTCCCGGATGACACTGCATGAATCGTTAGGAAAAGACCGGTGCAAGTTACTTCGGGAGCCACTGGTAGAGTAGCCAGCTGGATTCCCGTACAGGCGTCCCGGATTTGGGAGTAGTGTCGTAGAACATCGCATGCGTACCAGGCGCGAGCTTCCTTAGTTTGATGGCGTCGATGTGGATCGTGGTTTCACTCTGTGTTTGGGTGACTATTGCCGTGCTCACCACGACATCAGCGTCGGGACCTCCACTGTACAAATTTATCCGGTCGCCCTCCGCTTGCCCCGGGTAGCGCTGAATGGTCACCGGAATCCTTTGTCGGTTGGAATCAAGGAATTGCTCGGTAATTCTACCGTTCAGCTTTTCGGGTAGCTCTGGTCTGGCAAGATCTTTTGACGATTCAGTGGATGATTGAGTCATTTCAGTTCTCCCTTGTAGTAGTCCTGGCCGAGGCCGGATTCAGAAGGCGTCCTGGCCGTGCGGCAGAACACTGAAACTGATTCAATCAGCTTTTTTTTAGCGCCGATACTGTCACATTTCGCAGGTGGTCAGGTCACGAAAAAGGTGCTAGCCGCCTCAGCGGCTGGACCTCTCGGCAGCGTACCACCCCGTGATCGGCTCAATGGAATCAGACCCCCTGACTGCGCAGCCAGCTCATCAACTGCGGCAATGGAAACGCCCCGCTCTGGCGTGCGACTTCCCGGCCGTTCTTGAACAGGATCAGGCTCGGGATCGAGCGAATCCCCAGCTGGGCTGACAATTGCTGATTGGCCTCACTGTCCAGCTTGGCCAGCCGGCACTTGCCCGCCAGTTGCGCTGCCGCTTGTTCAAATACCGGCGCAAACGACTTGCACGGTCCGCACCAGTCCGCCCACACGTCCACCAGCAACGGCAAATCACCCTTGATCTGGCTGGCGTAGTCACCTTGTTTCAGTTCAAACGGCTTGTTCAACAAGACCTCGGCTTTGCAGCGTCCGCATTTGGGATGATCGTTCAGGCGTTCGGCCGGGATGCGGTTGAGGCCATTGCAGTGGGGGCAGGGGATGAGAAGAGGATTGGTCATGGGCGATATCCAATAGAGAACTGATAACGGCTAGTTGGAGACGTTTGCTTATATTTTCAATCGTGCAGCAACTGAAGCTGAAACTAGGCTGAGACAAGGATCTGATTGAGACCGTTGGTCTGTTTAGATGTATCGCATGTTGCGATAAAAAATCCTTGTGATTAACTCATCCATAGCAAAGTGCGATAAGGATGTTGCATGCGAGTGTTTTCCGAAAAGCGTATCCGGGACGCCAAAGTAAAGTGGCCGCTGGCGGCCAGCGCGCTGGACCAGTGGTATCGATTGGCAAAGCGCGTCAAGCCAACTGATTTTTCGGCCATGAAATCTTCGTTTCCCGCAACCGACAAGGTCGGTGAGTTTCACGTTTTTGATATTGGCGGAAACAAATTACGGCTGATTGCCTATGTTCGATATCAGCATCAAAAAATCTACATCAAGCATGTGCTGGATCACCGCGAATATGACCGCGGTAAATGGAAGGAGGGAAGATCATGAGTGTTCTGATCAAAAACGCGGCCGAGCATTGGGAGTTCGTTGCGCCATTGCTGCGCAAGCCCAAGAACGAAGACGACTATGACACTCTGGTGCAGGCACTCGACGAGTTACTCGAGATGACCGGAGTTGACGAGTCACACCCCCTGATGAGTCTGGTGGACATCATCGGTGACTGGATTGAAGAGTGGGATCACAAACATCACCCTATGCCCGAAGCTACGGGTGCCGAAGTGCTTGGTTACATGATGCGCGAACACGGCCTGACACAGAGCGATCTACCCGGAGTCGGCCCCCAGTCAGTGGTATCCGAGATTCTGAGCGGGAAGCGTCAGCTCAACCTGCGGCAGATCCGCTGGTTGGCCGAACGCTTTGGTGTGTCGGTGGAAACCTTCATATGACCGAATTCAGGAAGAACAACTGATCTCCAGATGCTTGCCCCACTCCGGCGGTCGTTCGGCGTAGCTTTCCATTCCCGGCTGTTCCTCGAACGGCTTGCTCAGCACCGCGTGCAGGCGCCGAACCTCCGAGTAGTCGCCGCTCTCTGCCGCATCGATAGCCTTTTGCGCCAGATAATTGCGCAGGATGTACAGCGGATTCACCGCGTGCATCCGTTGCCGGCGCTGCGCTTGATCAAGCGCGCCTTCGCGGGCAACCCGGGCGATGTAGAGCTCGCCCCAGGCATCGAAGCCCTTGAGGTCGACGAAGTCGTCACGCAAGCGGGCGACGGCCGCCTCCGGTGATTCGTCGCCCAGGCGGCGGAAGAACAGGCTGTAATCGACGCCGCTGTTTTGCATCAGTTGCAGCAGATGTTCCAGCAGCTTCTGGTCGTCGTCTTCAGCCGTGGTGAAGCCTAGACGACGGCGCATCAGGTCGAGGTAATGGGCCTGGAACAGTGGCAGGTACAGGCCGAGGGTTTCGCGCAGGGCCTCGACGCTGATGAACGGCGTCAAGGCCTGGGCCAGGGCGCTGAGGTTCCACTGTCCGATCGGCACCTGGTTGCTGAAGGAATAGCGGCCCTGGTCATCGGAGTGGTTGCAGATGAAGTTGGCGTCGAAGTCGTCGAGGAAGGCGAACGGGCCGAAATCGAAGGTAATGCCGAGGATCGACATGTTGTCGGTATTCATCACCCCGTGGCAGAAGCCGTAGGCTTGCCACTTGGCGATCAGCTCGGCGTTGCGTTCGACGATTTCGCGGAACATGGCCAGATACGATTCCGGTTGTTCCAGGCATTGCGGGAAATGCATGGCCAGCACGTGATCGCCGAGCTCTTTCTGTTTTTCGGGGCGCTTGGTGTAGTAGAAATACTCGAAATGCCCGAAGCGCACATGGCTCGGTGCCAGGCGCAGGACCATGGCGGCGCGTTCCTGTTTTTCGCGCCAGACCGGGGTGTCGGAGCCGATCACGCACAATGCTCGTGTGGTCGGGATGTTCAGCGCGTGCAACGCTTCAGAAGCAAGGAATTCGCGGATCGAGGAGCGCAGCACCGCACGACCATCGCCCATGCGCGAGAAAGGTGTCTGGCCGGCACCCTTGAGGTGCAGGTCCCAGTGTTCGCCGGCCTCGTTGTACACCTCACCCAGCAACAGGCCCCGACCGTCGCCCAGTTGCGGGTTGTACGAACCGAACTGATGCCCGGAATAGACCATGGCCCGAGGAACCGCATCGGCCCAGAGCTTATGGCCGCTGAACAGCTCGGCGAACTCCGGGGTTTCGGCCACGGCCGGGTCAAGGTCCAGCAGCGCCATGGCGGCAGGGCTAGCGACTACGAGGCGCGGGTTGTCGATGGGCTCGGGCAGCACGTGGGCGGAAAACGTATCGCCCAAGCGGTCGAAGCGATTATCGAAGGTCAGTTCGTCGAGGGCTTTCAAGGGCCGGCTCCAGCAGAATGTCCGAGCATTCTGCTGGGGAAAGTCCGGTTAGTCGAGTTTGGCGGCGGGCGGCATTTGTGGCGGTTGCTTGCCATCCTTTATCGGCACAATGGTTTTCGCTTCCGGCTCGATCGGCACCATCTTGTATTCCTGTCCGTGCAGGTTCTTCAGGTAAACCTCCATCTGCCGGAACGAGATGTTGATGTGCTGCTTCTTGAACTCGCGATTGATGAAGCGGTTGACCTCGTCGAGCACCGGGTTGCGGTCGCCGAGGTCGCGCACGTGCATGCGCAGTTCGTGGTCGAGAGTGCTTTCACCGAAGTTCAGGAAATACACGTGGGGTTCCGGATCTTTCAGCACGCGTGGGTTATCCCGCGCGGCCTTCAGCAGCAGCTCTTTGACCAGGTCCAGGTCCGAACCGTAATCGACGCCGAGTTTGAGGGTCACCCGTGTGATGGTGTCGGTCAGCGACCAGTTGATCAGCTGCCCGGTAATGAACGTCTTGTTCGGGACAATGATGTCCTTGCGGTCGAAGTCGGTGATGGTCGTGGCGCGGATGCGGATCTTGCTCACCGTGCCCGACAGGTTGCCGATGGTGATGGTGTCGCCGATGCGCACCGGGCGTTCGAACAGGATCATGATCCCGGAAATAAAGTTGGCGAAGATCTCCTGCATGCCGAAACCGAGGCCAACCGACAGCGCGGCCACCAGCCACTGCAACTTGTCCCAGCTCACCCCGAGTGTCGACAGGGTGGAAACGAAACCGACGCCGGCGATCACGTAGGACAGCAACGTCGTCGTGGCGTAAGCACTGCCCTGGGCCAGGTTGAGTTTGGACAGCACGAACACTTCCAGCAGGCCCGGCAAGTTGCGCGCCAGGGCGAAGGTAATGCCGATGATGATCAGTGCGCCGAGCATGTCGCCGATACTGATCGGCACCATGCTCATGTTGGCGCCGGTGCCGCTGGTGTATTCGTAGAGGGTGATGTTGTCCAGGTACGAGAACACCGTGATCAGGTCGGCCCAGACCCAGTACAGCAAGGCCATGAACCCGCCGAGCAAGGCCAGGCGAATCAGGCGCAGGGACTGTTCGTTGACCTTCTCGATGTCCATGGTCGGCTCTTCGATCACCGCTTCGCCATCGCCGGCCTCCTTGGCTGCCTGCCGCTTGGCGAGGGCGCGCTGATAGGCCAGGCGACGGGCCGCTACGCTCAGGCCACGGACGAAGGTGGCTTCGATCACCAGCCAGAACATCAGCAGGTACAGGGTGTTGATCAGGCGGTCGCTGAGTTTGAGTGCGGTGTAGTAGTAGCCGAAGCACACGGCCACGAACAGCGCCACGGGCAGGATGGTGAACATGACGCCCACGGCTTTGCGGAACAGCGAGGCGTTTTCGTGGGTCGGGCTGCTGACCAGCAGGCGGCTGAGCAGCAATGTCATCAAGGCGTAGCAAGTGAGTACGACCGGCATGCCGATCACGTCATCGGCGAGCCCGGCCGGTTGCAGTTCGGCAACGGCTACCACTGCCACCAGGGCCATCACCACCATCCCGAGCCGACGGACCCAGCCCCGGAGGAATTCGACCTGAGGTTTTTCCCAGCGGAAATGCAGTTCAGCCACGCCGCCCGGTGCGAGGATGCGGTAGGCGGTGTAGAACACCAGCCATGCCTGGGCCATTTGCAGCAACGCCGCGCCCATATTGGCGTTTTGCCCGCGGGCGTCGATTTGCAGGGCCAGGCCGCACAGGGCCAGACCCAACGAGACCGGCATCGCCAACAGGATATTGATCAGAATCGCCTGAGGTGTGTGCCACTGACTGTCACGCTTGAAGTGGCCGATGTCCTGGTGAACCTTGTTCAGACGGGCATACAGTTGCTTGCGACGCCACAGCAGGGCGCCGATCAACAGCGCAAGTGGCAGGAACAGCAGCGGTCGTTGGGTCAGGCCATCAGTCAACTCGCTCAGGCTCGAGGCCAGGGGCAGGGAGTCGACCTGGCGTTGCAAGCGATCCGGCACGCTGCGCAGCCATTCAAGGTCCAGCGGTTTATTGCTGGGAATCCAGAACATCTGCTCGTCCAGCGTCGCACGCAGGCTTTGCGCGGTGCTGAGCAATTGCTTCTGGTTCAACTGCAGGGTGATGGACTCGTTGAGCACTGCGCTCAATTCGCGGTTCAGGCGCTCGAGCAGGTCGGCACGCGTGGTCGCCAGTTCCAAGAGGCTTTTGCGCAACTGCGGGGTGACTTGCTCGGGCGGTTGGGCGGCCAGCAGATTGTCGACATAAGTGGCCGGGTTGCTGAGCAATTCCCGTTGTTGGCTGACTTCGAATTGATACAGCCGAATGTCGGCGATCTGGTCGGCGAGGTCGCGATCGACCTTGAGGCGCGGTAGGGCCAGTTTCTGTTTGTAGAGAATCTTCGAGAGCAGCAGGCTGCCCTTGAGCACGCTGATCTGCTCGTCCAGCGCCGCATCGCTTTGGGTCACGCTGTCCAGCTGTTGCTTGGTCTGCAGGTTCTGCTGGGTGACTTCGTTGAGACGGTCAGTGCTTTTGAGCAGGTAATCCGAGAGTTTCAGGTTGGCGGTGCTTTCAGTCGCCAACAGGCTGCTGCCGCCGGCCTTCTGTGCTTCGATCGACTGCTGCGTCACCGTCTCCTGGGATTGAGCCAGGCGCTTCTGATTGATCAGGCTTTGCAGGTCCTGGATTTCCCGGTCCAGGCGATCGGATTTTTCCGACAGCAAATCATGCTGGCTGTTGCCCAGGTCTTGCAGCTGGGTATTGCCGGCCAGTTCCTGGCGCCGCAGCGGGATCAAGGCGTTGAGGGCGGCGAGCTCGGCATTGAGCTGGTCGCGCTGCTCGGCGCTCAGGGTCTTGCCGGCGTCTTTGCCGGTCTTGAGCATATTGTTGATCTGCTGGATACGCGTCTGGCTGGCGGAAATTTCCGCCTGGGCACGCTCGGGACGGGTCTGTGCAGTAATGATCAGGCTGTTGGCGTCCGCCAGGGCTTTCTGCAGATCGCTTTGCTGGGTCGATCGCTCAGTGAGCATTTGCTCGAGTTGCTGGATCGACTCTTTTGCGAAGCGTTGCGATACGGGCGCGACGACGCTGGCCTTGAGGCGCGTCAGCTCACGCTGGTTTTCGATGGTTTGCTTGGGCGCGGTGGCCAGTTGCTGCTTGAGATCGCTGAGTTTCTGCTCGTAATCACGCTGATTGTTGAGCTGCGTCAGCGTGCCTTGCAGGACGGACTGCAGAGCCTTTTGATCGGCCTCCGGCAATTTGCGGTCGGCAATCTTGTCCAGACTCGTCTGCACAGATTCGCGGGAGGGCGGTTCGGCGGCTTGCAAAGGTCCGACGGAGAGGCTCAGGCCCAACAGGGCCAGGACGAAAAAGGTGCGCAGGCTTGACATAGAGACCGATCAAAATACGAGGCGAAGAGTGGAGTTTAGAGGAACAAGCCCGGACCCGGGCGACTTCCTTCGGGGAATCTGACGCCCACTTTATCGATCTTGTTCCCGTCCATGACCGCGACAGTCCAGAGGGTGTTGTTCCACTCCACCTGGTCGCCGACCACCGGCGCTCCCCCGACTTTCTGGGCGATGAACTTGCCCAGAGTCATCTGCGGATCGATGTCTTCGACCTTCAACCCGTACAGGGCAGCAACCGCGGCCAGCTGGGCGTCTCCTTCGAGAACGAAGTCGCCGAAAAAGCGCAAATCGAGGCCGCGTTGCGGTGCCTGGCTGAACAGTTTTCCGAGGGCCGCAAGGTTGTGTTCATGGCCGATTACGCACAGTAAATCATCGACTTCCAGCACCGTACTACCCGACGGATGGAGCAGTTGTTGACCACGAAACAGGGCAGCGATGCGGGTTCCTTCGGGCATTTTCAGTTCGCGCAGGGGCGAACCGATGCACCATTTTTCGGCACCGAGGCGATAAACGAACAGTTCCCACTCACTGGTGACATGCACTTCGAGCGCAGACCGGGAAATCGGCGCGGGCTCCGGTGGCACCGTGACCTTTAGCAGCTTGGCGACCCACGGCAGGCTGGTGCCTTGTACCAGCAGCGAGACCAGAACGATGAAGAAGGCCAGGTTGAAGTACAGCTGGGCATTGGGCAGGCCGGCCATCAGCGGGAACACCGCCAGAATGATCGGTACCGCGCCACGCAGGCCCACCCAGGAAATGAACGCCTTTTCGCGGCCATGGAACGCCTTGAACGGCAACAACCCCACCACCACTGACAGCGGCCGTGCAAACAGAATCATCCATAGCGCCAAGGCCAGGGCCGGCAAGGCAATCGGCAGCAAATCGTGGGGCGTGACCAACAGCCCCAGCACCAGGAACATGCCGATCTGTGCCAGCCAGGCCATGCCGTCGAGCATGTGCAGGATGCCGTGGCGGCTGCGTACCGGCCGGTTGCCGATGACCAGACCGCACAGGTACACCGCGAGGAAGCCGCTGCCGTGCAAGGCGTTGGTCAGGGCAAACACCACCAGGCCACCGGCGATGACCAGGATCGGGTACAGACCGGTGGCCAGATTGATCCGGTTGACCAGTTGCAACATCAGCCAGCCGCCGCCGAGGCCAATCACACCACCGATACCGAACTCGCGCAGCAGGTGCGCCAGCAGGCTCCAGTGCAGCCCAGTCTGGCCGCTGGCGAGCATGTCGATCAGCGTGACGGTGAGGAACACCGCCATCGGGTCGTTGCTGCCGGATTCGATCTCCAGGCTGGCGGTCACCCGTTCGTTCAAGCCTTTGCCGCCCAGCAACGAAAACACCGCCGCCGCATCGGTGGAGCCGACGATGGCGCCAATGAGCAGGCCCTGGATCAGGTTCAGGTCGAACAGCCAGGCCGCGGCCATGCCGGTCAGCCCGGTGGTGATCAACACCCCGACCGTGGCCAGCGACAACGCCGGCCACAACGCCACGCGGAAACTCGAGACCCGCGTGCGCAAACCGCCGTCGAGCAGGATCACCGCCAGTGCGAGGTTGCCGACCAGATAAGCCGTGGGGTAGTTATCGAAAATAATGCCGCCGCCGTCGACGCCGGCCGCCATGCCAACGGCCAGGATGATCACCAGAATCGGGATGCCGAGGCGCGACGAAAGTGAGCTCACCAGAATGCTTGCACCTACCAGCAACGCGCCGATCAAGAACAGGCTGTTGATGGTGGTCGCATTCAAAGGCAGTACTCCAGAAAACTGAAAGGCGGGCACAAACTGACCATGCAGTCTGCGTGCCAGCGATTCTAACCTGTTGAAATGTGATGCTGTCAAAAAGCTTTTCTGGTTTATACCAGATCGTTCCCACGCTCTGCGTGGGAACGCCTCAATGGACGCTCTGCGTCCACTTCCGGGACGCGGAGCGCCCTGGGATGCATGCCCACGCGGAGCGTGGGAACGATCATGGAAAGCTTTTGACAGCGGACATGCACACCCGCTTGAGCAGGGAAGATCAGTGTGGCGAGGGAGCTCGCTCCCGCTGGGCGCGTAGCGCCCCCAAAACGACACAGCGGTTCGTCAGATTCAGCGCATGGGTCAATTGCGACTGCTTCGCAGCCGAGCGGGAGCAAGCTCCCTCGCCACAGAGGCGACTTCAGATTAAAGGCTGAACCGCCCAACCATGGTGTTCAGGTCCACCGCCAGGCGCGACAACTCACTGCTCGCTGCGCTGGTCTGGTTGGCGCCGGTGGCCGATTGCACCGACAAATCGCGGATATTCACCAGGTTGCGGTCCACTTCACGGGCCACTTGCGCCTGTTCTTCAGCAGCGCTGGCGATTACCAGATTGCGTTCGTTGATTTCGACAATGGCGCTGTTGATGGTGTCCAGTGACATTCCCGCGCCGCGGGCGATGTTCAGGGTCGATTCGGCACGCTCTGTGCTGTTGCGCATCGAATCCACCGCATGTTCGGTGCCGCTCTGGATGCTGCCGATCATGCGCTCGATTTCGCTGGTCGACTGCTGGGTGCGATGAGCCAGTGCCCGCACTTCGTCGGCCACCACCGCAAAACCACGACCGGCTTCACCGGCACGTGCAGCTTCGATGGCCGCGTTCAGGGCCAGCAGGTTGGTCTGGTCGGCCAGGCCACGGATCACGTCCAGTACTTTGCCGATGTCGCGGGACTCGTTCGCCAGGTCGCCGATCAGGGTCGCGGTGCTCTGAACATCGGCGCTCATGCGTTCAATGGCGCTGACGGTTTCCTGCACCAGATCACGGCCGTCGCCGGCAGACGTAGTGGCGTTCTTCGAGGCTTCGGACGTACTTACGGCGTTGCGCGCGACTTCTTCCACCGCACTGGTCATTTCATTGACCGCGGTGGCGGCCTGTTCGATTTCGTTGTTCTGCTGGGTCAGGCCACGGGCACTTTCGTCGGTGACACTGTTGAGCTCTTCCGCGGCGGACGCCAATTGCGTGGCCGAGCCGGAAATCCGCTGCAGGGTGTCGCGCAGTTTGTCCTGCATCTTCGACATCGCCAAGAGCAGGCGGCCGGCCTCATCTTCGCCATCGACGGTGATCGGGCGCGTCAGGTTGCCTTCGGCAATCTGTTCGGCGGCGTTCAGTGCGTTGGCGATGGGGCGGGTGATGCTGTTGGTCAGCAACCAGGCGAACAGCATGGTCAGGGCGGTGGCGATCACAAGCAGGGCGATCACCAGATTGAAGGCCGAATCGTATTGGTCGGCGGCTTGCTGGTTGGTGTCGAGGGTCTGCTGAGTGTTGATCTCCAGCAGTTTGTTCAGCACCGCATTGACCGCTTCGGAGTTACTCAGCAGGTCGGCGTTGAGCAGGTTGCGCAATTCGTCGACCTGATTGTTGCGCGACAGGGTCTTCATCCGATCTTCGATCTGGCGGTATTGCCCAAGCAACTGCACGTATTGATCGTAGGCCGCACGTTCCTCGGGGCTGCTGATCAGTTTTTCGTAGACGTTCTGGGCGGTGCGGATTTGCTGGTTGCGCATTTCCAGCAGCTCCATGGTCTTGTGCTGCACATCTGGTTCACGGTTGACCAGCAAACGGTAGGACAACACGCGCAAACGCAGGGTCAGCTGGGTGAACTCGTCGAGGCTCTTGATGCTGGGCACGCTGCTTACGGTGATGTTCTCGGCGGCGTCGCGGATCTTGCTCATCTGGTTCAGGGCGAACACGCCCAGCAGCATCATCAAACCGCCAATCAGGGCAAAACCGAGGAACGCTCGCGGCGCGATATTCATATTTCGAAGGGACATGGTGTTTACCGAAGAGAGCGCACCAGAGGGTGCCGAGGCTGACGTATGGATGACTTATCGGTCATGCGCCTGAAGTCTTGAGTCCCTGCGCGGTTTTGCCGCACAAACGTCATGGCGACGAAGTGCAGGAACCAGATCGGCTGATCACAGTCTCTACAGTTCGCGAGAAAGGTCGGTCGTCAGGAAAATCAGGGCCTTGGGCCCGTATAACCCTGGCTTCCACAGTGACTTTTCTTTATCTTACGCGCCCTTTGAAAATGCCTGGAAAATCAAAATGTTGGAAGCATCCCTAAGCCAATTGGAACAGCTGGTCAGCGACCTGGTGCAACAGAACCAGACCCTGCTCGGCACCAACCAAGCCCTGAGCGCCGAACTGGCCCAGGCCAAGGATGAAAACGAAAGCCTGCAACTGAGCCTGATGGAACAGGAAGAGAAACAAGGCGCCACCGCCGCGCGCATTCAAGCCCTGGTTGAGCGTGTGAGCGCTGGCCCAGTCAGCGCATGAGTTACGGCCCGGGTGTGAAAGTCGTCTCGATCCTGGGTGAGGACTATTCGATCAAGGCCCCGGCCGGGGAAGAGCAGACCCTGCTGGACGCTGCATTAATGTTGAAGGCTGCCCTGGCCGACACCAAAAAGAAGTACCCGACGCTGATCGGAGACCGATTGCTGGTACTGGCCGCGATGAATCTGTGCTCGCAACAGATCGAGATGCAGAAGCAACACAAGCTCGAACTCGACCGTTACCAAGAGCAAGTCAACGCCACGGTTGAAGTGATCTCCAAGACGATCAATCAGGCCTGATCGGCTTTGCGCACAACCAAAGAATAAATTGTCGTTTGCGTTGTATACAATCGGCACGGCTGTTGCAGTGTTTCAGCCTCTTATTCTTTGGGGGTGCTCCATGCAGTTCTGGCGACGCAGTATTCAATGGCAGTTGATCTTGAGCATGGGCACCGCCCTGCTCGTCAGTATTCTGATCGTGGTTGGCATTTATACCCTTGTGGTCAATCGCCTCGCCCAGCGTTATCTGGTCGAACAAGCGCTGCCGTCGAGCATCGAAGCGATGCGCAACGACATCGAGCGCATCCTCGTCCAACCGCTCACCGCCGCCAAGGACATCGCCAGCAACAGCATGGTGCGCGACTGGTTGGCCGAGGGTGAAAACAGTGCCCAGGCCGCTACGTTCACCACTTACCTCGAAGGCATCCGCGCCGAACACAAGGCCTTTACCGCGCTGATTGTCGGCACCGCGTCCAACCACTACTTCAATGAAAAAGGCCTGGACCGGACCCTCAGCCGCACCAACCCCAAAGACGCGTGGTTCTATGCGTTTCTCGATAGCGACCAGCCGCGCACCCTCAACATCGACAATGACACCGCCAGCGGAGAATTGGCGCTTTTCATCGACCTTAAAGTCGAAAAGGCCGGCAAAGTCGTGGGCGTTGCCGGGCTGGGCCTGAGCATGAAGGAGCTCTCCGAACTGATTCACAACTTCAGTTTCGGAGAGCGCGGCAAGGTCTATCTCGTGCGTTCCGACGGTTTGATCCAGGTTCATCCCCAAGCGCAATTGAGTGGTAAACGTACCCTGGCAGAGCAAATTGGCGCGGCGGCGGCCGGCGCGTCCCTGGGTCAAAAAACTGCCACGAGTAATAGCTTCCAGCGGGACGGTGAAGACTTCCTCGCATTAAGCCTGCCTTTGCGCGATCTCGGCTGGACCCTGGTGGCCGAAGTGCCGCAGTCGCAGATCTACGCTGAAGCCCGTCGCGCCATGTGGATGAGCAGCGGCATCGGCCTGGCAGTAGCGGTGATATGCCTGTTGCTGGTGGTGGTGCTGGCCCGTGGATTGGTCCGACCGATCCGTCAGGTAACAGCGGCGTTGGTGGCCATCGGTAGCGGTGGTGGCGATTTGACCCATCGGCTGGATTCCAGCCGCGCCGATGAGCTGGGCGATCTGGCGCGAGGGTTCAATCGGTTTCTCGACAGCCAGCGCGACATGATCGGCGAAGTGCTCACCACCAGCGAGCGCTTGCGTACGGCTGTCGGGCAAGTGGCGCGGGTGGTGGAAAACACCGCCGAACGCTCGGGCCGACAACAGGAAATGACCGACATGGTCGCTACTGCGGTCCATGAGATGGGCCTGACCGTGCAAGAGATCGCGCAGAACGCCGGTAACGCGGCAGTCGCTTCGCAAAACGCCCGGGATGAAGCAATGCAGGCGCGGGAAGTGGTCGGCGGATCGATCCGACACATTGAAAGCATGTCCGACGAAATCGGCGTTGCCGCCACGGCGGTCGGGGCGCTGGCCCATCAGGTGGCGTCAATCGATCAGGTGTTGGCAGTGATCCGCGGAATCTCCGAGCAAACCAATTTGCTGGCGCTCAACGCTGCCATCGAAGCCGCACGTGCAGGCGATATGGGGCGCGGGTTTGCGGTGGTCGCCGATGAAGTGCGCACACTGGCACGGCGTACACAATCGTCCACCGATGAGATTCAACAAATGATCGGCAGTCTCAAGCAGGGTGCGGAAAATGCGGTGTCGTCGATGCATTCCGGGCAAGCGGCGACTGGCACCGGTGTCCAATCCAGTCAGCGCACCGGGGCGTCGTTGACCGCGATTACCGGGCAGGTCGAGCGCATCAGCGACATGAATCATCAGGTGGCAACGGCGACTGAAGAGCAGTCGGCAGTGACCGAAGAGATCAACCGTAACGTGCAGGGCATTTCCGATCTGGCCCGGGCGACGGCGGGGGAGGTCAGGGCTTGTCGTGAGGATTGTCAGACATTGCAACGTCTGGCGGACGATCTGGCGCGGCAGATGGGTGGGTTCAAGTTGAGTTGATGGTTGGCGGTGCGGGCCTCATCGCGGGCAAGCCCGCTCCCACAGGGTTTTGTGTTGAGCACAAGATTTGTGATCAAGAGAGATACCTGTGGGAGCTGGCTTGCCAGCGATTGGATTTCAGCTACAACCCAAGACTTGCTTCAGAACCACTCATCCTGCATGCCCAGGCAGACATCATCCCGCGCTTCAAGAATCGCCAGTTCATGGTGACAACCCGGCACCTCCCACGTCAGGAAGTATCGCGCCGCCTGCAACTTGCCTTTATAGAAGCTCACATCCGCCGCATTGCCCTTGGTCAAGCCTTCTTCGGCGCGAATCGCCTGTTCCAGCCAGCGCCAGCCAATCACCGTGTGCCCGAACACCTTCAGGTACAGCGCCGAATTCGCCAGGCTGCTGTTGACCTTGCCTTGGGCCAGGTCGGTCAGCAGGCCGATGGTCACGGTTTGCAGGCGCGCCACCAGTTTCTCCAGTGGTTCACGCAACGCAGTCAGCGAATCAAACGCCTGTGCACGCTCGGCGGTGTCGGCGATCAAGCGGATCAGTTGCTTGAGCCCCGCGCCGCCATTCTGCGCCAGTTTACGGCCGAGCAAGTCCAGGGATTGAATGCCGTGGGTGCCTTCGTGAATCGGGTTCAGGCGGTTGTCGCGGTAATACTGCTCCACCGGGTATTCGCGGGTGTAGCCGTGGCCGCCGAGGATCTGGATCGCCAGTTCGTTGGCCTTCAGGCAAAACTCTGACGGCCAGGATTTGACGATGGGGGTCAGCAGATCCAACAGTTCATGGGCCTGCTTGCGCGCCTCTTCCGTCTCGAGAGTCGTGGTGTCATCGAACAGCCGTGCCGCGTACAGGCCAAGGTCGAACGAACCTTCGACGTAGGCTTTTTGCGTCAACAACATGCGCTTCACGTCGGCATGTTGAATGATCGCCACAGGGGCGGTATTGGGGTCTTTGCTATCCGGCACCCGTCCTTGCGGACGTTCGCGGGCGTATTCCAGCGAATACAGATAACCGGCATAGCCAAGCATCACTGCGCCCATGCCGACACCGATGCGCGCTTCGTTCATCATCTGGAACATATAGCTCAAGCCATGGTGCGGCTTGCCCACCAGATAGCCGACGCACTCACCGTTGTCACCGAAGTTCAGTGCGGTAGAAGTAGTGCCGCGCCAGCCCATCTTGTGGAACAACCCGGCCAGCAGCACGTCATTACGCTTGCCCAGGCTGCCGTCATCGTTGACCAGGAATTTCGGCACGATAAACAGGGAGATCCCCTTCACCCCGGCCGGTGCGTCCGGCAGCTTGGCCAGTACCATGTGCACGATGTTTTCCGACAGCGGATGGTCGCCACCGGAGATGAAGATTTTATTGCCCTTGAGTCGATAGGTGCCGTCAGACGCAGGCTCGGCGCGCGTGCGAATATCCGACAACGATGAGCCTGCATGGGGTTCAGTCAGGGCCATGGTGCCGAAGAAACGGCCGTCGATCATCGGTTGCAGAAAACGGCGTTTCTGCTCTTCGGTGCCGAAGCTTTCGATCAGGTTCGCTGCGCCCATGGTCAGGAATGGATACGAAGTCGACGCTGCGTTCGCTGACTGAAAATGCGCGAAGCACGCCTGGGACAGCAGTGTAGGAAGTTGCATGCCGCCGGCGTCGAAACTGCGCGCGGCATTGAGGAAGCCTGCTTCAAGGAACGCATCCACCGCCGGTTTCACTTCCGGAATCAGAATCGCCTGACCGTCCTCGTAGCGCGGCTCGTTCTCGTCACCCTTTCGGTTGTGCGGGGCGAAGAACTTTTCGGCGATGCTTCTGGCAGTGCCGATGGCGGCATCGAAGGTTTCGCGATTGTGCTCGGCGAAACGCTCACGCTGGGTCAGGCCCTCGGCATCGAGGACTTCGTACAGCTCGAAAGCCAGATTGCGGGAACTGAGCAACGTCTCGGACATGGCGGCCTACCTTTTATTGGGATGGGCCGAGTCTAGGCGTGCGAATTGAGGCTGAACAGGATGATTGATAGCGGTGATGTTGGAGCCGAGCACCGACTTGATCGTTCCCACGCTCCGCGTGGGAATGCAGCCCAGGACGCTCCGCGTCCCCAAACGACGTGACGCAGAGCGTCACAGGAGGCATTCCCACGCAGAGCGTGGGAACGATCACACAATCTTGGTGCAGAGGTTTAACCGATGGTCATCAAGCTGGCATTACCACCTGCCGCCGCGGTGTTGACACTCAGCGCCCGCTCGATCACCAGACGCTCCAGCGCAATGTTGGACTCGCCTTGCGACAGACCCTGCACGCCAACGATCGCACCCGCACGCTTGGCCACTTGCTGGCAGACCGCGCGCAACTGATCGGAATGACCGTGGTGCAGAACCGCGTCAAACACCACCTCGTCCTTGTTCCAGTCGGACACCAGCTTGATGCGTGCCTGAATGTCCTTCGGCAGGCGTGCGAACAATGCCTTGGTCAACTCGGCTTCCGGCCATACCGCCGAACCGCCGACAGCCAATACCGCTGCCAGTTGAGTCAACAGGTCGCCTTCGACTTCCGCCAGGCACAGCACGTGCTCACGCGGCAGAATCGCATAGCTGTTGCGCTCGCCGGTCGGGCCTGCCAGTACGCGGGTGATACCGCTTTGCGATTGCGCGGCGAACTGCACGCACAGGGTGCTCAGGTCAGCGAATTTGTTGCTGTCGGCCCAGGCTTTCAGGGCGGTCAGCGGCTTGCTCAGGGCTTCACGCAGTCGTACATCCGGTGCGGCAAGAGCGTCACCGCGAGCGAAGGATTGTTCGATCGCATCGGTAGGACGCGTCGACAGCAGACGGTACAGGTACAGCGGGCCGCCGGCTTTCGGGCCAGTACCCGACAAACCTTCGCCACCGAACGGTTGTACACCAACCACGGCACCGACGATGTTGCGGTTGACGTAGACGTTACCGGCATTGACGTTATCGATCACCTTGGCGATGGTCTCGTCGATGCGGGTGTGTACACCCAACGTCAGGCCATAGCCGGAAGCGTTGATCTGGCCGATCAGTTGATCGATGTCTTTGCGCTTGTAGCGAACCACGTGCAGCACCGGGCCGAAGATCTCCCGTTGCAGTTCGTCGAAGCTTTCCAGTTCGATCAGTGTCGGCATCACGAAGGTGCCGCGTTTGACTTCTTCGGCGTCGGCGATGGCCACCTGGTACACGCTGCGTCCTTTGTCGCGCATGGCCTGGATATGCTTCTCGATGCCAGCCTTGGCTTCGGCGTCGATCACCGGGCCGATGTCCACGGACAGGCGCTCGGGATTGCCGAGACGACTTTCAGCCATGGCACCCTTGAGCATTTCGATGACGCGGTCGGCGGAATCTTCCTGCAGGCACAGGACGCGCAGGGCCGAGCAACGCTGGCCGGCGCTGTCGAAGGCCGACGAAACCACGTCGATCACCACTTGTTCGGTGAGGGCCGAAGAGTCGACGATCATTGCGTTCTGGCCGCCGGTTTCGGCGATCAGCGGGATCGGACGGCCCTGGCTGTCCAGGCGACCGGCGATGTTGCGTTGCAACAGACGAGCGACTTCGGTCGAACCGGTGAACATCACGCCTTTGACGCGATCGTCACCCACCAGACCGGCACCGACGGTTTCGCCACGGCCCGGCAGCAGTTGCAGCACGCCTTCCGGGATGCCGGCTTCGAGCAGCAGGCGCACGGCCTGAGCCGCTACCAGCGGAGTCTGTTCGGCAGGCTTGGCCAGTACCGGGTTACCGGCAGCCAGGGCAGCAGCCACCTGACCGCTGAAAATCGCCAGCGGGAAGTTCCACGGACTGATGCATACCACCGGACCCAATGGACGGTGGGCGTCATTGCTGAAATCGTTGCGCGCCTGCACCGCGTAGTAGCGCAGGAAGTCCACGGCTTCGCGCACTTCGGCGATGGCGTTGGCGAAAGTCTTGCCGGCTTCGCGAGCCAACAGGCCCATCAGCGGCTGGATCTCGGCTTCCATCAGGTCGGCGGCACGTTCCAGGATCGCGGCGCGTTCGGCGGGCGGGGTGGCCTGCCAGATCGGTGCGGCGTTGAGGGCGCACTGGATGGCGTTGTCGACGTCTTCGACAGTGGCTTCCTGAACATGGCCAACCACGTCACGCAAATCGGACGGGTTCAGCACCGGCGCCGGCGCTTCGTTGCTGGAAGCGCAACCGAGCATCGGCGCGGCTTTCCAGTGGTTGTGCGCGGTGGCGAGCAGGGCGCAGGACAGCGAGGCCAGGCGATGTTCGTTGGCCATGTCGATGCCGGCGGAGTTGGCGCGCTCGGCGCCATACAGGTCACGCGGCAATGGAATGCGCGGGTGCGGCAGGCCGAAACCACCTTCCACGGTCGCCATCTGCTCGATGCTGGCCACCGGATCGGCCACCAGTTCCTGAATGGAGATCGACTGATCGGCGATACGGTTGACGAACGAAGTGTTCGCGCCGTTTTCCAGCAGGCGACGAACCAGGTACGCCAACAGGGTTTCGTGGGTGCCGACTGGAGCGTACACGCGGCAAGGACGGTTCAGCTTGCCTTCGGAAACTTTGCCTACAACTTGTTCGTACAGTGGTTCGCCCATGCCGTGCAGGCACTGGAATTCGTACTGGCCCGGGTAATAGTTCTGACCGGCGATGTGATAAATGGCCGACAAGGTGTGGGCGTTGTGCGTGGCGAACTGCGGGTAGATGACTTCTGGCACCGACAGCAGTTTGCGTGCACAAGCGATGTAGGACACGTCGGTGTACACCTTGCGGGTGTAGACCGGATAGCCTTCCAGGCCTTCGACCTGGGCGCGCTTGATTTCGCTGTCCCAGTACGCGCCTTTCACCAGACGGATCATCAGGCGATGACGGCTGCGGCGAGCCAGGTCGATCACGTAGTCGATTACATAAGGGCAACGCTTCTGGTAAGCCTGGATCACGAAACCGATGCCATTCCAGCCAGTCAGCTGCGGCTCGAAGCACAGGCGCTCGAGCAGATCCAGCGACAGCTCGAGACGGTCGGCTTCTTCGGCGTCGATGTTCAGGCCGATGTCGTATTGCTTGGCCAGCAGGGTCAGCGACAGCAGGCGTGGGTACAGCTCATCCATCACGCGCTCGTACTGCGCACGGCTGTAGCGCGGGTGCAGTGCGGACAGTTTGATGGAGATGCCCGGGCCTTCATAAATCCCACGGCCGTGGGACGCTTTACCGATCGAATGGATGGCTTGTTCGTACGAGGCCAGGTACTTCTGCGCGTCGTGTTCGGTCAACGCCGCTTCGCCGAGCATGTCGTAGGAGTAGCGGAAGCCCTTGGCTTCGAACTTGCTCGCATTGGCCAGGGCTTCAGCGATGGTTTCACCGGTGACGAACTGCTCGCCCATCAGGCGCATGGCCATGTCGACGCCCTTACGGATCATCGGCTCGCCGCTCTTGCCGATGATGCGGCTCAGGGACGAAGTCAAACCCGCTTCGTTGTGCGTGGACACCAGTTTGCCGGTCAGCAGCAGCCCCCAGGTAGCGGCGTTGACGAACAGCGACGGGCTGTTGCCCAGGTGTGGTTGCCAGTTGCCGGTGCTGATCTTGTCGCGGATCAGCGCGTCGCGAGTGCCTTTGTCCGGGATGCGCAGCAGCGCTTCGGCCAGGCACATCAGCGCCACGCCTTCCTGGGACGACAGGGAAAATTCCTGCAACAGGCCCTGCACGATGCCGGCACGGCCGCCAGCGCTCTTCTGGTTGCGCAGTTTTTCCGCAATGGAGGCGGCCAGTTTGTTGGTGGCTTCGGCCATCGGCGCCGGCAGGCGTGCCTGCTCGATCAGCATCGGCACCACTTCCGGCTCCGGGCGACGGTAAGCGGCGGTGATCGATGCGCGCAGTACCGATTGCGGCAGGATGCTTTCGGCGAATTCAAGGAAGCACTGGTGGGCGTGATCCAGAGGCGCATCGACGGCATCGTCGGAATCCTTGGTCGAACCGTTCAGCTCGGTCAGGGTTGCACCACCCTCGAGTTTTTCCAGGTAATTGAAAATTGCCTGCTTGATCAGCCAGTGTGGCGTGCGATCAATCGAGGTCGCGGCAGCCTTCAGGCGTTCGCGGGTCGGGTCGTCAAGTTTGACGCCAAGGGTGGTGGTAGCCATGTTTTTATCCTCATGTTTGCCACGACTGCGTGGCATCAGCTGGCGGCAAGATTAGCCGTGCGACTCCTGAGGTGCAACCGGGTGCAACCCTTTTTTTGTCGGATTAATACGCAGCTCGTCAGGAAATAAATTCTGGTACGACCGTGCTGCATTTCCTTGGGGCTTTTTTGATGGATCGCTGGCGATCTTTGCTCCGAAAAGGAGCAAAAAAAGCGCATAACAAGATTTTTCCGACTAGGTGCAACTTATTCTCCAGAAATGGGTTGCACCTTATTTGCTTTGTTGAATAGCATTCGCGCCCCAAGGTGCAACCGTCGAAGAGGCAGGTGCACCGGCTGATGGCTTTCCTGGGGAAACATCAGTCATAAATGCGCGGGATCCCGAATCGTCTGTCAAACGTCACCGTTTGCGAGCGGTTCACCAGCCGCCGCTACATAAAAACAAAGCCAGGGCGTCACTTAAATGAGCGTAAGCAATCCAACCCTGATCACGTTCGTGATCTACATCGCAGCAATGGTGCTGATCGGCTTCATGGCCTATCGCTCCACCAATAACCTTTCTGACTATATTCTGGGCGGCCGTAGCCTGGGCAGCGTCGTGACGGCACTGTCCGCCGGTGCTTCCGACATGAGCGGCTGGTTGTTGATGGGCCTGCCGGGCGCCATCTACATGTCCGGTCTGTCCGAAAGCTGGATCGCCATCGGCCTGATCGTCGGTGCTTACTTGAACTGGCTGTTCGTTGCCGGTCGCCTGCGCGTGCAGACCGAGCACAACGGTGATGCCCTGACTCTGCCGGATTACTTCTCCAGCCGTTTTGAAGACAAAAGCGGCTTGCTGCGGATCATCTCCGCCGTCGTGATCCTGGTGTTCTTCACCATCTACTGCGCTTCCGGCATCGTGGCTGGCGCCCGTCTGTTCGAGAGCACCTTCGGCATGTCCTACGAGACAGCGCTGTGGGCCGGCGCTGCGGCGACGATTGCCTACACCTTCGTCGGCGGTTTCCTGGCGGTGAGCTGGACTGACACCGTACAAGCCACCTTGATGATCTTCGCCCTGTTGCTGACGCCGATCATCGTGCTGTTGGCCACCGGTGGCGTGGATACCACGTTCCTGGCCATCGAAGCGCAAGATCCAAGCAACTTCGACATGCTGAAAAACACCACCTTCATCGGCATCATCTCGCTGATGGGTTGGGGTCTGGGCTACTTCGGTCAGCCGCACATCCTGGCGCGTTTCATGGCAGCGGATTCGGTCAAGTCGATCGCCAACGCCCGTCGTATTTCCATGACCTGGATGATCCTGTGCCTGGGCGGCACCGTGGCCGTCGGCTTCTTCGGTATCGCGTACTTCTCGGCGCACCCTGAGGTGGCCGGTCCGGTGACTGAAAACCACGAACGTGTGTTCATCGAACTGGCCAAGATCCTGTTCAACCCATGGATTGCCGGTGTACTGCTGTCGGCCATTCTGGCCGCTGTCATGAGCACCCTGAGCTGCCAGCTGCTGGTGTGTTCCAGTGCGCTGACTGAAGACTTCTACAAAACCTTCCTGCGCAAGTCGGCTTCCCAGGTCGAACTGGTCTGGGTCGGTCGCGCCATGGTGTTGCTGGTTGCCCTGGTTGCCATCGCATTGGCTGCCAACCCGGAAAACCGTGTACTGGGTCTGGTGAGCTACGCCTGGGCCGGTTTCGGTGCCGCTTTCGGTCCGGTCGTGCTGATTTCCGTGATCTGGAAAGACATGACCCGCAACGGCGCACTGGCCGGTATCCTGGTTGGCGCAATCACCGTGATCGTGTGGAAGCATTTCGAGTTGCTGGGCCTGTACGAAATCATCCCTGGTTTCATCTTCGCCAGCCTGGCGATTTACTTCGTCAGCAAAATGGGCGCGCCGACTGCCGGCATGCTGCAGCGTTTCGCTGCTGCCGAAAGTGATTTCCGCCTGAACAAGTAATCGGCACGAGCGAAAGCTCTGCGCCAATGGCTTGAACGAAAACGGCCCGCTTCCTTTGGAAGCGGGCCGTTTTTTTGCCTGCACTTTCTAGGTTTTCTGTAGGCGCTGAGCTTGCTCGCGCGCGCAGCACGTTCAACACATATGTTGGCATCCAGACCGCCATCGCGAGCAAGCTCGGTTCCTGCAAGGGGCGCGATGTTCTCGGGGTTGTCTGTAGTCGAATGAAGCGTTTTTTGAGGGGCGATGCTTCAGGAGCGGTAGGGCAAATCTGATTTTCCTGTTTCTTGATCAGGGAGGCTTGATGCTCATGCAGAATCGCCCGCTGTCATTCTGCCGAGACACATCGGATGTTCGCTTCTGCCAATCAACCGCGCTTCACGTTGACCGTCGACGGTGTCCAGAGTGAACTCAAGGTACTTGAGTTCACCGGTAAGGAGGCCATCAGCCAGCCATACCGTTTTGACGTGGAGCTGGTCAGCGAGCGGCCGGACATCGATCTCGAAAACCTTCTGCATCGTCAGGCGTTTCTGGGTTTCGATGCGCAAGGCGCCGGTGTTCATGGTCAGATTTATCGGGTGGGCCAGGGCGATTCCGGTAAACGTCTGACGCGCTACGAGATCAGCCTTGTACCGCGTCTGGCCTACCTCGATCATCGGATCAACCAGCGAATCTTTCAGCACCAAACTGTGCCGGCGATCATCACTCAAATCTTCAAGGACCACGGCATCCTCGGCGATGCCTTCGCGTTTCAACTCGGCGGTGCCTATCCCGAACGCGAGTACTGCGTGCAATACGCCGAAAGCGATCTGGGGTTCATCCAGCGGCTGTGTGCCGAACTGGGTATCCACTACCATTTCCAACACAGTTGCGACGGTCACCTGTTGGTGTTTGGCGATGACCAGACAGTTTTTCCACGCATGCCTGAACCGATACCTTACCGGCCGGGCAGTGGCATGGCGGTGAATGAAGCTGTCATCAAGCGGTTCAATGTTCGTCTGGAAACCCGACCCACCGTGGTGACGCGCCGCGACTACGACTTCCATCAACCACGCCTGGAACTGCAAAGTCGTTCCGACAGTGAGCAGTTGCCGCTGCTTGAGGATTACCGTTTTCCGGGGCAGTTCAATGATCGGGAAATCGGCGGGCGGCTGGCTCAGCGGGCATTGCAGAGCCATCGCGCGGATTACCGTCAGGCGCAAGGCAAGAGTGATCAAGCTGCGTTGATCAGTGGGCATTTCCTGCTACTCGACGAGCATCCGCAGCAGGAGTGGAACAACCTGTGGCTGCTGACTGAAATCGAACACCATGGCTGTCAGCCGCAAGTACTGGAAGAGTCGGCGGGCAGCACGGACAGTTTTCAAGGTTATCGCAATACCTTCCTGGCAACGCCGTGGGACGCTTTTTTCCGCCCGCGAATGCGCGCCAAGCCTCAGGTGGCCGGGTATCAAGCCGCTGTGGTGAGTGGGCCGAAAGACAGCGAAATTCATTGCGACGAATTCGGCAGGGTCAAGGTCCGGTTGATGTGGGACCGCTTCGGTCAGTTGGAAGAACATTCCAGTTGCTGGCTGCGGGTGGCCAGCGGTTGGGCGCACGACAGCTACGGCAGTGTGTTGATCCCGCGTGTCGGCATGGAAGTCCTGGTGGGGTTCGTAGATGGCGATGCGGACAAGCCGCTGGTGATGGGTTGCCTGCCCAATGCGATGAACCCGGTGCCGCTGGATCTTCCGGCAGACAAGACTCGCAGTATTTTCCGCTCGCGCAGCAGTCCCGGTGGCGGGGGCTACAACGAATTGCGCATCGAGGATCGCAAAGGGGCCGAGGAAATCCACTTGCGCGCCCAGCGAAACTGGAACCAGCAGGTGCTGCATGACATGCACGTGCAGGTCGGGCAAAACGAATACCTGCAGGTCACCGGTGACCGGCACATCCGCGTCGGCAGCCAGACCGTCACGGCGAGCGGGCAGTTTCAGGTCAATGCCGTTAGCCAGGTCGTGATTGATGGCGGCACCAACGCCACGATTCAGGCCGGTGGCCACTGGATCAATATCGGTCCTGCGGGAATTTTCAGCAGTGTGCCGATCGAAGTCGGTGGGGCGCCGATGTCGGCTCCCGGTGTATCAAGCGTGGCTGTGCAAGGTGTAGCGCTAAGCATGGCGCAGAGGCTGAGTTTGCAAAGTGCTTCGCCATTTTGCGAAGAGTGCGAACGCTGCAAGGAAGGTGCGTGTGCCGCCTGATTTTCTATTGCCCCTCGACTGGCTCGAACGCCAGCCGCTGCAAGCGTCGCAGCAGTTGTTCGCGATCTTCAGTAACGCCAGTGCCGCCAAACCACTCGAAGCCTGGCGACGATCGATGCCCATCAGCAAGGCGACCCCGATCTGGGCCGATACCGCTTATGCCGAGTGGGAAGCAGTGATGCCCTACGTCGCACATGTCGCGGTGGACAGTGAGTTTGTGCAGTGGGTGGCGACCACAAGGTCTCGCGATTGGGGGTGGCTGGCGGTTTCTTCTGCGAGCCAAGAGGTGCTCGCCGAACACCTGCGCAGTCTCACACAGGTTCTGTTGCCCAATGACAATGCGGTGTTTTTCCGCTTCTGGGATGGGCGTTTTCTGATACCGATCCTGCACAGTACAGAGGTCAATCCTTATGAGCTCCTGCCGGTCATCGGCCGATGCTGGATTAACGGGCACGCTGTCGAGATAGATGGCAATGCGCAGAAAACATCGAAGGTCTTCCCCTGGTGGAAGGTGCCAGATGCGCTGTTGCAACAACTGGCTGCGGATGACGCTACCACCCGGATCAACAACTTGTTGCAATGGTTGAGTGAAGAGCAGCCGGGTATTTTCGAGGTGTTTTCGGAGCGCGTCTTGCGCAGCAAGGCTGCGCATTTCCTTGCGGAAACTGACGTGGCAGCTGCGTCGAAAGCTGATTGGGTGGAGTATTTGCTGGAGGCGTCGAGCTGACGCCAGTCTTCGATACAGCCGGCCACTCAGCCGTGAACCCTGACTTGCAGGCCGGTAAAAGGTAAACTTGCCGGCCTTCGCAGGAGCAACCATGAATTATCGTCACGCCTTCCATGCCGGCAATCACGCCGATGTGTTCAAACACCTGACCTTGACCCGCCTCATCGCCCTGATGTCGCGCAAGGAACAGCCGTTTGCCTATCTCGATACCCACGCCGGCATCGGTCTGTATGACCTTCAGGGTGATCAGGCCAGTCGTACCGGTGAGTACCTGGAGGGCATTGCGCGTTTGTGGGATCAGCCGGATCTGCCGATCCTGACCGCTGACTACATGCAGGTGCTGCATGAGATGAACCCGGATGGCCAGTTGCGCTATTACCCCGGTTCGCCGGAATTGGCGCGACGTCTGACGCGTAAGCAGGATCGCGTGTTGCTCAACGAAAAGCACCCGCAAGACGGCTTGTTGCTCAAGGACAACATGGCGGGCGATCGTCGCGTGAAGGTGCACTTGGGCGAAGGTTGGCATGTGTCGCGCGCCTTGCTGCCGGTGCCAGAGAAGCGTGCGGTGATGTTGATCGATCCGCCGTTCGAAAAGCTCGATGAAATGCAGCGTTGCGCGGCTTCGTTGAAAGAGGCGATTGGCCGTATGCGGCAAACCGTGGCGGCCATCTGGTATCCGGTGAAGGATCAGCGCGCACTGCGCCGTTTCTATCAGGACCTGGCCGGCACCGGCGCGCCGAAATTGTTGCGCGTGGAGTTGCTGGTGCATCCGCTGGACACGCCCAACAGCCTGAACGGTTCCGGTCTGGCAATCGCCAATCCGCCGTGGGGGCTGGAAGAGGAACTGCGTGAACTGCTGCCATGGTTGTCCCAGAAGCTGGGGCAGACCCAGGGTGGGTGGCAGATGGATTGGTTGATTGCCGAATGAGGCGATGATCGTTCCCACGCTCTGCGTGGGAATGCCTCATGTGACGCTCTGCGTCACGCTTTTGGGCCGCGGAGCGTTCCGGGCTGCATTCCCACGCAGAGCGTGGGAACGATCGGGTACAGAGGTTGTGCTGAATCAGATCGGGCAAGTCACGCCAGTACCGCCAATCCCGCAATAGCCTTCCGGATTCTTCGCCAGATACTGTTGGTGATACGCCTCGGCGTAATAGAACGTCGGGGCTTCGTCGATTTCAGTGGTGATGATGCCTTTGCCGGCCTTGGTCAGTTCGACCTGGAACACTTGCGCGCTTTTTTTCGCCGCTTCCAGTTGTTCCGGTTTGGTGGCGTAGATCACCGAACGGTACTGAGTGCCGATGTCGTTGCCCTGGCGCATGCCCTGAGTCGGGTTGTGCAATTCCCAGAACATCTTCAGCAGCTCTTCATAGCTGACTTTCTCGGGTTCGTACACCACCAGCACCACTTCGGTGTGGCCGGTCAGCCCCGAGCAGACTTCTTCATAGGTCGGGTTCGGCGTGTAGCCGCCGGCATACCCCACGGCTGTGCTGTACACGCCTTCACGCTGCCAGAAACGCCGCTCTGCGCCCCAGAAACAGCCCAGGCCGAAGATGGCGAATTCGACATTGCCGGGGAACGGACCCAGCAACGGGTTTTTGTTGACGAAGTGTTCGTCCGGAACCTTGATCGGGGTTTCGCGGCCAGGCAGAGCTTGTTCTTTGGTAGGGAGCACGTTTTTGTTCACCAGAATTTCCGAGCGCAGAACCATCATCAGTCCCCTCAGTCGTTGGAATATTTAGAAGTGCAGTTTGCCCGAGTGTTGGCCCGCTGTCAGGCGATTGGACCGCGCGGGTAGCGTTTGAGCTTCTCGATCAGCTCGGCGCCGGGGATCGGCTGGTCGAACAGGTAGCCCTGGCCGACGTCACAGCGGTGGCGACGCAGGAAAGCCAGCTGCGCAGCCGTCTCGATACCTTCAGCCACGACCTTGAGCTTGAGGTTGTGCGCCATGGCGATCACCGCGGAAGTGATTTCCATGTCGTCCTGGTTGTCCGGGATTTCGTGGATGAAGCTTCGATCGATCTTGATGATGTCGATCGGGAATTTTTTCAAGTAACTGAGCGACGAGTAACCGGTGCCGAAGTCGTCCATTGCCAGCGTCAGGCCCAGGCGTTTGAGCTGGTCGAGCTGCAAGTGGGTGTCTTCGGTGGCTTCCAGCAGCAGGCCTTCGGTCAATTCCAGCTCCAGCAGGTGCGCCGGCAATGCTTCTTCCTTGAGAATGTTGGCGATGGAGGCCACCAGGTCCGGGTCGGAGAACTGTTTGGGTGACAGGTTGATCGCCACCTGCAAATTACCCAGCCCTGCAGCGGTCAGTGCCTTGCTCATGCGGCAGGCCTGGCGGGCGATCCATTTGCCGATCGGGATGATCAGGCCGGTTTCTTCGGCGACGCTGATGAACTGGTCCGGGCGGATCATGCCCTTTTCCGGATGGTCCCAGCGCAGCAGCGCTTCCATGCCCAGCAGTCGACCGCTGCGCAGGCAAAGCTTGGGCTGGTAGAACACGTCCAGCTCGTTCTGGGTCAGGGCGCGGCGCAGGTTGTTTTCGACGAACAACTTGTAACTGGCCTCGGCGTTCAAGGCTTCGGTGAACACTTGCACCTGATGTTTGCCGTTGGCCTTGGCCTTGTGCAGCGCCAACCCGGCGTTACGCATCAGGGTTTGCGGGTCGCGGCCATGCAGCGGCGCGCAGGCCAGGCCGACCGAGCCGGTCACGCTGATCAATTGGTTGTCGACGAACATTGGCTTGTCGAGGGTCGTCAGCAATTGGCTGGCGATCTGCTGGCCGGTTTCCAGATTGGTATTGTCCAGCAGCACCGCAAATTCGTTACTGGCAAACCGCGCCAGGCTGCCGCTCGGGCTGAGGCTGTTGCGCAGGCGTCGGGCCAGGCTGATGAGCAGTTTGTCGCCCGTCTGGTGGCCCAGGCTGTCGTTGATCCGCTTGAAGTTGTCGATGTCCACCAGCAACAGACTGATGGGTGTATCGCTGTCCCGGGCGAAGCGCTCGTCGAGGTTGCGGATGAATGCCGGACGGTTGCCGAGGTTGGTCAGGTTGTCGGTGTAGGCCAGGCGCTCGATGCGCTGCTGGGCGAGTTTGGTCTGGGTGATGTCTTCGTAAATGCCGATGTAGTGGGTCAACTCGCGGTTGTCGCCGTAAACCTTGGAGATCGACAACTGCCCCCAGTAGGGTTCCAGGTTTTTGCGCCGGCTTTTGAATTCACCTTGCCAACTGTTGCTCTTGGCCAGTGCCGAAGGCGCGTCGAACAGCAGTTCGCTGAGGTTTTCCAGGGCCGGCAGTTCCGACAGGCGCTGGCCGTGGACTTCTTCGGTGCTGTACTGGGTGATCGCGGTGAAGCTCGGGTTGACGTATTCGACCACGCCGTCGCAGTTGACCAGCAAAAAGGCGTTGGCGCTTTGTTCCACCGCACGCTGGAACAAGTGCAGGGCACTGGTGGCGGTGCGTCGGTTGTGATTGTTGATGACCTGAGCAAACTGATCCGCCAGTTCGCCGGCGAAGGCGATTTCGTCCGACTGCCAGGCGCGGGTCACACCGGTTTGCTCCAGGCACAGTACGCCGACCACCTGACCGTCGACCCGGATGCTGGCGTCGAGCATCGCATTGACATCCCGCGGGCGCAGGCTCTCGGCCATTTCCCGGGTGCGCGGGTCGCGCATGGCATTGTGGGCGTCGATGGCGCGGCCGGTATGCAAGGCGTCGAGGTAGTCGGGGAATACGCTGACATCGATCGGTTCCGGCAGCAGGTATTCCTGGGTCGTGCGGTGATAGGCCGAAATCGGCACCAGCTGCGAGCCTTCGAGGTGCCACAGGCTGGCGCAGTCGATCTGGTAAATGTCGCAGGCGCTGCGGGTGATCAGTTCGGCAGCTTCCTGCAGGGAGTTGTTGCTGCTGTAGCGCTGGCGGGTCAACAGCAGGATCAAGTCCTGCTGGGCGCGGACCCGATCCAGATGCTGCAGTTGTTCCTGCTGGGCGCGCTGGTTGAGCTCAAGGGCGATCTGCAGGCGTGAGTTCTGGGTTTCCAGGTCGAGGGCCGGCAGCAACGGGTCGTCGTCGAACAATCCGTCGATCACCAACAGGTAGCCACGCAACAGGTGTCGGTTGTGTTGTTTGTAGGCTTCACCCAGTTCCAGCAGATTCAGCGAGCCGGAAGCCGTGTGCAGGGTGTAGCGGATCAGATAATGGGTGCTTTCGCTCAGTTGCTGTTGAACCGCGTCATGCAGCTGATAGCGCGCCTCTGGTTCCATGAGGCTGGCGTATGGCGAGCCGACCAGGGCGCACAGTTCCACAGCCGGCAGGCCGAACTGGCGTTCGCAATTGGGATCAAGAAACAGCAGCGCCCAGCTTGGTTCATTCAGCCGCTCGAAACGCAGCATGCCGAGCCGCGAGGGCACGGGCAACTGCGTCACTACCTCGGCCACCATACGGCTGGCGGCATCGGGTTGGCTTTTCATGGAGGGAACTCGCTTCGAATTTGCTGAACGCGCCGGGGCTCTCGCCCTCTTTACTGTTGCCTGCGGCAAGGTTGCATCATTGCGACACCGACTGACAAGAGAGATGAAGGCCAAGTGCTATAAGAATGTGTCGGCAGGCGCGAAGATTTCTGCAATTAAAGCCAAAAGTAATGTTCTCGGCGCAGAGAATGCAGCCTTCGTCGGCTCCTGCAGGGGGGATTCCATCCCAACGCGAGGGCTGTCGAAGGCTGCGATTTTTTACTTTTAACGCAACGCAATAGCCACCGACTCTAGAAAATGGCCATCCCGATCGTGATAACGCACATGAATCTGATCCGAATCGACGATCAGATGCGCGAAGTTATCCTGGCTGATCACGTCGCTGGTCAATTCGTGTCGATAGTCGCCGGCAGCGGTCCGGGCCAACGGTTGATCGAGAATGAAGGTCGAAGCCTTGGCATAAGGCAGCAGCTTGCTGTTGCACAGCGGTGACGAAACGATGGTGTTGACCTCGAAAGCCGGGTCTTCGCTGTGGGTCAGGCGGCTGGTGAGGGAGCCGTGGACGTCGCCGGAAATGAACACCACATTCTTTATGCCGTGGGTGCGAATCGTTTCGAGCAGCCGTAACCGTTGCTCGGGAAAGGCTTTCCAGGCGTCATCGCCCAAGCGTTTGCGGTCCGGGTAGAACATCACACTGGTGACCACGAATTTGACCCGGGCCGGGCTGTGAATCAGCCAGTCGCACAGCGCCTGTTCCTGTTCGCGATCAAGAATGCGCCGGTCGTTGGCCGTCAGGTTGCGCCGCGTTCTGCTGTCGGTGACAAACCATTCGATATCACCATTGGCAAACTGGTACCAGTAACGCCTTGGTGAATGACTTGGTTGATCTTGGGCATTGAATTCCCCGGCCGGGCTGTGACTGGCTTGATACAGTTCATAAGCTGCCATGGCGTTCTTGTATAAATACTCATCATTGCTGTTTTTGTTGGCTGGCCAGTTATCTTCAATTTCATGATCATCAAGAATCATGTAAGTGGGAATGCCAGACATCAGTTTTGCAATATTAGGTTGGGAAAATGCAGAACGATACTTGGCAAGTATCTCGGTGTATTCCCGATCCGGCGCTATGAAGTTCAGATCGTCAACATACACTTGATCGCCCGTCATCAATACAGCATTGATAGGTGGTGACGCGCAGTGTGCAAGTTTGGCGATGGCGGCGAAGATCCGGTCGCCCAGGTGCGGAGCGGAAGGCTGCCCTGCCGTCATGCGCAAATAGCGGCAGGAGCCCACAATATAAGCTCGTGGCATGGCTGCCTTGCTGGCTTGCGTACGCAGGTGATAAACCTCCCGCGGCCACTGTAGAGGCAACTCCTGGACGGATTGCGGATTGTGCAACGGGCACATGGGGCTGAACCATCCAGCCTGGTATTCGTATTCAGTATCGGCAGTGAGATCCTGTAGAACGATGACATCTGACATGTCGCGCGACGGGATCAGTTGGGTAAATAAGCCGTTATTCCAGCGCTCTTCCCCCGCCCGTCGATAACGAATGCCGGCAAATACCAAAGCATCTTTTTGCCATTCTCCGCGCAGGAATATTCGTGCGTCATTAGTTGTTGTGTGGCCAATAATAGGGCCGACAGTAGGCTTGAACATAGTCGAGTCCTTTCGATGTTTTCCTGTTAATCAAAGCGGTAAAGTTATTGGCTGCTTTAACAGCCTTATAACCAAGGCTAGTGATTGAATCGCAAAAAATATCGGGCGGAAACGGACTTGAGTTGTGGGCGATGTCAGCCACAAATGTAGGAAGGATTCTTTTAGAGTAAAAAACGGCGGGCAAAAAAAGCCCCGCCAATTGGCGGGGTTGAGGTACGAGCGTGGCGCTCGGAAACGTGGAACGCGACTGGCCCTCCCGTGAGGGAGGGCCGGCCGGTCTTACAGCAGGATGGTGCGGATGTCCGCCAGCAAGTCGCTCAGACGCTTGGTGAAGCGTGCAGCAGCGGCGCCGTTGATCACACGGTGATCGTAGGACAGCGACAGTGGCAGCATCAGTTTCGGCTGGAAGGCTTTGCCGTCCCAGACTGGCTGGATGGTTGCCTTGGAAACACCGAGAATCGCCACTTCCGGCGCGTTGACGATCGGCGTGAAGCCGGTGCCGCCAATGTGGCCGAGGCTGGAAATGGTGAAGCAGGCGCCTTGCATCTCGTCCGACGAGAGCTTCTTGGTCCGGGCTTTTTCAGCCAGGGAAGCCGCCTCGGCCGCCAGTTGCAGCAGGCTCTTCTGGTCGACGTTCTTGATCACCGGTACCAGCAGGCCATCAGGGGTGTCGACGGCGAAGCCGATGTTCACGTATTTCTTGCGGATGATCGCTTTGCCGCTTGGCGCCAGCGAGCTGTTGAAGTCCGGCAGTTCCTTGAGCAGGTGCGCGCAGGACTTGAGCAGCAGCGGCAGGATGGTCAGCTTGACGCCGGCCTTCTCTGCTACGGCTTTCTGGGCGTTACGGAACGCTTCGAGTTCGGTGATATCGGCCGAGTCGAATTGCGTCACGTGCGGCACGTTCAGCCAGCTGCGGTGCAGGTTGGCAGCGCCGACCTGCATCAGGCGGGTCATCGGCACTTCTTCGATTTCGCCGAAGCGGCTGAAGTCCACGACCGGAATCGGCGGAATGCCAGCGCCACCGGTTGCGCCAGCAGCAGCGGCCGGAGCTTCCTTGGCCTTCTGCATCATGGCCTTGACGTAAACCTGTACGTCTTCCTTCAGGATGCGACCGTGCGGACCGCTGGCGCCGACAGCGCTCAGCTCGACACCGAATTCGCGAGCCAGTTGACGCACGGCAGGGCCGGCGTGAACTTTCGCGCCCGGCTTGGCAGGCGCAGCGGCCGGAGCGGCAGCAGCAGGGGCAGCGGCAGCCGGAGCAGCAGCGGCTGGAGCCGGAGCGCTCGGTGCAGCAGCGGCAGGTGCCGCAGCAGCTGGAGCTGCGCCTTTGACTTTCAACTTGAGAATCAGGTCGCCGGTACCGACTTCGTCATCGAGCTTGATGGAAACGCTTTCCACCACGCCAGCGGCAGGCGATGGGATTTCCATGCTGGCCTTGTCGGATTCCAGGGTGATCAGCGACTGGTCGGCTTCAACGGTGTCGCCGGCCTTGACCAGGACTTCGATGATCTTCGCCTTGCCTGCCGAACCGATGTCCGGAACGTGGATGTCCTGGACGCTGTCGGCTACCGGTGCAGCCGGAGCGGCAGCAGCTGGCGCAGGAGCAGCGGCGGCAGGTGCAGCAGCCTGAGCTGGCGCAGCGGCCGGCGCCGCAGCACCCGCCACTTCCAGGTCCAGAATCAGGTCGCCAGTGCCGACTTCGTCGTTGAGCTTGACGCTGATGGCTTTCACCACGCCAGCGGCAGGCGACGGGATTTCCATGCTGGCCTTGTCGGATTCCAGGGTGATCAGCGACTGATCAGCCTCGACGGTGTCGCCGACCTTGACCTGGATCTCGATGATCTGGGCCTTGCCCGACGAACCGATGTCCGGCACGTGCACTTGCTGAACCGAAGCGGCAGCAGGAGCAGCAGGGGCAGCGGCTGGAGCGGCAGCAGGCGCGGCGGCCGGTTTGGCTTCAGCTTTTGCAGCAGGCGCCGCGGCAGCCGCAGGAGCCGCTTGCGCGGCGCCTTCGACTTCCAGCTCCAGCAGCTCGTCGCCTTCTTTCAGGCGATCGCCCAGCTTCACTTTCAGGCTCTTGATGATACCGGCCTTCGGCGCAGGCACTTCCATGCTCGCCTTGTCCGATTCCAGGGTCAGGATGCTCTGGTCGGCTTCGATACGGTCGCCGACCTTCACAAACAGTTCAATTACTTCACCTTCACCGCTGCCGATGTCAGGTACGCGAATGAGTTCGCTCACAGAATCTCTCCTCAGCAGTCCAGTGGGTTGAGTTTTTCCGGGTTGATACCGAACTTGGCAATGGCTTCAGCCACGACTTTAGGTTCGATGTCACCACGGTCAGCCAGTGCTTCCAGGGCTGCCAACACCACGAAATGACGGTCGACTTCGAAGAAATGACGCAGTTTCTTGCGGCTGTCGCTGCGGCCGAAACCATCGGTGCCCAGGACTTTGAATTCCTTGGACGGTACCCACTGACGGATCTGCTCGGCGAACAGTTTCATGTAGTCGGTAGAGGCAATGACCGGACCTTTACGACCGTTCAGGCACTCTTCGACATAGCTCAGCTTAGGCTTCTGGCCCGGGTGCAGACGGTTGGTGCGCTCAACGGCCAGGCCGTCGCGACGCAGTTCGTTGAAGCTGGTAACGCTCCACACGTCGGCGCCGACGTTGAACTCTTCACGCAAAATCTTCGCTGCTTCACGGACTTCACGCAGGATGGTGCCGGAGCCCATCAGCTGAACGTGGTGCGCCGCTTCGCGGGTGTCTTCTTCGAGCAGGTACATGCCTTTCTTGATGCCTTCTTCGGCACCGGCCGGCATGGCTGGCTGCTGGTACGACTCGTTCATCACGGTGATGTAGTAGAAGACGTCCTGTTGCTCTTCGGTCATCTTCTTCATGCCGTCCTGGATGATCACCGCCAGCTCGTAGCCGTAGGTTGGATCGTAGGTGCGGCAGTTCGGGATGGTCGCGGCCAGCAGGTGGCTGTGACCGTCTTCGTGTTGCAGGCCTTCACCGTTCAGGGTGGTACGGCCGGCGGTGCCGCCGATCAGGAAGCCACGGGTACGGCTGTCGCCAGCGGCCCAGGCCAGGTCGCCGATACGCTGGAAGCCGAACATCGAATAGAAGATGTAGAACGGCAGCATCGGCTGGTTGTGGCTGGAGTACGAAGTACCGGCAGCGATGAAGGAGCTCATGGCGCCCGCTTCGTTGATGCCTTCTTCGAGGATCTGGCCCTTCTTGTCTTCCTTGTAGAACATCACCTGGTCTTTATCGACTGGCTCGTAGAGCTGGCCGACGGAGGAGTAGATGCCCAACTGACGGAACATGCCTTCCATACCGAAGGTACGGGCTTCGTCCGGAATGATCGGAACGATGCGCGGGCCGATTTCCTTGTCCTTGACCAGTTGCGCGAGGATCCGCACGAAGGCCATGGTGGTGGAAATTTCACGGTCGCCGGAACCGTCGAGGATAGCCTTGAGGGTATCCAGGTCCGGAGTCGGCACGCTGAAGCTCTGCGCGCGGCGCTGTGGCACGAAACCGCCCAGAGCAGTGCGGCGCTCGCTCAGGTAGCGGGCTTCGGCGCTGTTCGGCTCTGGCTTGAAGAACGGCAGGTTCTCCAGCTCTTCGTCCTTGACCGGAATGTCGAAGCGGTCGCGGAACAGCTTCAGGCTTTCGACATCGACCTTTTTGGTGTTGTGCGCGGTGTTTTTCGCTTCGCCGGCACCGGTGCCATAACCCTTGATGGTCTTGGCCAGGATGACGGTTGGTTGTTCTTTGTGGTTGACCGCTTCGTGGTACGCCGCGTAGACCTTGTACGGGTCGTGGCCGCCACGGTTGAGTTTCCAGATTTCGTCGTCGGACAGGTCCTCAACCATCGCCTTGAGTTCTGGCGTGTTGAAGAAGTGTTCGCGCACGAACGCGCCGTCTTTGGCTTTGTAGTTCTGGTACTCGCCGTCGATGACTTCGTCCATGCGACGTTGCAGGATACCGTCGACGTCTTTGGCCAGCAGTGGGTCCCAGAAACGGCCCCAGATGACTTTGGTCACGTTCCACTGTGCACCGCGGAACACGCCTTCGAGTTCCTGGATGATCTTGCCGTTGCCGCGAACCGGGCCATCGAGGCGCTGCAGGTTGCAGTTGATGACGAAAATCAGGTTGTCGAGCTTCTCGCGGCCAGCCAGCGAGATCGCGCCCAGGGATTCCGGCTCGTCGCACTCGCCGTCACCCAGGAAGCACCAGACTTTCTGCTTGCCGGCAGGAATGAAGCCGCGGGCTTCCAGGTACTTCATGAAGCGTGCCTGGTAGATCGCCTGGATCGGGCCCAGACCCATGGATACGGTCGGGAACTGCCAGAAGTCAGGCATCAGCCAAGGGTGCGGGTAGGACGACAGGCCCTGACCGTCGACTTCCTGGCGGAAGTTGTTCATCTGCTCTTCGGTGATGCGGCCTTCCATGAATGCACGGGCGTAAACGCCTGGCGAGGTGTGGCCCTGGAAGTAGATCAGGTCGCCGCCGTGTTCATCGGTCGGGGCCTGGAAGAAGTAGTTGAAGCCGATGTCATACAGGGTCGCACTGGAAGCGAAGCTGGAGATGTGACCGCCGAGGTCAGAATCTTTCAGGTTCGTACGCATTACCATGGCCATCGCGTTCCAGCGTACCAGCGAGCGAATGCGGCGTTCCATGAACAGGTCGCCAGGCATGCGTGCTTCGTGGGTAACCGGGATGGTGTTGCGGTAAGGCGTGGTGATGGCGTAAGGCAACTGCGAACCGCTGCGGGTCGCGAGTTCACCCATACGGGTCATCAGATAGTGAGCACGGTCTTCGCCTTCTTTGTCGAGAACCGATTCCAGGGCGTCCAGCCATTCCTGGGTTTCGACGGGATCGAGGTCTTGCATGGCTTGCTCCAGGGCGGAAAGGCTACCAGAATCGGTTGCCTGAGTTAGCGACTGGCCTTGTGGGCAGACGTTATGAATTCTTGGATTGCCGATAGGTTGTTCCGGCGGTGTGTAGTTTTACTACAAATCATCCGGCATTTCAGCCTTACTAATGTATATACGAGTAGTAAAACTACAGATGAGCGGCTTGTGGCCCCCGGCTGCGTTGTGAGAATAATCGTTAAGGTTGGTCATTTGCCAACCCGAAAAGGTGAAAGCTTGATGCTGGCTGCCAAAAATAAAGAAATTTCAGCTATTTCTAACTTTTGTTCGACAGTCCTTCAGGTAGTGCGTTATGAAAATTCACTACATGCAGCCCGATACACGCCGATCAAGGATAGACCATGAGCCTGCCTACGCTTGCCGAACTGCCCGCCATTCTGATGCCGCTTGTCACCCGCGCCGAGCAGTCGTTCCGTGCCGCAGTCGATGCCCTGGACGACGATCATGGGCTGTCCACCTGGACTTCTGAGCGTTGGGCTCAATTTGCCCGAGTGACCGCTGCCAGCGACTTTGTCATTGAACAGAGCGTGCGTGACCCTTTGATGTTGCTGGAGCTGGTGCAGTCCGGCGAACTGGACCGCAGCTTCAGCCCGGGCGAGTTGTGCGCGCAGATTGCCGCTGCGGCAAACGCGGCCGAAACCGATGACCAGCTCGGCCGTGCCTTGCGTCGTCAGCGTACCCGTCACCAGGTGCGGATTATCTGGCGCGACCTGACCCGCCAGGCCGATCTGGTGCAGACCTGTCGCGATCTCTCCGACATGGCCGATGCCAGTATCGACCAGGCCTATCAATGGTTGTACGCACGCCATTGCCAGCAATTCGGCGTGCCCACCGGCCGCCGCAGCGGCGAACCCCAGCAAATGGTGGTGCTGGGCATGGGCAAGCTCGGTGCGGTGGAATTGAATCTGTCGTCCGACATCGATCTGATTTTCGCCTACCCCGAGGGTGGCGAGACGGTCGGCGCCAAACGCCCGTTGGATAACCAGGAATTTTTCATCCGGCTCGGCCAACGCCTGATCAAGGCGCTGGACCCGATGACCGTCGACGGTTTCGTGTTCCGGGTCGACATGCGTTTGCGTCCTTACGGTTCGTCCGGGGCATTGGTGCTGAGCTTCAATGCGCTGGAGCAGTATTACCAGGATCAGGGTCGCGATTGGGAACGCTATGCGATGATCAAGTCGCGTGTGGTGGCGGGCGATCAGGTTGCCGGCGCGCAATTGCAGGAAATGCTGCGACCGTTCGTTTACCGGCGTTACCTGGACTTTTCCGCCATCGAAGCGCTGCGCACCATGAAGCAATTGATCCAGCAGGAAGTGCGGCGCAAGGGCATGGCCGACAACATCAAGCTGGGTTCCGGCGGCATCCGCGAAGTGGAGTTCATTGCCCAGGCGTTCCAGCTGATCCACGGTGGTCGCGACCTGAGCTTGCAGCAGCGCCCTTTATTAAAAGTACTGAGCACGCTGGAAGGTCAGGGCTATCTGCCGCCGACGGTGATCAGCGAACTGCGCGAAGGCTACGAATTCCTGCGCTACACCGAACACGCCATCCAGGCGATTGCCGACCGTCAGACACAGATGCTGCCCGATGGCGCCCAGGATCAGGCGCGTATTGCCTTTATGCTGGGGTTTGCCGACTGGGCGGCGTTCCATGAGCAATTGATGCACTGGCGCGGTCGGGTGGCGTGGCACTTCGGCCAGGTCATCGCTGATCCGGACGAGGAAGCCGGCACCGAAAGCGAAGTGGTGGTCGGTGGTGAATGGCTGCCGCTATGGGAGGAGGCGCAGAATGAAGAAGCCGCCTGCCGTCAGCTCGAAGAGGGCGGTTTCACTGATGCTCCCAAAGCGCTGAAAGCCTTGGCTGGCTTGCGCAGCAGCCCGCAATTACGAGCCATGCAGCGTTTGGGGCGCGAACGGCTCGATGCCTTTATTCCGCGTCTGCTTGCACAGGCGGTGGAACATGCCAATCCGGATCTGGTACTCGAGCGTGTGCTGCCATTGGTAGAAGCCGTGGCGCGTCGTTCGGCGTATCTGGTGTTGCTGACCGAAAACCCTGGTGCATTGCGCCGTTTGCTGACCCTGTGTGCCGCGAGCCCGTGGATCGCTGAACAGATCACGCGCTTCCCGCTGTTGCTCGATGAATTGCTCAACGAAGGCCGACTGTTCAAGCCACCGTTGGCTCCCGAGCTGGCCGCCGAATTGCGCGAGCGCCTGACGCGGATTCCCGAGGACGACCTGGAGCAGCAGATGGAAGCCCTGCGCCATTTCAAACTGGCGCACCGCTTGCGAGTCGCCGCTTCGGAAATCGCCGGTAGCCTGCCGCTGATGAAGGTCAGCGATTACCTGACCTGGCTCGCCGAGGCGATTCTGGAACAGGTCCTGGCCCTGGCCTGGCGGCAAACGGTGGCCAAGTACGGCACGCCGCTGCGCACCGACGGCTCTTTATGCGATCCCGGGTTCATCATTGTCGGTTACGGGAAAGTCGGCGGCCTGGAACTCGGGCATGGTTCGGACCTGGATCTGGTGTTCATCCACGACGGTGATCCGCAGGCCGAAACCGACGGGCCGAAGCCGATCGATGGTGCCCAGTTCTTCACCCGCCTGGGACAGCGGATCATCCACTTGCTCACGGCCCAGACCAACTCGGGCCAGCTGTACGAAGTGGATATGCGCCTGCGTCCGTCCGGTGCGTCGGGGCTGTTGGTCAGTTCTTTGGGGGCGTTTGCCCGTTATCAGGAAAATGAAGCCTGGACCTGGGAGCATCAGGCGTTGGTGCGGGCAAGGGTGTTGGTGGGCAGTCAGGACGTCGGCCAGGCTTTCGAAAAGGTCCGTGCGGCGATACTGGGCAAACCGCGTGACTTGCCGACCCTGCGCCAGGAGGTCAGCGAGATGCGCGCCAAGATGCGCGAGAACCTTGGCAGCAAGAGCACGGCGGCCGGCACCGGGGCAAATGCCTTCGACGCCACGGCGCCCTTCGACCTCAAGCAGGACGCCGGAGGTATCGTCGATATTGAATTTATGGTGCAATACGCGGCCCTGGCGTGGTCGCAAACGCACCCGCCATTGCTGCGCTGGACCGATAACATCCGCATTCTGGAAGAGCTGGAACACGAAGGGCTGATGCCCGTCGAAGATGCCAGTCTGCTGCGTGAAGCCTATAAAGCTTACCGCTCGGCCGCCCACCGGCAGGCCTTGCAGAAGGATCCGGGGGTGATTGCCGGTGACCAGTTCGCGGACGAGCGGCGACAGGTCATGCGGATCTGGCGCGAGCTGGGGCTAAGCTGAGCAGGCGACGAGATTCAAATGTGGGAGCGGGTTTTTGTGGCGAGGGAGCTTGCTCCCGCTCGGCTGCGAAGCAGTCGCCACTCAGCCGGCTCGGTCTGGCAGATGAAATACAGTCGCAGGTTTTGGGTCTGCTTCGCAGCCCAGCGGGAGCGAGCTCCCTCGCCACGACGTTGTATGCTGACTGATATTGATGTGTGAAATTGATCCGACGAGCCCCAGCCGGCTCGTCCAAATGACCTGATGGTTCATCCCGCAGGTGCTGGATTATCGAGGCGGGGAGGCATAAGCCTCCCCGGTTCGTTTTTGGAAGCCACATGAAAATTCTGATCGTTGGGCCCAGTTGGGTCGGTGACATGGTGATGGCGCAGACACTGTTCCAGTGTCTCAAGCAGCGCCACCCGCAGTGCGAAATCGACGTGCTGGCCCCCGAGTGGAGCCGGCCGATTCTTGAGCGCATGCCCGAAGTTCGCCAGGCCTTGAGCTTTCCGCTCGGTCACGGCGCGCTGGAGCTGGCGACCCGTCGGCGCATCGGTAAATCCCTGGCCGGGCAGTACGACCAGGCGATCCTGTTGCCCAACTCGTTGAAGTCGGCGCTGGTGCCATTCTTTGCCGGCATCCCCAAACGCACCGGCTGGCGCGGCGAGTTCCGCTACGGCCTGCTCAACGATGTGCGCACGCTGGACAAGGAACGTTACCCGCTGATGATCGAGCGCTTCATGGCGCTGGCCTTCGAGCCGGGTATCGAGTTGCCCAAACCCTATCCGCGCCCGAGCTTGCAGATCGACCCGGTCACCCGCGAGGCGGCATTGGCCAAGTTCGGCCTGACCCTCGATCGCCCGGTGTTGGCGTTGTGCCCAGGCGCAGAGTTCGGCGAATCCAAGCGCTGGCCGTCCGAGCATTACGCCAAGGTCGCCGAGGCGAAGATCCGTGACGGCTGGCAGGTATGGCTGTTCGGTTCGAAAAATGATCACGGGGTGGGTGAAGACATCCGTTCACGTTTGATTCCCGGCTTGCGCGAAGAGTCGGTGAACCTCAGTGGCGGCACTTCGCTGGCCGAAGCAATTGATCTGCTCTCTTGCGCTGATTCCGTGGTGTCCAATGATTCCGGCCTGATGCACGTCGCTGCCGCGCTGAACCGCCCGCTGGTGGCGGTCTACGGTTCGACATCGCCGGGTTTCACGCCACCGTTGGCCGAACATGTCGAGATCGTACGCCTGGGCATCGAATGCAGCCCTTGCTTCGATCGCACCTGCCGTTTCGGCCATTACAACTGCTTGCGCCAGCTGATGCCGCAAGCCGTGAACGAAGCCTTGCAGCGTTTGCAGGGCACCGTGGTCGAGGTCAAATAGCTTGCGGGTACTGCTGATCAAGACGTCATCGCTGGGCGACGTGATTCATGCGTTGCCAGCGCTGACAGATGCTGCGCGGGCGATCCCCGGCATCAAGTTCGACTGGGTGGTGGAAGAAGGCTTCGCCGAAATCCCCACCTGGCATCCGGCGGTGGGCAAGGTGATTCCGGTGGCAATCCGGCGCTGGCGCAAAAACCTCTGGCAAACCATCAAGAGCGGCGAGTGGAAGCGTTTCAAGCAAAGCCTGCGCGCCACGAAATACGATTTGGTCATTGATGCCCAGGGCTTGCTGAAGAGCGCCTGGCTGACTCGCTATGTCAAAGCCCCGGTGGCCGGCCTGGACAAGTCGTCGGCCCGCGAGCCAATGGCCGCGCGTTTCTATGATCGACGCCTGGCGGTTGCCCGTGGCCAGCACGCGGTGGAGCGAGTGCGTCAATTGTTCGCCATCGCCCTGGGCTACGACCTGCCCAAGGGCTTGGGCGACTATGGCCTGAGCGTCGAACGCCTGGTGGAATTGCCGCGCAAGAATCCCTACGTACTGTTCCTGCATGGCACGACCTGGGACACCAAGCACTGGCCTGAAGCCTATTGGCGCGAGCTGACCGAGCGTGTCGGTTATCTCGGTGTCGGGGTGAAACTGCCTTGGGGCAACGCGGTGGAGAAGGCGCGCGCCGAACGCATCGCTGCCGGTTTCAAGCACGCCGAAGTGCTGCCCAAGCTGAACCTGGCCGGCGTCGGCAAGGTGTTGGCCGGGGCTCAGGCGTGTGTGGCGGTCGACACCGGTCTCGGTCATTTGGCCGCTGCACTGGATGTGCCGACCCTGTCGCTCTTCGGTCCGACCAACCCGGGCCTGACCGGCGCCTACGGCAAATCGCAGATCCACCTGGCCAGCGATTTCCCTTGCGCACCCTGCCTGCAAAAGAAATGCACCTATCAACCGACGGCCGAAGATGCCCGTCAGTTCGACCTTGAGCGCGAGTGGCCCTTGTGCTTCACGCGCCTGAATCCCGAGCGGGTCGCCAGCCGACTGAGCACGTTGCTACTGGCTGAGGAGCTGCGCTGATGCAATTGGCATTTGTCCTGTACAAGTATTTTCCGTTCGGTGGCTTGCAGCGCGATTTCATGCGCATCGCCCTGGAATGCCAAAAACGCGGGCACCAGATTCGCGTCTACACGCTGATTTGGGAAGGCGACGTGCCGCCGGGTTTTGAAGTGCTGGTGGCGCCAGTCAAGGCATTCTTCAACCATCGTCGCAACGAAAAGCTCAGTGAATGGATGGAAGCGGACCTGGCCAAGCGCCCGGTTGATCGTCTGATCGGCTTCAACAAGATGCCGGGGCTGGATGTGTATTACGCCGCTGACGGCTGCTTCGAAGACAAAGCGCAGAACCTGCGTAACTCGCTGTATCGTCGCTGGGGCCGCTATCGCCACTTCGCCGAATATGAGCGCGCGGTGTTTGCCAAAGACGCGAAGACTGAAGTGTTGATGATCTCCGAAGTCCAGCAGCCGCTGTTCATCAAGCATTACGACACGCCGCTGGAGCGTTTTCATCTGCTGCCGCCAGGCATTGCCCAGGATCGTCGCCGCCCAGCCGATGCCGACGAAATTCGCGCCGGCTTCCGGGCCGAATTCAACCTCAAGGACGATGAACTGTTGCTGGTGCAGATTGGCTCCGGGTTCAAGACCAAGGGGGTTGATCGCAGCCTCAAGGCGTTGGCGGCATTGCCCGCTGATCTGAAGAAACGCACACGGCTGTTTGTAATCGGCCAGGACGACCCCAAATTGTTCCAGATGCAGAGTGCGACGTTGGGGCTGGGTGACAACGTGACGTTCCTCAAGGGCCGCAGCGATATTCCGCGTTTCCTGTTGGGGGCCGATCTGTTGATCCATCCGGCCTATAACGAAAACACCGGTACCGTGCTGCTTGAAGCGCTGGTGGCCGGGTTGCCTGTGCTGGTCAGTGCGGTGTGCGGTTACGCCCATTACATTGCCGAAGCCGATGCTGGCCTGGTGCTGGACGAACCCTTCGAGCAAGCACAGCTGACGCAATACCTGACCGGCATGCTCAACGACGCCCAAGCACGGGCGGCCTGGAGCCGCAACGGTTTGGCGTTTGCCGAGACGGCTGATCTCTACAGCATGCCGCAGCACGCGGCCGATGTGATTCTGGCGGAGCACGCTAAATGAAGTTGATGCTGGCTGAACCGTTCAAAAGCCTCTGGGCCGGACGCGATCCGTTCGCCGAAGTCGAGGGATTGCAGGGCGAGGTATACCGCGAGCTTGAAGCGCGCCGGACCCTGCGCACTGAAGTGAACGGCAACGGGTTTTTCGTAAAGATCCACCGCGGCATTGGCTGGGGCGAGATCTTCAAGAACCTGCTCACCGCCAAACTGCCGGTACTCGGTGCAGGCCAGGAGTGGAAGGCGATCCAGCGCTTGCAGGAAGTCGGCGTGCCGACCATGACCGCCGTCGCTTATGGTGAGAAAGGCAGCAATCCGGCCGACCAGCACTCGTTCATCGTCACTGAAGAGCTGGCGCCGACGGTCAGTCTCGAAGACTTCAGCCTCAACTGGATCAAGCAGCCGCCCGAGCCGAAACTCAAGCGCGCGCTGATCGCCGAAGTGGCACGCATGACCGGGATGATGCACCGCGCCGGGGTCAACCACCGCGACTGCTACATCTGCCACTTCCTGCTGCACACCGACAAGCCGGTGACGGCCGATGACTTCAAACTGTCGGTAATCGACCTGCACCGCGCCCAGACGCGTCCGAGGATCACTGCCCGCTGGCGCAACAAGGATCTGGCGGCGCTGTATTTTTCCGCTCTGGATATCGGCCTGACCCGTCGCGACAAGCTGCGGTTCCTCAAGGGTTATTTCCAGCAACCGCTGCGGCAGATTCTCAGCGAAGAAGCCGGGCTGCTCAGTTGGCTCGAGGGCAAGGCCAACAAACTCTACGACCGCAAACAGCGATACGGGGATGCGCTCTGATGGCGGGTTGGACACTGGAGCCTGAGTACAGCGATCTGGCAGAGGACTTCGGCAGCCTCGAAGCGGTGTTTGCGCTTCAAGGCGAGCGATTGACCCGTGATCCGCTGTCGGAAGTCATCCGCGTCCAGCGCAAGGGCGTCAACTATTACGTCAAACGCTACGTGGGCGCAGGCAAGGGGTTGCGCCGTTATCTGGGCAAGCCTCGGGTGAAAATGGAGTGGCAGAACCTCAAGCGCTTCGCCAAGTGGGGCATTCCCACCGCCGAGGTGGTGGCCTGGGGGCTGGAGCGTCGCGGCATGGCTTACGATCGCGGGGCGATGATCACCCGCGAACTGCCGCATACCGAAGACCTCTCGGCTCTGGCCGAACGGCACGACCCCAAGCTCGCGGACCGCGCGTGGGTCGATACCATCAGCCGCCAGCTGGCCAGCTACACCCGGACCATGCACGAGCATTGTTTTACCCACAACGATCTGAAATGGCGCAACCTGCTGGTCGACGATCAGCCCCAGCTGTTTCTCATTGACTGTCCCAATGGTGATTTCTGGAGCGGTTTCTGGCTCAAGTACCGCATCACCAAGGACCTGGCGTGCCTGGACAAGGTCGCCAAATATCAGCTGTCGGCCACTCAGCGTCTGCGCTTTTACCTGCAATACCGGCAACGGGAACGGCTCAATGCCGCCGATAAAAAACGCATCCGGCACGTGGTGAGATTTTTCGAGGGACGCGAATGACTGATTTTCTGGCCGCTGAAGACCGTGCGCTGCTCGAACGCCATGGCCTCGGCACGTTCGATGCGCTGTGGTCCCGGCAACTCGAGGCGGTGGACGAACCCAACACCCTTCGCGGTGGCTGGAGCAGCGTGTTTCGACTGGACCTGGAAGGTCATGGCTTCTATCTCAAGCGCCAGAGCAACTATCAGATGCGCACTTTGCACGCGCCGTTCGGTGAGCCGAGTTTTGCCCGTGAATTTCGCAACATCAGCCGTTATGAAAAACTCGGCATTCCGGCGCTGAAAGCGGCGTTTTTCGGCGAGCGCAAAGTTGATGGCGAAGTCCGCGCTGTGCTGCTGACCCGGGCACTGGACGGCTGGGATGATCTGGATTCGCTGCTGCGCCGCTGGTCAGAGCTCGGCGAGGCGCAACACGTGGCCATTCTGCAAGCCTGCGGCCGTCTGGCGCAGCGCCTGCATGGCAGGCGTCAGGTGCACGGCTGCTTCTATCCCAAGCACATTTTCCTGCGCGCCAACGGCGACGGCTATCAAGCGCAGTTGATTGACCTGGAAAAGACTCGGCCACTGCTGTTCGGCCAACGGGACCGGGTCAAGGATCTGGAGCCATTACTGCGTCGAGCACCCGAGTGGAGCGAAGCGCAGTTGCGGGTGCTTCTGGCCGCCTATCTGGATCAGGCTCAGGACAGTTCGCTGATCGACAGCTGGCTGACACGTCTGACTGCCCGGCGCAGCCATAAGGGGAAAGCTTGATGCGTTTGTCCGAACTGAAAAGCGCTGGCCGCAGTCCGACGCTGCCGTTGACTCTTTCCCTGGCCGACGCGGCCGGTCCGGCCGATTTGCAGCTACTGAGCCTGCTGCGAGTGTTGCCGGGGCAGCGTTACGTGGGCGCCGGTGTCTGGCGTGGCCGGCCGGTGCTGGCCAAATTGCTGGTCGGCAGCAAGGCTGCACGGCATTTTCAACGGGAACTGGACGGCGTGCGTATGCTCGCTGCCCAAGGCTTGACCACGCCGCTGCTGTTGGCCGACGGCCTTAAGGAAGGCGAGGGCGGCTGGCTGTTGTTCGAGTTTCTGGAAGGCGCTGAAAGCCTCGGCGATGCGTGGCAGCGAGTTGAAAGCTTGCCCGTGTTGGCCGACGAGCAATCAGCGGTTTTGGCCGAAGCCTTGGGTGCCATTGGCCAAATGCATCGCAAAGGCCTGTGGCAGGAAGATCTGCATCTGGACAATCTGCTGCGCCAGGGCCGTCGGCTCTATCTGATCGACGGCGCCGGAATCTGCGGCGAAACGCCTGGCCAGCCGTTGTCGCGGCAAAAGGTCCTGGAAAATCTCGGGGTGTTCTTTGCCCAGTTGCCACAATCGTTGCAGCCGTTCACCGAAGAGTTGCTGGTCTACTACCTGCTGAGCAATGGCGAACATGCCTTGCCCATGGAAGCGCTACAGAAGCAGATCGACAAAGTCCGCAACTGGCGCCTCAAGGATTTTCTGAACAAAGTCGGCCGTGAATGCACACTGTTCAGCGTGCAGCGCGGGGCGTTCGGCTTGCGGGCGATTCGCCGCGAGGAAGAAGCGGCCATGCTGCCGGTGCTGGAGCGGGCCGATGAGTTGCTTGACCAAGGGCATCTGTACAAGACCGGCGGCGCGGCGAGTGTCGGCAAAGTCCAGGTCAATGGTCGCACGCTGGTGATCAAGCGCTACAACATCAAGGGCTTTGCGCACTGGCTCAAGCGTTTCTGGCGCCCGAGCCGGGCGTGGCACTCCTGGCGCGAAGGCAATCGCCTGGCGTTCCTCGGCATCGCCACGCCCAAGCCGCTGGCGCTATTGGAAAAGCGCTTCCTCGGGTTGCGTGGTCGCGCCTACCTCATCACCGAGCATCTGTCGGGGCCGGACATCATCGAGCGCTTTGCGCCCTATGTGGAAAGTGGTGATGCGCCGGAGTCCGAGCTGGCAGCGCTGGATCACTTGTTCGCCGAGCTGATTCGCGAGCGCATCAGCCATGGTGACTTCAAGGGCCACAACCTGTTCTGGCAGCAGGATCGCTGGGCACTGATCGATCTCGACTCGATGTGCCAGCATGGCTCCCTCGCCAGTTTCGCACCGGCGTATGCACGGGATCGCGCGCGGTTCATGCGCAATTGGCCGGACAGTAGCGCGCTTTATCAAGTCATCGATCGGCGTCTGCCCAAAGACATCGCCAGCGTTTCCTGAATCGGGCCTTCGGTCCTGTCGCGGGCTTGCCCGCGATGGGATCGGACCAGCCAAATAAGATCAGGGACAAGTTCTTGTGAACCGTCCTACGCGATCTTCGGAAGCCATGAACTGTGGCCCGGATCGGCCCGATGCTAGTTTGCCCTGACATTTGCGGAGGGCGGACTTTGACAATAAGAATGGCAGCTGCTTCAGGCGCGATTTCGCTGGCATTGGCGGGATGCGGGACCGCTGCGACGGTGCTTCAGGACGATGCCGACGCCGCGCAAGGGTTGCGAAAGCAAAAAACCTATTGCCAGTCGATACCGCGGGTCTACAGCGGTCTCGCCCATGATTTCTGCGTATTGAATGCGCCACCCGATCCCACGGGCTTCCTCGTGCCATTCATTCTGCTGGACCTGACGTTGTCCGGCGCTCTGGACACCGTTGTCTTGCCCTACACGATTTACCGGCAAAGCGTGGACGGCAATATCCAGATCTATTGGCGACCCGTGCGCGGTTAAACAGCGGCAAGTCGACTTCCGAAAAGGCTTGCCGGTTGCCGCTAGAGGTTTGCCGCAGCTTTTACGCTATAATCCCGCCCTTTAGCTGTCTCTCGCCCCTTGCGAGGGCACATAAATTTTTGAGGCGCATTGCGCCTGCACGCAGACTAAAGAGGCTAGACCCCTGTGGCATTGACGATTCTTGGCCTGTCCGGCGCCCTTAGCCATGATCCTTCCGCAGCCCTGTACATCGACGGCAAGCTGGTCGCGGCGGCTGAAGAAGAGCGCTTCGTGCGCGATAAACATGCAAAGAACCGCATGCCTTATGAATCGGCGAAATTCTGCCTGGAACAGGCCGGTATCAAACCTTCCGACGTTGATGTGGTGGCCATTCCGTTCGCCCCGATCAGCCTGTTCGGCAAGGCTCGCTGGCACTACGCCAAGCGTTACTGGTACGCGCCGGACCGCGCCCTCGATGCAATCCTGATGGGCAACCGTCGCTACAAGCGCTATCGCAACAAGATCGTCTGGTGCCTCGAGCAACTGGGTTTCGATCCGAAAAAAATCAAGATCGAGCCGGTCGAACACCATCTGGCTCACGCCTCCAGTGCCTACCACTGCTCCGGTTTCAAAGAGAAAACCGCGATTCTCGGGATCGACGGCAAGGGTGAGTACGCCACGACGTTCTTCGGTTACGGCGAAAACGGCAAGATCCACAAGATCAAGGAATTCTTCGATCCTGACTCCCTCGGCGGCCTGTACGGCGCAATCACCGAGTTCCTCGGTTTCGAGATGCTCGACGGCGAGTTCAAGGTCATGGGCATGGCGCCGTATGGCGACGCCAGCAAGTACGACTTTTCGCGCCTGGCCTCTTTCGAAAACGGCGAGCTGGTGATCAACACCGATTACGCCAACGTCATCGGCCTGCGTCGCTATAAAGAGAAGGGCAAGGGTTTCTACTTCTCGCCGAAGCTGATCGAGTGGCTGGGTCCGAAGCGCGAAGGCGACATCGCCGACGAGCCATACATCCACTACGCCGCCAGCATGCAAGCGCTGTTCGAGAAGCTGGCGTTGCAGATGATCGATCACTACCTGGGCGACGTACTCAAGGAAACCGGCAAGCTGGCGTTCGCTGGCGGCTGTGCCTTGAACGTCAAGCTGAACCAGAAAATCATCGCCCGCGACGACATCAAAGAGCTGTTCGTCCAGCCTGCGTCCGGCGATGCCGGTACTGCCGTCGGCGCTGCGGCTTATGTGTCCCACGCCCGCGGCGTTCCGGTCGAGAAGATGGAACACGTCTACCTCGGCCCGTCTTACAGCAATGAAGATGTGATCGCCGCCTGCGCCCGCCATCAGAACAAACCTGCGTGGCGCAAGCTCGACAACATGCCGGAGCAGATCGCCAAAATCATGGTCGACGGCAACCCGGTGGCCTGGTTCCAGGGCCGCATGGAGTTTGGTCCGCGTGCACTGGGCGGTCGTTCGATCATTGGTTGCCCGAGCGTGCCGGGCGTGGCCGATCGCATCAACCACCAGATCAAGTTCCGCGAGCGCTGGAGGCCTTTCTGCCCGTCGATGCTCGACACCGTCGCGCCACAGATGATCAAGATCGATCACCCGGCGCCGTTCATGACCTTCACCTTCGAAGTGGCTGAAGAGTGGAAAACCCGCGTGCCGGAAGTGGTCCACGAAGACGGCACTTCCCGTGCCCAAGTGCTCAAGCGCGAATACAACCCGCGCTACTACGACATGATGAAAGCGCTGGAAGTACTCACCGGCAACGGCGTGTCGCTCAACACCTCGCTCAACCGTCGCGGTGAGCCGATGATCTGCTCGCCGACGGACGCCTTGAACATGTTCTTCGGTTCCGATCTACAGTATCTGATCATGGAAGACATCCTGGTGGTCAAAGAGGGCGCGAACGCATATGACACGCTCGGCTGAACGCCATGTGTTGCAGTTCTGCCACGGCTATGACGGGCCGTTTCTGGACTGCGCCCGGCAGTACGCCAGCCTGTTCGCGGGGACCGGTTATCGCGTGACCACGGTGTTTCTCACCGGGGTCGCCGACGCCGAAGTCGCCGCGGGATGCGCCTCTGATGAAGTGTTGTTCATGGAATACAGCTCCAGAGCCATTCGTGGCCTGAAGCTGGGCGCCATTGGCGATCTGCGCAAGATCGCCGCTTCGCGCAATTTCAGTTTCTGCATCGCCCACCGCTTCAAACCCATCTACATCGCCTTGCTGGGCACTTCGTTGCCGGTGATCGGCGTGCACCACGCGTTTGACGATTACAAGCGCGGCACGCGCAAGCTGTTCGCTCATGTTTTCCGCAAGCGCCTGAGCCTGCTCGGGGTTTCCGATGCCGTGCGCGATGACATGCGCCGCTGCCTGCCGAAGTGGCCGGCGACGCGCATCCAGACACTTTATAACCGCATCGATGTGCCGGCGTTGCAGGCCAGCCAGGTTTGCGCGCGCGAGGCACGGGAGATCCTGGGGTTGTCGGCGGATGCCTGGATCGTCGGCAACGTCGGTCGATTGCACCCGGACAAAGATCAGGCCACGTTGCTTGAGGGCTTTGCCGCAGCGCTGCCAGGGCTACCCGCCAACAGTCAGCTGGTGATTCTCGGCAGCGGGCGTCTGGAGCAGGATCTCAAGGCGCAGGCTCGTGAACTGGGGATTGGAGACCGCGTGTTGTTCCTCGGCCAGGTGCCTGAAGCCCGACGTTATTTTCGTGCCTTCGATGTTTTTGCCTTGAGTTCCGATCACGAACCTTTCGGCATGGTTCTGCTTGAGGCCATGGCCGCTGGTGTACCGTTGCTCGCCACCGCTTGTGGCGGGGCGAAGGAGGTGGTCGAAGGTGTCGGCATTCTGTTCCCGCTGGGCGATGCCGAACATCTGGCGCAAGGATTGAAACACCTTGCTGCGATGGACGATCAACAACGTCTTCAGTGTGCCGAGCTGATGCTGGACCGCTTGCGCGAGCGCTTTTCCGACCGCGCGGTGCAGGATGCTTTCTGGCATTTGCCACACGTTATCGAACTGGCACCGAGGGGCTGATGCTCAACAGATTTCAAGGCTGGCGCGAACGTGGCTGGTCGGTAGCCGATGCCTCGATCTATGCCGAGGTCTGGCAACGTTATGGCGGCAGCGTCGCGACTCACCCTATGGTGGTTGAACGGTTGGCGCAGTTGGCTGGTATTCCGGTGCGTTACCTGGCCTGGGAGCATGAGGGCGAGGTGAAAGCGGCGATCCCGACCTGGGGGCGCGATCTTGCCTTGTCCAAGGATGTGCTCAAGCGCAGCGGTAAAAAAGGCCTGTTCGACCTTGGCAACGCCGAGATCATCCTGCCGGCTGCGGCCGATGCCCAAGTGCCTCTGCGCCATCGCGGGCGTTACCTTTCGGCACTGAACGAAAGCCGTTTCACCGGCATCAAGTTGCAGGCCGAACAATTGGCCATGGCCCGCGCTCCCGAAGAACTGTCGAAGAAATTTCGCTACAACCAGCGCCGGGAACTCCGGTTACTGGAAGAGGCGGGCGGTGTGGTACGCCCGGTTTCGGATTTTTCCAGTAGCGAGCTGGCGGCCATTTATTGCGACCTGTTCCAGCGCCGCTGGGGTTTTCCGGCGACCGGCGCCGAGCGCATGGCTGAAGTCATCGAGTTGTTGCGCGCGTTGCTGATCGGCTCGGTGATCTTCCTCAACGATGCACCGATTGCCATTCAGCTGGTGTACCGCGTCGAGACGCCGCAGTGGATCAGCGTCGAGTACATCAATGGTGGCGTCGACCCTGAAACCCGCGAGTTCAGCCCTGGCAGCGTGTTGAGCTTCCTCAATACCCAAAGCGCCTGGGAGCATGCACGGGCACTGGACAAGCCCTTGCGCTTTTCCTTCGGTCGCGCCGACCGGGAATACAAGGATCGCTGGTGCAACCCTGTTCCGGTCTTCACCGTATGAGCCAAGCCATGAGCCGCAAACAACAACTGCTCAAGCGCCATCGGCGCAACAAACGCATCGGCTTGTTGATCGCGCTGGGAATGTTGATTGTCATGGGCCTGCTGGTGGCCTGGTGGCTGCCGCTGGTGCTCGCAGTCCTGGGCTGGATTGCCCATGAAGCGTGGTTCGCCGACCACCTGTTCTATTCGCCCAACGACGATTACCAGTACAGCTTCCCGCCCTACACGCCGCAACCGAAAGTCCACCTCAATGGCGATCGCCTGCGGTTGGACGATGGCGTCATGTTGGTCGAAGACGCGACGCTGGTGCTGGCGTTGCGGGTCAAAAGCACCTGGCTGGGGCGTTTCCTTGATCCTGTGGTCGAACTGGCTGGTGGTGACAATCCGGATCGGCTGACCTTCGAGCGCGGTGTAAACGGCCTGCGTTATCTCAACCTCAGTGGCCAGGCACAAGTTCTGTCCCAAGGCGAGCTCCGCCTGCGCGGCCGTTTTTGCCGCCTGCTCGGCGAGCCGGTGCTGTGGGCGATCGAACATCCGGATTACCGTCGCCAACGGGTGATGGTCATTGCGCCTCATGCCGATGACGCGGAACTGGCAGCCTATGGCTTGTACAGCCAGGCGGATGAAGCCTGGATCGTCACGCTCACCGCCGGTGAAATCGAAGCCGAACACTACCAGCAGATGGGATTGGACAAAGTCCAGGCTTCGCGGCTCAAAGGCCGTTTGCGAACCTGGGACAGCATTGCAGTGCCGCGTTGGGCTGGCGTGGCCGAAAGCCGGTGCGTGCAATTGGGTTATTTCTGCCTGCAACTGGCGACCATGCAGGCTTCGCCTGCTCAGCCGGCGGGCTCGCGCGAAGCGGATTTGAGTGATACCCGGGTGTTTCGCCAGTTGAACCCGTTCGCCTTGCCGGGCGATGTCGATGGCGCGCCGACCTGGAACAACCTGCTGGCCGACTTGCGAGAGTTGCTGCTGCGCGCGCAACCGCAAGTCATCGTGCTGCCGCATCCGACACTTGATCCGCATCCGGATCATATTTGCGCTCATGCCGCGGTTCTTGAAGCCTTGCAAGGGCTCGACTGGCAGCCGACATTGCTGGGTTACGCCAATCACTTGCATGACAACGATCGCTGGCCTATGGGCAATAGCGGTACCGGCGTGGCGCTGCCACCGGTGTTTGATGCTGCCTCGCTGCTGCATCCCTATTGTCTTTTACTCACGCCGGCGCAGCAGCGCGACAAGGCCATGGCGCTGGCAATGATGCATGACTTGCAGCCGCCAGCCCCGTTCAAGCGCCGGGTGCGCCGGGTATTGCAGCGGTTGCTGGCCGGGCGCCGCGGTTCGCCCTACGGTGAGAACGAATTTTTTCGCAAGGCTGTACGTCGCCATGAGCTGTTCTGGCATTTGTAGGATTGCGTGCGAGAAGCGCCCCAGCTGCGAGCAGGGGTATGTCAGAGGTTGCTCGGTTTGCCTGTTGCGGCAAGGAAGACGATGAAAGTTTTGTTTCTGGTGCAGAAAGATCAGCGGGCTATCCTGGACCGTCTGTACGAGGGCGTGGCCGCCCATTGCGAGTGCGACCTGCGGTGGCTGAGCAGCGATGAGCAGCGCAACCTGCGCCGCTATTTTCGACGCGAAGTCGATGTGGCGCAGTATGACCGGATCGTGTTTTTCCTGCGCTTCAAGCAGGAGATCCGCCAGGTCGGATTTATCCGCACGATCCCCAATCTGGTGATCCTCGAACACGACGCCTATCAGAACTACATTCCTTGCAAGTACACGGGAAAGTTCAGCGCACATTACCGCAAGCTGCCCTGGGCGCGAGTCATCAGCTCAGGTTTCGTCGTCACCGAAAGGTTGCGCAGCGAAGGGTTCGATGCGGTATTCGTGCCCAAAGGCTACGACCAGACCCAGCTTGAAGATCAAGGGCGTGAGCGCGATATCGAACTGGCCTTCGTCGGCAGCACCAACAGTGTCGCCTACAGCGGGCGCAAAGCCTTGCTCGATGAGTTGGCGGGCGTCGAACCCTTGGTGGTCACCCGCACGAAATCCGGCGAGGAATACCGCGACACCCTCAACCGCATCCGCTACTTCGTCAGTGCCGATGTCGGCATGGGCGAATTCATGATCAAGAACTTCGAGGCCATGGCTTGCGGTTGTGTATTGCTGGCGTATGACCAGGGCGAGGCGGAAAGCCAGGCATTGGGTCTGGTGGACATGCAAAACGTGGTGTTCTACCAGAACATCGCACAACTTCAGCAAAAGCTCGCGCTATTGCGCAGCGACCCGGAACTGGCTCAGCGCATTGCCCGTAACGGTCGCGAACTGGCGGTCAGCCAGTTCAGTTTTGCACGCATCGGTCAGCGAATCGTCGAGGAGCTCGAACCGGCATTGCGTGTTCGCGCGCCCTTGAGCCTGCTGGAAAAAGTCCGTCTGAAGTTAGGCATTTGACGATGTGTTACCCGGCCATTGGCATTGCTGGCGACCTCCATTTCTTTAGGGATCAGGTGCAGTTATCCATGGAAAACGACATCGCATCGGTACACCGAGCGTGCGTTCCTGTTGGCGGTTGCTATGGTGAAGTTGTGGTCGGTTCATCCCCTGAGCGCCGTACGGCTTCTCTAAAGCACTCCCTGTCCCGGCTTTTCACCCTATGAGCATTGTTAACGTCATGTGGGCCAGCGGCGCTCCGTTTGCCTCGACTCACAAGGTGCACCAACAGATATTGTCCCAGGTCCCGGCCTCTGTACCGATCGAAACCTGGCTGCTTCAGGGGCATGCCTCGGAGTGTGGAGTGGCGGTCGGCAAGGTGCGGGAGTGGGGGCTGACCTCTGCGCGACTGAAAGGGCGACACATCTGGCGACTGGCCCGGCCCTGGATGCACTACAAGTTGCAGAGTGCGCTCAAATCCAGCGATGCGCGCGTACTGTTGCTTGATGGCCTGGGCGTGGCCCGGGCACTGTTGCCCTGCATCGAGACCATGCCGCACTTGCGTGCGGTAGTGGTTTTCCATGGTTCGACGCGGCTTCACGCAGCGGATCGAGCGCTCTTCCAGCGGTTCCCGGCGTCCCGGCTGTCGGTGGTTGCTGTGTCGCAAACCCTCGCGACGTCATTGAGCCAGGACCTGCAACGGCCAGTCACGACACTGCGCAGCGCTTTTGATCCCACGGCCTGGCGTTCTGCCCTGCTCACCCGGGAACAGGCGCGTTCCCGGTTGGGCTTGCCTGTGGATAACACATCGATGCTGGGTGCCGTGGGACGGCTGGTTGGGGGAAAAGGTTTTGCCTGTCTGATCGATGCTTTCGCGGCAGCATTGCTTGAACGACCGGATCTGCGCTTGGTGATTGTGGGCGAAGGTGTTGCCCGTGCCGAACTGGAAGCGAAAATCCACGCGGCAGGGTTGCGCGGCAAAGTCTTTTTGCCGGGTCATGTGAGTGACGTGGGGCAGCTCTATCGAGCATTCGACTGGGTGGCGATGCCGTCGCTGAGCGAAGGCCTGGGGCTGATCCTGCAGGAGGCGGTCATGGCCGGGGTACCGGTAATCGCCAGTGAACTGGATGTGTTCCGTGAACAATTGGGCGATGCCGGCTGGTATGCCCCCGTCGAGGATGTGGCTGCCTGGCGCGACACGATTGCCCGGGCGTTCAGTGCCAACGCTCAAGCGATCGCCGCAGAGCAATATCGTGCACTTGCCCCGGACCAGGCCTGGCGGGATTTCAGCCAGGCTTCCCGGGCATTGCTCTCATGAAGCGAGCAGTGCCTGTTCGAGGGCTTTCATCGGAAAGCTGTCGTTCAGGTTTTCCCGTGCAATATAGCGAGCGAAGTGCTGCAGGTTGCGCTTGACTAGATGACGGGACAGCGGTGCGCGCAGAAAGCGCATGTCCGCCACATCAATCAGGCCCATGCGGTTATCGGGGGTGACCACGATATTGCCCAGGTGCAGTGAGCGGAAATAAATTCCCGATTCATGGAGACTTCTTATCAGGCCCACCAGGTCCGGCAAGGCCTGCGGCCAGGTGAATCCTTCCTTGTTGGCGATCTGGCGCAGGGTCTCGCCTGGCAATGGCTGGTAAAGCACCGCCGTCATGCCTGGCGCTTGCAGTCGGTAGTACTGCAGGACCTGCAAAGTCGGCACACCGAGTTTTTGCAGTTCTACGGCGTTGTCGATGAATCGCTTGGAATAGGGACGAAACAGCGCAGAAGAAAAAATACGCTTGCGGCGGAACAGTTTCAGAATATTCCCATTCTGCAACAGGTAGACTTTCGGCCCAAAGCTGTCGGCTTCCAGTACTCTGGCGCCTTCAATCATTTGATTTAGAGCGGCTTGTGAAAGCCGAGAACATTGCATCGTAGAAAGCCTTGTTGGAAGACGGGCGTTGTGACGGGCAATGATGCCGAAAAGTTTCAGCTTTAACCATGCCGGGCGGGGTGGGTGACGTTTCTCAGGGGTAATTTGATGCAAGAAAAACGCTGGGCGCAAGTATGGATGACGATAGGTCTGCTTTGGTTCCTGTTGGCCATCGCCGTCGCGCCTACCAACAAGATCTATCAACAAGGTTTGGTCGCATCGGTCTGGCTGCCGGCACTGTTTTTTTCATGGTCCGCGCGAGCCCGGCTCCGGGAGTTATTCCATCAGCAACGCTGGGTCTATCTGCCGATGCTCGGGCTTCTGGTGTGGTCTCTGATCAGTCTTGCCTGGACGAACGCTCCGGACCTCGCTCGCGAGGCCAAGCGTTTGCTCTACATCGTGGTGTTCCTGATGTTCTTCCCGATATTTGCCAATGGCCAGCCTGATCGCGTGATCCGCATCATGCAGTGGGGTGGGCTCGGGTTGGCGCTGACGGCGCTCATCGCCATCATCAAGTTCTATGGAGTGGATGGAAACAATTGGAGCGCACGCCTGGAGGGGTTGGGTGAATTGGCTCATCCGATTCTGGGCGGGTATGTCATTGGGCTGGCTGCGGTCTGGCTGGCTTTCTGGCCTCCGGCCAGCGGCAAGTTGCAGGTGCTCTGGGTGATTGCTCTGGCCCTGCTTTGTGCATTCGTGATGCTTAGCCAGAGCCGTGGCGCCGGGCTGGCGTTGTTTTTCACGATACTTGCCATGCCGGTTTGGAGCAGTGACCGACGTAGCCGCATCATCGCAGCGGCAGCATTGATCGTGGCGGTCATGGCAATCTGGTTTTTCGAATCGTTCGTCGTGGCGCGCGGAGTGTCTTATCGTCCGCAAATCCTGATAGCCAGTCTGCAGATGATCAGTGAGCACCCATGGCTTGGCCTCGGCCTTGGCGGTGACTACCGAGTGTTTGCTTCAGGTGAGTACTTCAATCATACGCATAACCTGTTTACCCACGTGGCTCTCGAATTGGGGCTGCCAGGGTTGCTGTTGTGGTGTTCGATCTGGCTTGCGGTGCTGTACGAGGCCTGGAAAGCCCGGGAGACGCTTTATGCCAAGGGAATCATTGGCATCTGGGTGTTCTCGACGCTGGCCATGCAATTTGACGCCGCCAGCCTGTCCGGGACCCCGAGGCCCGAATGGTTTATAAGCTGGTTGCCCGTGGGGCTGGCCAGTGTTCTGGTATGGGCACGGGCCAACTCCGGCGCCTGTGATAAAATTTCACGTTCCATTTAACCAGTGAGCCCTACGATGAGTGATGCACCGCCTGAAGCGGGACAGGATTCCAGCCTGAAAATCTACCTTCGGCTGTTGGGGTACGTGAAACCCTATATCGGTCTCTTCCTGCTGAGTATCGTAGGCTTCGTGATCTTTGCCTCCACGCAGCCGATGCTGGCCGGGATTCTCAAATATTTCGTCGATGGCCTGAGCAACCCTGAAGCGGTGCTGTTCCCTACAGTCCCTTACCTGAAGGATTTGCAGCTGCTGATGGCCGTGCCGTTGTTGATCATCCTGATCGCGGCGTGGCAAGGCCTCGGTTCGTTTCTCGGTAACTTCTACCTGGCGAGGGTATCGCTAGGGCTGGTGCATGACCTGCGCGTCGAGCTGTTCAACAAGCTGCTGGTGCTGCCCAACCGCTATTTCGACACCCACAACTCCGGGCATCTGATCTCGCGCATCACGTTCAACGTGACCATGGTGACCGGTGCCGCCACCGATGCGATCAAGGTCGTGATCCGTGAAGGCCTGACCGTGGTTTTCCTGTTTGCCTATTTGCTGTGGATGAACTGGAAGCTGACCCTGGTGATGCTGGCGATCCTGCCGTTGATTGCTTTGATGGTGGGTAGCGCCAGCAAAAAATTCCGCAAGCAGAGCAAGAAGATCCAGGTGGCCATGGGTGATGTGACCCACGTGGCTTCCGAAACCATTCAGGGTTATCGCGTGGTGCGCAGCTTCGGCGGCGAGACTTATGAAGAGCGTCGCTTCGCTGCCGCAAGCCAGGGCAACACCGAGAAGCAGTTGCGCATGACCAAGACCGGCGCGGTCTACACGCCGATGTTGCAACTGGTGATCTACACCGCCATGGCTGTGTTGATGTTCCTGGTGCTGTTCCTGCGCGGTGATGCCACCGCCGGTGATCTGGTGGCCTACATTACCGCCGCTGGCCTGCTGCCCAAGCCGATCCGCCAGTTGTCGGAGGTCAGTTCGACCATCCAGAAAGGCGTCGCCGGTGCCGAAAGCATTTTCGAGCAACTGGACGTCGAGCCCGAGGTCGACAGCGGCACGGTCGAGCGAGACCGCGTCAGCGGGCATCTGGAGGTGCGCAACCTCAGCTTCACCTACCCTGGAACCGACCGTGAAGTGCTGAAAAACATCAACTTCACGGCGGCGCCGGGGCAGATGATTGCACTGGTCGGCCGTTCAGGGAGCGGCAAGTCGACCCTGGCCAGCCTGATTCCGCGTTTCTATCATCACGACATTGGCGAAATCCTGCTCGATGACGTTGAGATCGAAGACTATCGCCTGCGCAACCTGCGCCGGCACGTGGCGCAGGTTACCCAACACGTGACGCTGTTCAACGACACCATTGCCAACAACATCGCTTATGGCGACCTGGCTGGCGCGCCGCGCGAAGACATTGAAAAGGCTGCCACGGATGCCTATGCGATGGACTTCATCTCGCAGATGCCTGAAGGCCTCGATACTCAGGTCGGAGAAAACGGCGTGCTGCTGTCCGGCGGGCAGCGTCAGCGTCTGGCGATTGCGCGGGCACTGTTGAAAAACGCGCCATTGCTGATCCTCGACGAGGCCACTTCGGCCCTCGACACCGAGTCCGAGCGCCACATTCAGGCGGCACTGGACCAGGTCATGAAAGGGCGCACCACGCTGGTCATCGCTCACCGTCTGTCGACCATCGAAAAAGCCGATTTGATTCTGGTGATGGAGCAGGGCCAGATCGTCGAACGCGGCACCCACGCTCAACTGCTGGCGCAAAACGGCTACTACTCGCGTTTGCATGCGATGGGGCTGGACGCGCCGGCTGAAGACATCGCCTGAAATAGTCTTTTGCAGGGCGTTGCCCTGGCTGCGATCTTTTGACTTTGTTTTTAAAGATCAAGAGGTCGCAGCCTCGTTGCTCTCTACAGTCCTGCCCTCGCGAATTTATCCCGATGCAGCCGTCGCACAAGCCTGCGGCAACCCTGTGTTAATATCGCGCCCCTGTTCATTTTGTATGTGGGTTGCTCCATGAAGTTGTCCATGCCGCGATTCGATCAAGCCCCTGTCTTGGTGGTCGGCGATGTCATGCTCGACCGTTACTGGCATGGTGGTACCTCACGGATTTCCCCTGAGGCGCCAGTACCTGTAGTCAAGGTCGAGCACATCGAGGACCGCCCCGGCGGTGCCGCCAACGTTGCGTTGAACATTGCCGCCCTTGGCGCGCCAGCCTCGCTGGTTGGCGTGACCGGCGACGATGAAGCCGCCGACAGTCTGGTCAATAGCCTCAAGGGTGCAGGTGTGCGGGCGTTGTTCCAGCGCATCGCGCATCAACCGACCATCGTCAAGTTGCGGGTCATGAGTCGGCACCAGCAATTGCTGCGTATCGACTTCGAAGAACCGTTCGCCACCGACTCGCTGGCGTTGTCGGTGCAAGTCGACGAATTGCTCGAAGGCATCAAGGTGCTGGTGCTCTCCGACTACGGCAAGGGTGCGTTGAAAAACCATCAAGTCTTGATTCAGGCAGCTCGTGCCCGTGGCATTCCGGTGCTGGCCGACCCCAAGGGCAAGGATTTTTCGATCTATCGCGGTGCGAGTCTGATCACACCGAACCTCAGCGAGTTCGAAACCATCGTTGGCGGTTGCGCCGATGAGCACGAGCTGGTGAGCAAGGGCGCGCAGTTGATGCACGACCTGGACCTTGGCGCCTTGCTGGTGACCCGTGGCGAACACGGCATGACCCTGTTGCGCCCGGATCATCCGGCCCTGCACCTGCCGGCTCGCGCCCGCGAAGTGTTCGACGTGACCGGCGCCGGCGACACGGTGATTTCCACCCTGGCGGCGGCGATTGCTGCCGGCGAGGAACTGCCGCATGCGGTGGGCCTGGCCAACCTGGCCGCGGGCATCGTGGTCGGCAAGCTCGGTACGGCGGCGATCAGTGCGCCGGAACTGCGTCGCGCCATCCAGCGTGAAGAAGGTTCGGAGCGCGGTGTGCTGGGGCTCGAGCAATTACTGCTTGCCGTCGACGACGCCCGTGCGCACAACGAGAAGATCGTGTTCACCAACGGTTGCTTCGACATTCTGCATGCCGGCCACGTGACTTACCTCGAACAGGCACGCGCCCAAGGCGATCGCCTGATCGTAGCGGTCAACGACGATGCGTCGGTCAGTCGCTTGAAAGGGCCGGGTCGTCCGATCAACAGTGTCGACCGACGCATGGCCGTGCTGGCCGGGTTGGGTGCGGTGGACTGGGTGATCAGCTTCGCCGAAGGCACCCCGGAAAACCTCCTGCGCGAGGTCAAGCCGGACGTGTTGGTCAAGGGTGGGGATTACGGGATTGACCAGGTGGTGGGCGCGGACATCGTGACTGCCTACGGCGGCACCGTGAAAGTGCTGGGGCTGGTGGAAAACAGCTCCACTACCGCCATTGTCGAGAAAATCCGCAAGTCCGAATAACGCGTGATCACTGTGGCGAGGGAGCTTGCTCCCGTTCGACTGCGAAGCGGTCGTAAAACCATTGAATGCGATTTGCCTGGTGCAACTCGATTGCAGGTTTTAGGGTCGCTCCGCGACCCAACGGGAGCAAGCTCCCTCGCCACGGCAGCGTACTGATCAGCCTATCGTGCAGCCTTGCGCGGTACGATCTTCTTCAGCAGTTGCTTGGCCTTCCCGCGCAGTCGCGCCAGGCCTGAATCCTTCGCCGGTGGCGTCAAGCCTTGCTGGCGGACCCAGTCCTTCCAGCGAATGCGCTCATCCCTCACCAACCAGCCTTCCTGCCGGGCAAAGCTCTCGGCCAGAAACAACCCGCGCGTGCTCGCCGGGTACAGTTGATCCTTCTTCAAGGTATAGAGCTCGGCCAACGGGTGGCCGTCCTGCAAAGGCATCAAGTACAGATCGGGCCGCTTGCGATCCAGTCGGGCCACCAGTTGATCGCCTTCCAGCCGTTCGTCGACGTGGAACAGACTCAGGGATTTGGCTTCCTTGGGCACGTCCAGGCGCAAATCATAGATCAACTGCAACGATGCCGTCGGCAGGTGCACATAGGCCCGGGGCCGCTCAATCAGCTGCAGGTTGGCGCAACGCACCGGCCGCGCCGAGCCGGACAGTGGCGACAGGCGAAACGGCAGGGCTTCGCGGTAATGCAGAGCAGACGAGTAGGGCGCGGGCAACCATGTGTCGTTGAAGCGCCCACCGAGCCAGCCTTCCGGGGTTTCCAGCAGGCATTCTTCGGCAATCTCCTGGATCGCCGTGTGCAGCGGCAGGTTCAGCTCGTGGGCCGGCACGTAGCCGGAAATCAGCTTGAGCACGACGTCCCCGCGATCCTGGCGACGCTGACGCACCAGTACCCAGTAATCGCGATTCTGCCAATGCAGCGTCAGGCGCACCGAAACGCCGAGGTTGGCCAGTTCCAGGGCAAAGCGCTCGCTGTCGGCGACGGTGACCGGGCGGCGACGTTGCAGGGTCTGGGAGAAGTTCAGCGGCCTGCCGACGCTCTGGTAACTCAGGCCTTCGGGAGTCGCTTCGACGAATAACGGCAGGGTCTTGAAGTTGCTCGGATTCTTTCTAATGAGCGTACGCGGCATGTCGGCTCCTGCTTTAGGCCGCGTGGGGCGGCATCAGTGGCTACGTAGGACCTGGGCAACGGTCGCGACGTTGTGGGCGAGGTGCAGCGGGTTGATCGTTCCGACAATAGCACTGGCCACCCCCGGATGTTCAAACAGCAACTCGAAACTGGCGCGCACCGGGTCCACCCCGGGACTCAGGCAAACGTGACCACTGGCGAGGGCTTTTTTGACCAGAATGGCTTTGCCGTGAGCAGCAGCATAGTCAATCACGGCTTTCTCGTTTTGCTCGTTCAGATTGTAGGTGACCATTGCGCAATCGCCTTGCTCCAGCGCCTTCAAGCCACCCTCGACGGTTTTGCCGGAAAAACCGAAGCCGCGAATCTTGCCCTCGCCCTTGAGCGCGGCGAGGGTTGCATAGACTTCGCAATCGTTGAGGATCGCCAGGTCGTTGCCATCGGAGTGCACCAGCACCAGGTCAATGAAATCTGTTTCCAGGCGTTGCAGGCTGCGTTCAACCGAGAGCCGGGTATGCGCAGCGCTGAAATCGTGGCGCGATTGGCCGTCGGCAAACTCTTCGCCAACCTTGCTGACGATCACCCAGTCCTGACGCTGGCCGCGCAAGAGCGGGCCGAGGCGTTCTTCACTGCGGCCATAGGCCGGGGCGGTGTCGATCAGGTTGATGCCCAGTTCCCGGGTCAACTTGAGCAGCATGCGCGCTTCGTCATCGTCCGGAATCTGGAAGCCGTTGGGGTACTTCACCCCTTGGTCCCGGCCGAGTTTCACGGTGCCCAGGCCCAGCGGAGAAACCATCAGGCCGGTGCTGCCCAGGGGGCGATGCAGGTCGTGCAGGGTAGGTTGGCTCATGGCAGTAGTTGCTCCCAGACCGGAATGCCCATCGGTGGCCTTGGCAGCGGCGGCAGCGTCGCTACCGGACCCGGTTGAATGCCGTCGCGTGCAAGGCTGGCGATCACCCGGTCGGCAAAGTCCGGCGCCAATGCCAGCTTGGTAGGCCAACCCACCAACAATCGACCTTCCTCGGCGAGGAAGGCGTTGTCGGGGCGGGTCAGGCCCGATTGCAACGGCTCGGCACGATCCACGCGCAAGGTTGCCCACTGCACCGTGCTCAGATCAATCCAGGGCAACAACTGGCCGAGTTCTTTCTGTGCGGTGGCGATCTGTTCGGCGGGCTCGCGAGCCACACCTTCGCTTTCGGCGATGTCTCCGCCCATGTACCAGACCCACTGACCATCGGCTGCCGGATGGGTGGTTATGGTAAGGCGCGGTTTGGTGCCACCACCCAGGCAGTGGGCATACAGCGGCTTGAGGCTCGGGCCTTTGGCGATGATCATGTGCAGCGGGCGACGTTGCATGGCGGGTTGGCTCAACCCCAAAGCTTCAAGCAGCGCAGCTGTCCCGCCACCGGCGCTCAAGACGATGCGTTGCGCACGAATTTCATGCTCATCGACTTTCAGGCCGACCAGAACACCGGCCTCCAGCAGCGGTTCGATCTTCTGACCGGCGAGCAGGCCATCACCCGCCAGATCGGCCAGGCGCTGGATCAGGCTCGGCACGTCGATCACCAATTCGGCCAGTCGATAGACCTTGCCCTTGAAACGCTTGTCTTGCAGGGCGGGCGGCAATTGCTCGCCCTTGACCTGATCGACACGGCCGCGCACGGCTTTGCTGGCGAAGAAACTGGTGAGGTTGCCGGCGATCGTGCCGGGGGACCACAGATAATGGGCTTGCGATAACAGGCGCACGCCGGACAGATCCAGCTCGCCGTCACCGGCCAGCGCTTCCCGCCAGCGACGGGGCATGTCGGCAATGGCTTCAGAGGCACCGGTGATTGCGCCATGCAATGCGTACTTGGCGCCGCCGTGAATGATGCCTTGGGATTTCATGCTTTGCCCGCCGCCGAGGCTGGCGCTTTCCACCAGCACGGTCGAAAAACCCTGGCGGCGCAGGCGCGCATTCAGCCAGAGGCCGGCGACACCAGCGCCGACAATCAGAACGTCGGTGGAAATAACGGATGGCATGCGACGACCTCAGTGTTCAAGACGAGGGCGCAGTATACAGACTCGAAGATTGGAGGTTTTGCTGGCGATCAACACGGCGAATCAAAATCCTGTGGGAGCGAGCAGGCTCACTCCCACAGTGCATTAGGTGCGAGCTTAATGCCCGGCAGTCTTGGAGAAGAGCTGGATGACAACAACCCCCAGCACAATCAACGCCATCCCCAGCATCGCCGGCACATCCAGTTTCTGCCCGTAGATAAACAGCGCCGCTACACTGACCATGACGATGCCCATGCCGGCCCACACCGCGTAGGCAACACCCACCGGCACGCTGCGCACCACCAGCGTCAGCATCCAGAAGGCAATCCCGTAACCGACGATGACCAGCAACAAGGGCAACGGTGTGCTGAAGCCTTTGACCGCTTTCATCGAAACGGTGGCAATCACTTCGGCGCAGATGGCGATGGCCAGATAGTAGTAGGCGGTCATGGTTCAATCCTCGTGTGAAGTGTTGCTCTCTGAGGTCGGCATTTTAGAGATTCCCCAGATGCGGTAAAGTCATTACCTATCTGCTTTGGAGATGGGTTGAGCCATGAACACACAATGGAATCTGGAGCAGTTGCGGCTGTTTGTCAGCGTGGCTGAGCAACGATCGTTTTCCGCCGTGGCGCGGGATCAGCGCAAGGCGCAATCGGCGGTCAGCAGTTCTATTGCATTGCTGGAGGAAGACCTGGGCGTGAGCCTGTTCGAGCGCAGTAGCGGCCGTCAGCCGAAACTCACCGAGGCCGGCACGACATTACTGGAGGAGGCCCGAGAAGTGCTGCGCCAGTGTGAACGCCTCAATGGCCGGGCGTTGGCGATGATGCGCGGGCAAGAGGCCCGTTTGCGTGTGGCGCAGGACGAGGCGATGCCTTACCAGCCGATCATCGAAAGCTTCGAAGCCCTGGCGGAAAAATTTCCCAGTGTCGAAGTGCAGTTGACCAGCGCCGCCCAAGGCGATGTCGCGCGCAAACTGGTGGAGCGGCGGGCCGATCTGGGGTTGTTGTTCTTTCATGATCAGATACCCGAAGCGCTGGAACGGCGGGTATTGGGCAGCGTCGAAATGGTCACCGTGTGCGGCAGGGATCATCCGCTGGCGGCCAAGGGCACAGTGGACTGCCAGCAACTGGCGCAACACCGGCAGTTGTTGATGTCGACGGAGTCCAGCATTTATCCGGGCAGCGAGCCAGCCAGTCCGCAAGTCTGGCGTGCCGACAGTTTCTACGTGATGGCCGAATGGCTGGTGCGCGGCCTGGGTTGGGCATGGTTGCCGCGCCACGTGGTGCAGTACCCGACGTATCAGAATCAGATGGTGGAACTGGTCAGCGAATGGACTCCGCCGGCGCTGGTGGTGGAGCTGGTCTGGCGCCGCGACGAACCGCTCGGTCCGGCGGCTCGCTGGCTTGCTGAACGTTTTGCCGTGCACTTGCAGGCGATCGGCGAAAAAAGCCGATAAACTCCGCCGCCATGAATAGAACTCTCTACACCGCGCTGTTTTATCTGGGGCTGCCATTGGTGGCGATTCGGCTTTGGCTGCGCGCACGCAAGGCGCCGGCGTATGCCAAACGCATTGGCGAGCGTTTCTCCTATGGCATGCCCGCGATGAAACCGGGCGGTATCTGGGTGCATGCGGTGTCGGTGGGCGAGAGCATTGCTGCCGCGCCGATGATCCGTGCCTTGCTGCAACGCTATCCACAATTGCCGATCACCGTGACGTGCATGACGCCAACTGGCTCGGAGCGCATCCAGGCGTTGTTTGCCACTGAGCCGCGCGTCCAGCACTGTTATTTGCCCTATGACTTGCCGTGCGCCGCTAAACGCTTTCTTGATCGGGCCCGACCAAAACTGGCGGTGATCATGGAAACCGAGCTGTGGCCCAACCATATTCATCAATGCGCCAAGCGCGGGATTCCGGTGGCACTGGCCAATGCGCGGTTGTCGGAACGATCCGCCAAGGGTTATGGCCGCTTCGGCAAATTGACCGGACCAATGCTCGCCGAGATGAGCCTGTTCGCGGTGCAGACCGAAGCCGAGGCCCAGCGTTTCCGTGATCTGGGGGCGCGGGCAGAAACGGTTGAAGTGACCGGCTCGATCAAGTTTGACCTGACGATCGATCCGCAACTGTTGCAGCGCGCCAGCGAATTGCGTAGCCAATGGCAGGCCCAGGAGCGCCCGGTGTGGATCGCCGCGAGCACCCATGACGGCGAAGATGAAGTGGTGCTGGCGGCCCATCGCCGGTTGCTGGCCGATCATCCTGATGCGTTGCTGATCCTGGTGCCGCGTCATCCGGAGCGATTCGATTCGGTGTACGGCTTGTGCCAGCAACAAGGGTTTGCCACGGTCCGGCGTTCCAGCGGCGAGCCGGTTGGTGCCGGTACTTCGGTGCTGCTCGGCGACACCATGGGTGAATTGCTGTTTCTCTACGCGTTGGCCGACAGCGCTTTTGTCGGCGGCAGTCTGGTGCCCAACGGCGGGCATAACCTGCTGGAGCCGGCCGCGCTGGCAAAACCGGTATTGAGTGGCCCGCACCTGTTCAATTTCCTCGAAATCGCCGCGCAACTGCGCAGTGCCGGGGCCTTGCAGGAAGTGGAAGATGCCGAAGGTTTGGCCCTGGCAGTTCAGCGGCTGTTCGAATTGCCGCGGGATGCACAACGCATGGCCGAAGCAGGCTTGAAAGTGATGCGCAGCAATCAGGGCGCATTGCAGCGGTTGCTGGATGGGCTAGGCCGGTTGATCGCTGGCCACTGACCAATTGTGGCGAGGGAGCTTGCTCCCGCTGGGCTGCGAAGCAGCCCCATACCCCGACACCGCACTGCATACAGACATATCGCATTGCCAGGTTTTACGACTGCTTCGCAGCCGAGCGGGAGCAAGCTCCCTCGCCACAGAAAGCTTTTCACCCAAGTTGCCTTTTTACTGACCCGGCCGGGCCTTCAACTGTTCAGCCGCAGCCTTGGCCAGATCCGGTGGCAGGAAATCCTTGTCCGGGTTGTAGTCGGCCTTGAGCCAGCGCGCCAGGTCCTGCAAATCACCCGGGTTCAATGTCCCGGCCTGTTGCTTGAGGCGCAGGTTGTCGAGGATGTAGTCGTAGCGGGTGTTGTTGTAATCACGCACCGAGGTGTACAGCTGGCGCTGCGCATCCAGCACGTCGACGATGTTTCGCGTCCCCACCTGATAACCGATTTCGGTCGCTTCCACCGCGCTCTGGTTGGAGATGATCGATTGCTTGCGCGCCTGTACCTGTTCGACGTCAGTGTTCACCGCGCGATGCAGGTCGCGGGTGTTTTCGACGATTTGCCGGCGCAGGGATTCGCGCTGCTGCTCGGTCTGGTCCAGTTGAGCGTAAGACTGACGGACCTGGGAATTGATCAGCCCGCCACTGTAGATCGGGATGTTCAATTGCAGGCCAATCGACGATTGCTCGACATCACCCTTGTACGACTGCCCAAAGGCACTCGGGTTACTGAAGCCCAGTGCATCGTTATCGCCTTTCTGGTATCTGGCCACGGCATCAACGGTCGGTGCATGGCCGGCCTTGCGCTGTTTGAGGGTTTGCTCGGCGGCGCTGACGGCATAGTTGCTGGCCAACAGATTGAGGTTCTGTCTGGCGGCTGTGTCGACCCACGCCTTGGCATCGTTCGGTGCCGGCGGCAGGATCGGCAAGTTATGGGAAATGCCCCAGATAGCCTTGTACTGACGGTTGGTCAGGGTGATCAGGGCTTCGAACGCGTCATCCACCTGACGCTGCGCGACGATCCGGTTGGCACGTGCAGTGTCGTAGCTGGCTTGTGAGTTCAAGACGTCGGTCTTGTCCGAAAGGCCGACATCGAAACGTTCGTTGGACTGATCCAGCTGCCGTTTGAACGCGGCTTCTTCGGCCTTGGTCGATGCCAGGTTGTCCTGACTGCGCAACACGTTGAAGTAACTGTCGGCGGTTTGCAGGATCAGGTTTTGCTGGGTCGCCGAGAGTTGCAGGGCGGCCTGTTCGTTGACGTCCTTGGCGGCCTGGAACTGGAACCAGCGATCGGCACGAAACAGCGGCTGTGCCAGGGTTGCCTGGTAAGAGTGGGCATTGCGGTTGGCAGTGGCCGACGGCTGATCGATAGACGTGCGGACACTGGTGACATCCGCGCCACCCGACAGATTGGGCAGCAGCCCGGCGCGGGCCTGGGGCACGACTTCTTTCTGGGCGCCATATTGAGCGATGGCGGCAGCGAGGTCGGCGTTGTTGTCCACCGCCTCCTGGTAGACGCTGACCAGATCGTTTTTTGTCGACAAGGGCGCTTCTGCTGCCCAGGCCATTCCATTGGACGCACATGACACGGCAACGGCCAGTGAGAGTTTGCGCAGCATAGGCGATCCCTAGTAGAAATATTACACAAGTAATTTAAGCGCCAAGGCTAAGGCGCTACAGGTGCAGCGTCAATGCGCAGCCTCGGCGTAGCGAGTGTAGTTGTGCATTCAATCGGCAACAATCCTGCCTTCCCCCGTAATTACGCCATTCATCAAGGTGTTTGCAGCGGTGTTGGCGTTCTTTGCCAGTTGTGTCTAGACTGGCCGGGTTCTTGTCGGGGTGCCTTGCTATGAGGCTGAGATCGAATAATTTCGGATCCCGTTGAACCTGATCAGGTTAACGCCTGCGTAGGGAACAAGATTTCTCGTCACCCGGCGAGTCCTCTTGTGCTTCGTCCGGGATGTTGTTCGACAATCGAACAGCCCTCGTGCACCGAGCACAGCACAGCTGGTTTCCCAGCGCCCGTGCGTCCATTCGTTTACAGGTTCGCTCCGACAAAAATCCACTGCCTGGATGATGTCTGGAGAACCCGTGATGACTACAAAAGCAAAAATCGCCACCAACCTGAGTGAATCGGCCAAGGTCGATCAGCAATCGGTTCAGCCGTTTACCCGCTCGCAAAAAATCTATGTCCAGGGCTCTCGTCCGGACATTCTCGTGCCGATGCGTGAAATCAGCCTCGACGTGACGCCGACCGACTTCGGCGGCGAGGTCAACGCACCGGTCGTGGTCTATGACACATCAGGCCCGTACACCGATCCCAACGTCATCATCGACGTGCGCAAAGGCTTGGCCGATGTGCGTTCGCCGTGGATCGAGGCCCGTGGCGACACCGAGCGACTGGCTGGCCTGAGTTCGAATTTCGGCCAGGAACGCCTTGCCGATCCCGAGTTGACCCAGCTGCGTTTCGCTCACGTCAACAATCCACGTCGCGCGAAACCGGGCGCCAACGTCAGCCAGATGCACTACGCGCGCAAAGGCATCATCACCGCCGAGATGGAATACGTCGCCATCCGCGAAAACATGAAGCTGGAAGTGGCCCGCGCCGCCGGCCTGCTGGACCAGCAGCACGCCGGCCACAGCTTCGGCGCCAGCGTGCCGAAAGTCATTACCCCCGAGTTCGTCCGTGACGAAATCGCCCGGGGCCGCGCGATCATCCCGGCCAACATCAACCACACCGAACTGGAACCGATGATCATCGGCCGTAACTTCCTGGTGAAGATCAACGGCAACATCGGCAACAGCGCCCTGGGTTCGTCCATCGAAGAAGAAGTGGCGAAATTGACCTGGGGCATTCGCTGGGGTTCGGACACGGTCATGGACCTGTCCACCGGCAAGCACATCCATGAAACCCGTGAGTGGATCATCCGCAACTCGCCCGTGCCGATCGGTACTGTGCCGATCTATCAGGCCCTGGAAAAAGTCGGCGGCGTCGCCGAAGACCTGACCTGGGAGCTGTTCCGCGACACGCTGATCGAGCAAGCCGAGCAGGGCGTCGACTACTTCACCATCCACGCCGGCGTGCTGCTGCGCTACGTGCCGATGACCGCCAAACGCGTGACCGGCATCGTCTCCCGTGGCGGTTCGATCATGGCCAAGTGGTGCCTGGCGCATCACAAAGAGAACTTCCTCTACACTCATTTCGAAGACATCTGCGAAATCATGAAGGCCTACGACGTCAGCTTCTCGCTGGGCGATGGCCTGCGTCCTGGCTCGATTGCCGATGCCAACGACGAAGCGCAGTTCGGCGAGCTGGAAACCCTCGGCGAGCTGACCAAGATCGCCTGGAAGCACGACGTACAATGCATGATCGAAGGCCCGGGCCACGTGCCGATGCAGTTGATCAAAGAGAACATGGACAAGCAGCTCGAATGCTGCGACGAGGCGCCGTTCTACACCCTCGGCCCACTGACCACCGACATCGCGCCGGGCTACGACCACATCACCTCCGGCATCGGTGCGGCAATGATCGGCTGGTTCGGTTGCGCCATGCTTTGCTACGTAACGCCCAAGGAGCACTTGGGTCTGCCGAACAAGGATGACGTGAAGACCGGGATCATCACCTACAAGATCGCCGCCCACGCCGCCGACCTTGCCAAGGGACATCCGGGCGCGCAGATTCGCGACAACGCCCTGAGCAAGGCGCGTTTCGAATTCCGGTGGGAAGACCAGTTCAACCTGGGCCTTGATCCGGACACCGCGCGTTCGTATCACGATGAAACCCTGCCGAAGGATTCGGCCAAGGTCGCGCATTTCTGCTCGATGTGCGGGCCGAAGTTCTGCTCGATGAAAATCACCCAGGAAGTCCGCGAGTACGCGGCCAACCAACGCATCGAAGCGGTCGACGTGGACGTTGCCCAAGGCATGGCCGAACAGGCCGAGCGCTTCAAGCAGGAAGGCAGCCAGCTGTACAAGAAGGTTTGATCTGACCGGGCGCACTCGGGTGCGCCGCTTATCCATGTGGCGAGGGAGCTTGCTCCCGCTGGCCTGCGAAGCAGACCCAAAACCAGCCACCGCATTCTGGGTGCCAGATTGCGATGACCGATTTTACGACTGCTGCGCAGCCGAGCGGGAGCAAGCTCCCTCGCCACAAGGGTGGTTTACACAACAATGTCCCTCTGAGATAACACCCTTGAGCATTCAACCCAGCACTTACTCACCTGATATCGCCGTGCCGATCGACAAACGTGTGTTCGGCGGCCGCGATCTGTTTTCTCTGTGGTTCTCCCTCGGCATCGGCCTGATGGTCCTGCAGACCGGCGCATTGCTTGCACCAGGCCTGGGCCTGTCGGGCTCGTTGCTGGCGATTTTCCTCGGCACGCTGGTCGGCGTTCTTCTACTGGCGGCGGTCGGGGTGATCGGTAGCGACACCGGCCTGTCATCGATGACTGCACTCAAACTCAGCCTCGGCGCCAAGGGCGCGAGCCTGCCGGCAGTGCTGAACCTGCTGCAACTGATCGGTTGGGGGGCGTTCGAAATCATCGTCATGCGCGATGCCGCCAGCCTGTTGGGCGCCAAGGCTTTCAGCGACGCCAGCCTGATGTCGAGCCCGGTGCTGTGGACGCTGTTTTTCGGCGCGCTGGCGACCTTGCTCGCTGTCAGCGGTCCGTTGACCTTCGTGCGCAAGATACTGCGCAAGTGGGGCATCTGGTTGCTGTTGGGGGCGTGCATCTGGTTGACCTGGAACCTGTTCGCCAAGGCCGATCTGGCCGCATTGTGGACGCAGGCCGGCGATGGCTCGATGCCGTTTGCCGTGGGCTTCGACATTGCCATCGCCATGCCGCTGTCGTGGTTGCCTTTGATTGCCGACTACTCGCGTTTCGGCAAGCGGGCGAAAAACGTCTTCGGTGGCACCGCCATCGGTTTCTTCATCGGTAATTTCTGGCTGATGAGCCTGGGCGTGGCCTACACCCTGGCGTTCGCGCCGAGCGGTGAAGTCAATGCCCTGTTGCTGGCACTGGCCGGCGCCGGCCTGGGCATTCCGTTGCTGTTGATTCTGTTGGACGAGTCGGAGAACGCCTTCGCCGACATTCACTCGGCAGCGGTGTCCAGCGGGATTCTGTTGCGCCTGAAAGTCGAGCACCTGGCATTGGCCATCGGCGTGGTCTGCACCCTGATCGCCTTGCTGGCGCCATTGGCCCAGTACCAGAACTTCCTGCTGCTGATCGGCTCGGTGTTTGCGCCGTTGTTCGGCGTGGTGCTGGTGGATCACTTCATCCTGCGCAAGCGCAGTGGCCAGGTGGCGTCAGCCGCGCTGCGCTGGCCGGCGCTGCTCGCCTGGCTGGGCGGGATCAGCACCTATCATTTGCTGGCCAACCTGTATGCCGATATCGGTGCAACCCTGCCGGCACTGGTGGTGGCAGGGCTGCTGCAACTGGTGCTGGGCCGGGCCTTCAGTTACGGCCGGGAAACAGCTCGGGCTTGAGGATTCCGTTCAGGCGAGGGTAGGGGATCTTCAGTTCGACATGGCCCAGTGCGTACGGCGCGATGCTGCTGGTTTCATATTTGAGGATCACCCCGCCATAGGTCAGCGCCACGTTCTGGGTTTTCTGGAACGGCCAGCTTTTGACGAACTCCGGTTCCTGATCGAGCTTGGTGCTGATCAACCAGCTGTTGTGCGCCACCTGCGCGGCTTTCCAGAACGCCTCTTCCTGCCCTGGCACCAGCATGTCCGCCAGCGTCAGCACTTTATGCTGCTGACGCGAGTAGTTGATGAAACCGCGGCCCGGCGTGCCATGGGCGCCGCCAGTGTCCAGGTAGCTGGACAATTCGATGATCACCAAGCCGTCATGCTGCTCGCGTACTTTCGCTTGCAGGTAGCTGCTGTTGCGTGGCCCCGCAGTGCGCAAGAATTGCTCGCGATAGGCCGCCAGCGTCGGCGCGACCGGAGCATCGGGCGAGGTGTGGGTCATTGCCAGCAGGCGTTTTTCGATGATGCCATCCAGTGCGGGTTCCGCGGGGAAGTGCAGGGTGTCGATGTTCACCAGCGGGCAATCCTGATCCTTGCAACCCGGCTGAAGCTGTTCGGTGGCGTCGCGGGTGACTTCCAGCGGTGCGCGATAATTGGGCTGGAACAAACTCTGGCAGGCGCCCAGGGTCAGGGCGATAGCGGCCACGGAGGCGATTTTAAAAAGCGACATGTGCGTCCTTCATAAATCAGGGAAAGGCAAAAAGTTACCCGCTTCGACTACCAACGGAGCAGTCAGTTCGCCACTAAGCTAATTAGAGTGGGTTTCGTCCTCACCGTCTATCCCGCTGACGGGAAAGGGGCTGCATCAAACCTCACGGGCGCGTTAGGATGGCGCGAAGTCGAGGTTCCACGGGAAAAGGAATCTCGTATCGGATTGAAGTAATGAGGATTGTCATGACCGATTTTGCCAACGCCATTCCGACCGCCGTAGAGATCGTTCGGCGCGAAAAGTGCTTCGAGGGCTTCTACAAGCTCGAACGCGTGCACTTGCGCCATGAATTGTTCGCCGGTGGCATGAGCCGCGAAATCAACCGTGAACTGTTCGTCCGTCATGATGCAGTGTGCATGCTGCCGTACGATCCGCAGCGAGACGAAGTCGTGCTGATCGAGCAGTTTCGTGTCGGTGCCCTCGGCAAGACCGACAATCCGTGGCTGGTAGAACTGGTTGCCGGTCTGATCGACAAGGACGAACAGCCGGAAGAAGTTGCTCACCGCGAAGCGCAGGAGGAAGCTGGGCTTGAAATCGCAGCGCTCTGGCCGATGACCAAATATTTTCCATCGCCGGGCGGCAGCGACGAATTCGTGCATTTGTACCTGGGGCGTTGCGACACCACCGGCGCCGGTGGCCTGCATGGACTGGAGGAAGAGGCCGAAGATATCCGCGTTTCGGTGTGGGCCTTTGAAGATGCCCTGCAAGCCGTACGCGATGGACGTATTGCCAACGCGCCAAGCATCATTGCCTTGCAATGGCTTGCTTTGAATCGCGTTGAAGTGAGGGGGTTATGGTCGTAAACAAACTGCGCGATCGCTATCGGGTGGACCTCGTGGGGCTGCAAGCGTCCTGTGAGGCGAACTACGCGCGCCTGATGCGACTGTTGCCGGACATGCGCAGCGAGCCTGCGGCGAGGCGCATCGCCGTGACCCATGGCGACCAGATGCTCGGCGTGCTGGCGCTGGAGGTGTTGCAGGTCTGTCCGTACACCACCACCCTGCAAGTGCGTCAGGAGCACAGTCTGCCCTGGCTACCGGTGCCGCAACTGGAAGTACAGGTCTATCACGATGCCTGCATGGCCGAAGTGGTCAGTGCCGAACATGCGCGACGCTTTCGCGGCATCTATCCTTATCCAAATGCCTCGATGCACCAGCCCGACGAAAAAGCCCAGCTGAACATGTTCCTGGGCGAGTGGCTGAGTCATTGCCTGGCATTGGGGCATGAGTACGAAGTGGTACGTTAACTTCCGTCGCAGTTGTGAACTGCGTCAGGTTCACAGGTTTCTTCTTTCGATCGTCCCCCAGCATAATTGCGCCAATCATCCAATCCCGTGATCACGCCCTGGGAGAACACCTTGCCGAGCGTATCCACCTTGAGCACCGCTGAGCCGGCACTGCTGGTGCAAATTTCCGACAGCCATCTGTTCGCCGAGGCGCACGGCACGCTACTGGGCATGAACACCCGCGACAGCCTGCAAAAAGTCCTTGAAATGGTGCGCGCCCAGCAGCCACGGATCGACCTGGTCCTGGCCACCGGTGACCTGTCTCAGGACGGCTCGCTGGAGTCTTACCAGGCGTTTCGCGACCTGACCCGACAGCTCGATGCGCCGGCGCGCTGGATTCCCGGCAATCACGACGAGCCGCAGATCATGGCCGAGGCCGCCGTTCAGAGTGCATTGCTGGAGCCGGTAGTGGATATCGGCAACTGGCGGGTCACGCTGCTGGATTCGGCAGTGCCGGGCTCAGTGCCGGGCTACTTGCAGGACGAACAATTGCAACTGTTGGCCCGCTCGTTGAGCGAGGCACCGCAGCGGCATCATCTGGTGTGCCTGCACCATCATCCGGTTTCGATTGGTTGTGCGTGGATGGAACCGATCGGTTTGCGCAATCCGGACGCCTTTTTTGAAGTGCTCGATCGTTTTCCGCAGGTGCGTGCCGTGCTGTGGGGGCATGTGCATCAGGAGATCGATCAATTGCGTGACAATGTGCGTCTGATCGCCTCGCCGTCGACCTGCATTCAGTTTGAACCGGGCAGCGAGGACTTCACGGTCGGAGAGCAGGCGCCGGGGTATCGCTGGTTGCGGTTGATGCCCGATGGACAGCTGCAAACCGGGGTGGAACGCGTTACCGGTTTCGATTTCCAGGTCGACTACGGCTCCAACGGCTACTGACACGTTTCCTGCGAACACTGATTTCCATTGTGGGAGCTGGCTTGCCAGCGATTACGGACTGCCTGACAACATCAATGTTGAATGTGACGGCCTCATCGCTGGCAAGCCAGCTCCCACAGGGGCTGTCTTCAATTCGGTGGCGATGGCACCCAACATCCCCCGAGTCCCTGTAAACTCCGCTTCTTTACCCGACGCGCAGGGAGTCCAAATGTCCGGTTCGATCCTTTATATCCACGGTTTCAACAGCGCGCCTGCATCGAAAAAGGCCACGCAGTTGAGCGCAGTGATGGAACGGCTGGGCTTGAGCGACCATTTGCGCGTGCCGGCCTTGCATCACCATCCCCGCGAGGCCATCGGTCAGCTTGAACAGGCGATTGCAGCGCTCGGGCGGCCATTACTGGTCGGCAGCTCACTCGGCGGCTACTATGCGACTCACCTGGCCGAGCGCCATGGCCTGAAAGCCCTGCTGATCAACCCTGCCGTCAGCCCGCACCGGATGTTCGACGGATTTCTGGGGACGCAGAAAAACCTGTATACCGATGAGACCTGGGAACTGACCCACGACCACGTAACGGCGCTGGCCGAGCTGGAAGTGCCGCCACCCCTGGACCCGCTGCGGTATCAGGTATGGTTGCAGACGGGGGATGAAACGCTGGACTATCGCCTGGCCCAGCAGTATTACCGGGCCTGTGCCTTGCGTATCCAGGCCGGCGGCGACCATAGTTTCCAGGGGTTTGCCGCACAGCTTCCAGCCATGCTGAGTTTTGCCGGCATTGGCGCCGATGTGTATCAGGCGATAGATTTCACCGCATTGTGAAACCTCGCCCCTATTTTCAATGAATGACTGACGACGAGACCCCATGGCCACTCCCAGCGCTAGCTCTTATAACGCCGACGCCATCGAAGTCCTCTCGGGCCTCGACCCGGTGCGCAAACGCCCCGGCATGTACACCGACACCAGTCGGCCGAACCACCTTGCCCAGGAAGTCATCGACAACAGTGTCGACGAAGCCCTGGCCGGGCACGCCAAATCGGTGCAAGTCATCCTGCACGCCGATCACTCGCTGGAAGTCAGCGACGACGGCCGTGGCATGCCGGTGGACATTCACCCCGAAGAGGGTGTTTCCGGGGTCGAACTGATCCTCACCAAGCTGCATGCCGGTGGCAAGTTTTCCAACAAGAACTACCAGTTCTCCGGCGGTCTGCACGGGGTGGGTATTTCGGTGGTCAACGCCTTGTCGACCGAAGTCCGGGTGCGTGTAAAGCGTGACGGCAACGAATACCAGATGACGTTCGCCGATGGTTACAAGGCCACCGAGCTGGAAGTGGTCGGCACGGTCGGCAAACGCAACACCGGTACCAGCGTGTTCTTTGCGCCGGACCCGAAATACTTCGACTCACCGAAGTTCTCCATCAGCCGCCTCAAGCATGTGCTCAAGGCCAAGGCCGTGCTGTGCCCGGGGCTGCTGGTCAGTTTTGAAGACAAAGCCACCGGCGAGAAAGTCGAATGGCATTACGAAGACGGCCTGCGTTCCTACCTGGTCGATGCGGTCAGCGAATTCGAGCGCCTGCCGGACGAGCCATTCTGCGGTGCGTTTGCCGGTAACAAGGAAGCGGTGGACTGGGCGCTGCTGTGGCTGCCGGAAGGCGGCGACGCGGTGCAGGAAAGTTACGTCAACCTGATCCCGACCGCCCAGGGCGGTACCCACGTCAACGGTTTGCGCCAGGGCCTGCTCGACGCCATGCGCGAGTTCTGCGAATTCCGCAGCCTGTTGCCGCGCGGCGTAAAGCTGGCCCCGGAAGACGTCTGGGAGCGCATCGCTTTCGTGCTGTCGATGAAAATGCAAGAACCGCAATTCTCCGGCCAGACCAAGGAGCGCCTGTCGTCCCGGGAAGCCGCGGCGTTCGTTTCCGGCGTGGTCAAGGATGCGTTCAGCCTGTGGCTCAATGCCAACCCGGAAACCGGTCTGGCGTTGGCCGAACTGGCGATCAACAACGCCGGTCGTCGTCTGAAGGCCAGCAAAAAGGTTGAGCGCAAGCGCATCACCCAAGGACCGGCGCTGCCGGGCAAACTCGCCGATTGCGCCGGGCAGGACCCGATGCGCTCCGAGCTGTTCCTGGTGGAAGGTGATTCCGCCGGCGGTTCGGCCAAGCAGGCGCGGGACAAAGAGTTCCAGGCGATCCTGCCGTTGCGCGGCAAGATCCTCAACACCTGGGAAGTCGACGGCAGCGAAGTGCTGGCCAGCCAGGAAGTGCATAACATTGCCGTGGCCATCGGCGTCGATCCGGGCGCGGCGGACATGAGCCAGCTGCGCTACGGCAAGATCTGCATCCTCGCCGACGCCGACTCCGACGGTCTGCACATCGCGACATTGCTCTGTGCCCTGTTCGTCCAGCACTTCCGTGCGCTGGTCGATGCCGGCCACGTGTATGTCGCCATGCCGCCGCTGTACCGCATCGACCTGGGCAAAGAGATCTACTACGCCCTCGACGAAGCCGAGCGCGACGGCATTCTTGATCGCCTGGTGGCGGAGAAGAAGCGCGGCAAGCCTCAGGTCACCCGATTCAAGGGTCTGGGTGAAATGAACCCGCCGCAGTTGCGCGAAACCACCATGGATCCGAACACCCGGCGCCTGGTGCAACTGACGCTGGATGATTTCGAGGCGACCTCGGAAATCATGGACATGCTGCTGGCGAAAAAACGCGCTGGCGATCGCAAGACCTGGCTGGAATCCAAGGGCAACCTGGCGGAGGTGCTGGGCTGATGCGCCTGGGCTTTGCCCTGGCGTGTGCGTTGCTGCTGACCTCGATGACGGTGTCCGGCGAACCGGCACCGCAACTGCGTCTGTTGTCCGAGCATGCCATCGATGGCATGCGCGGCGGCAACCTGTCCGGGCTGGCTCAGTGCGGCAAGGAACTGTGGACGATCTCCGACCGCGACGACGATCAGATCTACCGCCTCGATACCCAGGCCAGCGTCTGGCGTGCAGAGGCCGTGGGCATCGGCGTGCCGCAGGTGCCTGACAGCGGCTTGCCCTGGGGCCTGCGTTCGCGGGCCTGGGCGGCGTCATTCGTGCGTGGCGGCGGTCTGGACTTCGAAGGCATTACTTGCGACAACGCCGGCAACCGCTATGTCGTCAGTGAAGCCCATGCAGCGGTGTTGCAAATTCCGCCGACCGGGCCGACTTCCTGGTTGAAGATTTCCCCGCTGATGGTGCGTGAAGCTCGGGCCAGAGGCATGCTGTTGCGTTTCAACGCGTTGTTCGAGGGCCTGGCGATCAATCCTGAGGGTGACCAGTTGTGGTTGGCCGCTGAACGCCAGAACCGTGGATTGCTGCTGGTCAAGCGCAAGCAAACCGTCTGGGATTGCGACGGCGGCTGCGTGCTGCTCAGCGAAGACGGAAAAGAAATGCAGCCTGCACAGTTCCCCCATGCCAGGGCAATGCCCCGGGACTTTGCCGATCTGTCACTGTTCAACGGCAAGCTGTTCACCCTGGAACGCAATGCGTTCGAGATCTGTCGCCGCGACGCATTGACTGCCAAGCTCGAGCGTTGCTGGTCGTTTGCCGACGAGGCATTGCAGGAAAATCGGCGTTATCCCCAGGATTTCGGCCTCACGGAGGCATTGGTAGTTGACGCTGACGGAGCCTGGATCGGTATCGACAACAACACCGGAGCCCGTGCCGATGGTGAATTTCGTCCGATCGTCTGGCGCTTTGCCGCGCCTGACGGTGGCTGGAACGCGCCGTGAGCCAGCAAACACCCGGTAAACGCGCCGGTCGAGTGTTGATGGTGCTGGCCTGGTGTGCGGCGCTGTTTCTGGCCACACGGTTTTTCGGGCAGTGGGAAGAGCGTCAGCAAAACCCGAATGTGATGGTGAGCTCGGAACAGGGCAATGGTTACATCGAGGTGAAACTGGCCAGCAATGCCCAGGGACACTTCGTCGCCAGTGGCCATATCAACGGGCAGCCGGTGGACTTCATGCTCGACACCGGGGCCACTGATGTGGCGGTCCCGGCGGAACTGGCCAAGCGCTTGCAGCTGGCAGAAGGTTTCGGTGTGACCCTGAGCACGGCCAATGGCCTGAGCCAGGGCTATCGCACCCGTATAGAACGCCTGCAACTGGGCGACATCGTGCTGCGGGATGTCCGCGCACTGGTGGCGCCCGGCCTGCATGGCGACCAGGTGTTGCTCGGCATGAGCGCACTGAACAAACTTGAATTTACCCAGCGCGGTGGCACCATGCTGCTGCGCCAGACAACGAACCGATGAGGCCCGCATGAGCGACATCCTTGCAGACAGCTTAGATGGCGTAGAACGCCGATCGCTGGCTGACTTCACCGAAAATGCCTACCTCAACTACTCCATGTACGTGATCATGGACCGTGCCTTGCCGCATATCGGCGACGGCCTGAAGCCGGTACAGCGGCGCATCATCTACGCCATGAGCGAGCTGGGGCTGGACGCTGATTCCAAGCACAAGAAATCGGCGCGTACCGTCGGTGACGTGCTCGGCAAGTTCCATCCGCACGGCGATTCGGCCTGCTACGAAGCCATGGTCCTGATGGCCCAGCCGTTCAGCTACCGCTACACGCTGGTGGACGGCCAAGGCAACTGGGGTGCACCGGATGATCCCAAGTCTTTTGCGGCCATGCGATACACCGAAGCGCGACTGTCGCGCTACTCCGAGGTGCTGCTCAGCGAACTGGGCCAGGGCACCGCGGACTGGGGACCGAACTTTGACGGCACCCTCGACGAACCGCTGGTGTTGCCGGCACGTTTGCCGAACATCCTCCTCAATGGCACCACCGGTATCGCGGTGGGCATGGCCACTGACGTGCCGCCGCATAACCTGCGCGAAGTCGCCAGTGCCTGCGTGCGTTTGCTGGATGAGCCCAAAGCCACGGTCGAACAGCTCTGCGAGCATATCCAGGGCCCGGATTACCCGACCGAAGCGGAAATCATCACGCCCCGTGCCGATCTGCTGAAAATGTATGAAACCGGCAAAGGCTCGGTGCGCATGCGCGCCGTTTATCACATCGAAGACGGCGACATCATCGTCACCGCGCTGCCGCATCAGGTTTCCGGCGCCAAGGTGCTGGAACAGATCGCGGCCATGATGCAGGCCAAACCGTCCAAGGCCCCGCAGATCGCTGACTTGCGCGACGAATCCGACCACGAGAACCCGTGCCGGATCGTGATCATTCCGGGAGCGCGGAAAAACTTCGACCACGATGCGCTGATGCAGCATCTGTTCGCCAGCACCGAGCTGGAGTCGAGTTACCGGGTCAACGTCAACATCATCGGCCTGGATGGCAAGCCGCAGCTGAAAAACCTGCGCGCCTTGCTGGTCGAGTGGCTGGAGTTCCGGGTTCAGACCGTTCGTCGACGCCTGCAATTCCGCCTCGATAAAGTCGAGCGTCGCCTGCACCTGTTGGACGGTTTGCTGATTGCCTACCTCAACCTGGATGAAGTGATCCACATCATCCGCACCGAGGAACATCCGAAAGCCGCGCTGATCGAGCGTTTTGCCCTGAGCGAGATCCAGGCTGACTACATCCTCGACACCCGCCTGCGTCAGTTGGCGCGGTTGGAAGAAATGAAGCTGCGCGCCGAGCAGGATGAACTGCTCAAGGAACAAGCCAAGCTGCAAGCCTTGCTGAGCAGTGAAGCCAAGCTGAAGAAGCTGGTGCGCAGCGAGTTGATCAAGGACGCTGAAACCTATGGCGATGACCGCCGTTCGCCAATCGTCGAGCGTGCTGAAGCCAAGGCCCTGACCGAACACGATCTGCTGCCGAACGAGAAAGTAACAGTCGTTCTGTCGGAGAAAGGCTGGGTACGTTCGGCCAAAGGTCACGAAATCGACGCCACCGGGCTTTCCTACAAGGCTGGCGACGGCTTCAAGGCCCTGGCGGCGGGGCGTTCCAACCAGTTTGCGGTGTTTATCGACTCCACCGGTCGCAGCTATTCGGTGGCTGCGCACACGCTGCCATCGGCCCGTGGCCAGGGCGAGCCGCTGACCGGTCGTCTGACGCCACCGCCGGGGGCGAGTTTCGAGTGCGTGCTGATGCCCGAAGACGATGCGTTGTACGTGATCGCCTCCGATGCCGGTTACGGTTTCGTGGTCAAGGGTGAAGACCTGCAGGCCAAGAACAAGGCGGGCAAGGCGCTGTTGAGCCTGCCGAACAACGCCAAGGTCATCCTGCCGCGGCCTGTCGCCGATCGTGAACAGAACTGGTTGGCGTCGGTGACCACCGAAGGTCGCCTGCTTATCTTCAAGATCAGCGATCTGCCACAATTAGGTAAGGGCAAAGGCAACAAGATCATCGGGATTTCCGGTGAGCGAGTGGCCAGTCGCGAAGAATATGTCACGGACATCGCCGTTATCCCGGAGGGTGCAACCTTGGTGCTTCAGGCTGGAAAACGTACCTTGTCACTGAAAGCGGACGACCTCGAACACTACAAGGGTGAGCGTGGGCGTCGTGGTAATAAACTGCCGCGTGGCTTCCAGCGGGTGGATGCGCTGCTCGTCGAAAACCTCAATTAAGCGTCCTAGAGCGCTCGATCTACGATTTAACGCGTAGATCGACGCTTTCGCGCTGGAGTCGGAACGCATATTCACGGATGATATGGCCTTTCAAGCGCCGGCGTGGCCGAGCGTTCTTCATATTTATTGAGTATTTTCACTGTGATTAGCCTTGTGGCAATCACCTGGATGGGACGATGACTGCTCTGCGCCTTCCTTTTATTCTGATGCTCGCCGGCGTTCTTGGCCTGGCGGGCTGCAGCGTTCACCAGCCGGTGTCGCTGTATCAACTGGACAGCGGTAGTCCGGTTCAGCCTGCGCAAAGCGCGGGCATGGCTGTATTGCTGGGCCCGGTGACCGTTGCCGACTATCTGCAACGCGAAACCCTGTTGCAGCGTCAGCCCGACGGCAGCCTGCAAGCCGCGACCGACGGTCGCTGGGCCGGCAGCCTGTCTTCCGACATCGACCAGTTGTTGCTGCGTCAGGTCGCCGGTCATCTGGACAGCCAGCGCGTGGTATTGGCGCCGGCCACCGTTGGCTTCACGCCGGACGTTCAAGTGTTGTTGACCATCACGCGCCTGGATTCTGGGACCAAGCAGCCGGCCATCCTCGATGCGCAATGGCGCCTCATCGACCGTCGTGGGCAGGTCCGCGATAATCGCATCATTCATTTGCAGGAGCAGCACGCCGGCAGCACGGCGGCGCAGGTTCAGGCTCAGGGTGTGCTGTTGCAGAAACTGGCCGAACAGCTGTCGACCGCGCTCAAGCCTCTGGCCAACCAACCGCCAATCGCCGAAGCGCCAAAAAAACCGGCGGCCAAGCCTGTGGCACCGGCGGCGGAAGCGGAAAAGCAGCCGAAGATCCCGATGGCCTCGCCGATTCGCACGGACATGGAAGTGTTCCGCTTCTAAGCTTGTGATTGATTCATGACAAGGCCCGCTTTGATGCGGGCCTTGTTGTTTCTGCGGGTTGGAGATGATCGTTCCCATGCTCAGCGTGGGAATGCAGCCCGTGACGCTCTGCGTCACATCAGGGCCAGGCTGGAAGGAGGTGGGGCTGGAACGCGGAGCGTCCCTGGAGGCATTCCCACGCTGAGCATGGGAACGATCAGCCCGCAGACGAGTGATGATCTGCGGGCTCTTTCACAACGGGGCTTAAGGCTTACGCCCGGCGTTCGTGCATCCGCGCCAATTGCCGCTCCAGCATCGACGGATAAGGCTCCATCAACCGCTCTACGCAGCAAGCGCCTTCAGGGCTGGCGATCGGGCGGATCCGCGCGCGTTGGCGGATCAGCGCGTCGTCACTGATCTTGCGTTCCACCAGCAGCAGGTTGCGGCTGTGTTGCGACAGGGCCAGGGCGTCCTGGGCGGCATCGGTCAGCAGCAGATCGATCTGGCTCAGGCCGAACAAATCGTCGCCCAGGGTCAGGCCCAGCTGCAATTGCAGGGTGATGCCGCTGTCGGCGACTTCGATTTGTAACTGGTGGCCGAGCGCGCGGAGCAACTCGCCGCAGCAAATGGCATTGGTCAGGTAGTCGTCGCCGCTGTCTTCGGTGTGGAACAGCATCAGTGTGCTGCCGTCGTTCAGCGTGTGCAGTTCGCTCTCGTACAACGAAGCGGCCTGATCAAGGCAATCACGATAGCGTTTGAGCAATTCTTCCAGACGTGTGCGCGGCAAGCGACGCAGTTGCTCCTGGGAGCCCAGCTGCACGGCCAGAACGGCGCTGTGCTGCGGTACATTCGAAGGAGCAGGGCGGGCAAGCGGTTTCACTACGCTGTCTGCGTCATCGAGCAAATCGGCAAACGCATCGTCGTCATCGTCTTCAACGGTGCTGACAACGCGCCGTGGGGCCGCTTTTTTCGCCGCCATCGGCCGGCTTTCGTCGAAGCTCGGATCGCGCAGGTTGCGCACTTCGAAGCCCGGTTCGGCATCGTCATCATCGCTGTCTTCGAGCTCGGGTTCCGGCGCCGGTTCAGGCTCGGCCGGTTCCGGTGCGAAGTTGGCGTGCAGTTGCCGGGCCAGATCACCGATCTCGTCCTGGCGTTCGGTGGCCGGGGTGTATTCGTCGATATTGCGCAGCCAGACGCGCAACTGCAGGAGCGGCGTGGAAATGTGCCGACCCAGGCGCAGGCTCAAGGCCAGGGAAAGTGCCAGCAGGATCGCGCTGAGGATGCCCATGCTTTGCAGGCTGATGGTCATCGGCTGCTGGAACTGATCCATGTCCAGGCTGATGCGCAGTTGCCCGGCCGTCACGTCCTGGAAGGTGATCTTGCTCTGGTACATGCCCTCGGCTTCGCCCAGCAAGCCGTGCTTGGGCCGCTGACCGGCTTCGGCGAGGATGCGGTTGTCGACGCTGTAGATGGCGGCGTGGGCCACCAGCTTGTTCTTGGTCAGGTTGTTGAGCAGCACGTTGAGGCTGAGGATGTCATTGGACACCAGCAGCTCGGTGGCCGAGGTGGCCGTCTGCGTGGTCAGGCTTTCGCCCAGCGCATCCGCCTGCTCATGCATGGCCTGCTTGAATTGCAAACCCATCACACAGGCGTAGATCACCAGGGCCAGAGCGACCAGGATCACGTTATGGCTGGCAATGCGCAATGCAATCGGTACACGGCGGTGACGCAGTGCCCGGAAGATCAGCAGGAAGAAGTTATCGGTTTTAACTGGCGTGGGCCGGTTCACTTGAGCTCGGCTCTTTTGTCCGTGAAGTTGACGCGCAGTATAGCGACAGGCCCTAGACCGTCAAAGCGCTCACGGTGCCCGATGGTCACTGAAAGTGGGTAGAATGCGGTTTTTTTCCACCTGCGGGGGTGCGCCTTGCGCGAAATCGTCCTGATAAACATCACGGGAGTCGACCGTCCGGGTCTGACTGCGGCCATTACCGGCGTTCTGGCCCAGGGTGGTGTGAACATTCTCGACATCGGTCAGGCGGTGATCCACGACACCTTGTCGTTCGGCATCCTGGTTGAAATTCCCGATACCGAGCAAGGTAAATCCGTGCTCAAGGACATCCTGTTCAAGGGCTATGAGCTTGATCAACAGGTGCGTTTCACGCCGGTGTCCGAAGAGGATTACCAGCAGTGGGTCGGCAACCAGGGCAAAAAGCGCCACATCGTCACGTTGTTGACCCGCAAGGTGACTGCCGGACAACTGCAGGCCGTGAGCTCGATCACCGCCAAGTACGGTTTGAACATCGATCACATCGATCGCCTGTCCGGGCGCATGCCGCTGGATACTCCGGCTGATAAAGGCAAGGGTTGCATCGAGTTTTCCGTACGCGGCGAGGCGGCCGATCCGCAGGCGTTGCGTGCCGAATTCCTCAGCGTCGCCCAGGAGCTGAACGTCGACATCGCGTTCCAGGAGGATTCGCTGTTCCGTCGCAACCGTCGTTTGGCGGTGTTTGACATGGACTCGACGCTGATCGAAGCCGAGGTGATCGACGAATTGGCCAAGGCCGCCGGTGTGGGTGACAAGGTTTCGGAAATTACCGAGCGGGCGATGGCCGGCGAACTGGATTTCCGTGCCAGCTTCAAGGAGCGTCTGGCCTTGCTCAAAGGCCTGGATGTCGGTGTACTGGATTCTATCGGCGCTTCGTTGCGCTTGACCGAAGGCGCTGAAACCCTGTTCGCCGAACTCAAGCGCCTGGGTTACAAGACTGCGATTCTGTCGGGCGGTTTCACCTACTTCGCCAAGCAATTGCAGGCCAAGCTCGGTATCGATTACGTGTTCGCCAACGAACTGGAAGTGGTCGACGGCAAGGTGACTGGCGTGGCGATCGAGCCGATTGTCGATGCGCAGCGCAAAGCGGATCTGCTCAAAGAACTGGCACACAAGGAAGGTTTGCGTCTGGAGCAGACCATTGCCGTGGGCGACGGCGCCAATGACTTGCCGATGCTGGCGATTGCCGGGTTGGGCGTGGCGTTCCGTGCCAAGCCGCTGGTCAAGCAATCGGCCAAGCAGGCGATTTCCACCCTGGGGCTGGATGGCGTGCTGTACTTGCTGGGCTTCCGCGATCGCGACGGACAGCTCTGATACGCTGGAAATCAATGTGGGAGCTGGCTTGCCAGCGATGACTGACCAACCATCAACATCACGGTTGACGGTCAGTCCGCAATCGCGGGCAAGCCCGCTCCCACAAGGTACAGCGTGGTCTTTAAGCCTTCGGCAGGCCCATGCCCTGGCCCATCTGTACCGGGGCGCCGGCGACCATGTCTTCAGTCCACTTCACCTGATCCGGCCCGAACAGTACGACAGCGGTCGAACCCAGCTTGAAGCGGCCCAGTTCCGCACCTTTTTCCAGATGAATCGGCGCACGGGCGGCTTCGTCGTAACGGAAGGTTTTCAGTTCGCGCTTGGGCGGTGTGACCAGGCCGGCCCACACGGTTTCGATCGACGCGACGATCATCGCCCCCACCAATACCACGGCCATCGGCCCGCGCTCGGTGTCGAAAATGCACGCGACTCGCTCGTTGCGGGCGAACAGTTCCGGTACGTTTTCAGCGGTGGACTGGTTCACCGAGAACAGCCGGCCCGGGATGTAGACCATTTCGCGCAGGGTGCCGGCCAGCGGCATGTGCACACGGTGGTAGTCCTTCGGCGACAGATAAATGGTCGCGAAATCACCGCCCATGAACGGCGCAGCATTGGCAGCATCACCCCCCAGCAGTTCCAGCACGCTGAAACTGTGGCCCTTGGCCTGGAACACGCGACCGTGTTCGATCGGGCCGAGTTGGCTGATCGCACCGTCGGCCGGGCTGAGGATCGCGCCCGGTGTTTCGTCCAGCGGACGTGCGTCGTCTTTCAAGGCGCGGGTGAAGAAGTCGTTGAAGTGCTCATAGGCCGTCAGGTCTTCGACCAATGCCTGGGACATGTCCACCTGATAGCGCTTGGCAAACCAGGCGGTAAAGGCATTCTTGAACCAGCGCACCCGGCATTCGGCGACGCAGCCCGCCAGTCGCGAAAGCAAGTGGTGGGGCAGCAGGTACTGGCTGAGGATAAACAAACGTTCTTTCATTGGGTGTCCTTAAAAACCTTAAAGCTCGACAGGCGTGTCAGGGTGATTGCCCCACTCGCCCCAGGAACCGGCGTAGCCTTTGACCCGCGGATAACCGAGGGACTTGGCCACCAGATAAGTGAAGCCGGACCGGTGGTGGGTCTGGCAGTGGGTAATGATTTCCTTGTCCGGCGTGATGCCGAGTTTTTCAAGGATCTGCGGCATGTCGGTGCGAATGCGCAGTTGGCGCGCCTGATCCATGCCCGCCGTCCATTCGAAATTGATCGCGCCGGGAATATGACCGGCCTTCGCCGCGAGCACTTTCTCGCCGGAGTATTCCAGCGGTCCGCGGGCATCCCAGATCGCCAGGTCGGCGGCGCCGAGACGGCTTTGCAGGTACTCGCGGGTAGCGGTGGGTTCGTCATGCAAGGTCAGTGAAACCGGACCACCCACGGCTGGCGGGATCTGGATCGACATCGGCAAGCCTTCTGCCAGCCAGGCTGTCAGGCCGCCGTCTATATAGTGGTACTTGCGGTGGCCGATGACATCCAGCAGCCAGATAAAGCGCCCGGCCCAACCGCCGCCTTCGTCGTCGTACACTACGTAGACTGCGTCGGGGTTGTGTCCCAGCTCACCAAACAACGTCTCGAGTGCAGCCTGCGGCGGCATCAGTCCCGGCGCAGGCGCCTGACCGAGTTGCGTGCGCTTGGGGTCGACAAAACGAGCACCGGGAATATGCCCTGCGGTGTAGCGGGCGCTGCTGGTCAGGTCCACCAGGATCAGTTCGCGGGCATCGAGGCGAGGGAGCAAGTCGCTCGGCTCGATCACCAGCGGCAAGCCAGAGAAGTCAGACATGTGAGGTCTCCAGGGCACAAAAAGGGAAGATTGTAACGCAGCCTTACTGGCCGCGGTGGCTAAAGCTGTGCAGGGCTTTCTCGATGCACTGCGCGGTTTTGCCGAAGGCTTGTACGGTTATTTCCGAAAAGGCGCCGCCACCCTGATCCGCCACGACAATCATGATCACGCGGCCGTTATTGACCAGTGAGCGCAGCAACAGATGCTCACCGCTGAATTGTGAGCGCAGGCTGTTGGGCAGCAGGGCGGAAAACTGTGCGTTGTTGGCTGGCGTCAAACGCACCTGCGCCTGTTGCGCGAGCAGCCGTTGCAGCACTGTGCTCTGGCTGACCGCGAAATTCATGCCGGCCACTTCTTTCGGTAAACCGGCGCTCTGGTGCACTCGCAGGTTGGCATGGGCTCGATCAGCCATCAGGATCATTACCCGGCGCATGCCGCACGCGACCAGGGCGTCGCGGGCCGAGGTGGTCAAGTGCATGGCGTTGGTGAAGCGGCTCGGCTCGATCAGCAATTCGGCACATTGACGACGCCACTTTGCCAGGTCTTCGGCGGTCGGCGCCGGGGCTGGCAACAGACCGGCATGCAATCGATTCGTGCCCCATGGCCAGAGCAATGCAACGGCAGGGTGCCAAAGGTCGGGCATGGCGTGATGGCGGGCGCTGTTGGCGGCCTGCTGGTGCAATTGTTGTTGCACCTCGTCCATGGGCATTTGCAGGTAAAGGCTGGTCAGGTACTGCCAGCGCTCGCTGTGCGGACTGTCCCAGGCCTGTTGCGCCGACAGCGCCAGCCCGTTGGCCAGCAGCACCGTGTTGGCGGGCTGGTTGAGCCAGCGGCGCAGCGTCGGATCGTCATCCAGGCGATTTTGCTGGCGCAAAGGATGCTCGCTGTCGCGGGCAATGCGCAGGACTTTGACCAGTTCCCGCTGTTCGGTGAGCAACAGTTTATAGCCTTGCTGCACCCAGATCGGCAGGTGCCAGGCCTCCACCAGGGCCAGGCCGATTTCCAGCAGGCGCGCGCCAAACAACTGCTTTTCGACTTTACACGCCGACTCGCCTTTATGGATGACCCGCAGCTCCCATTCTTCGAGCAACTGCGGATGCGTCAATGCCAGGGGCCACAGCGGTGACAGAAACAGCAGGCTGCCCCAATGAATGTCCTGCCACAGGCGTGCGAGGCGGCTGGCAAAAAAACCGTTGGCTTGTTGCGTCGCGTGCTGGCTGATCATTTGTAGCTGACGCAGTGCCTTGGGAATCTCGCCCATGGGCGCGGCAGGCAAGCGTTCCAGCAATTCTTCGGTGCGTTTCAAACCGAGGCGGTTGATCGCTACCTCAAGGTTTTCTGCCGGCTCGGTCATGCTGCCGTGGGTGTGGCGGTTGGCTTCGCGAATCACGCTCAAGGCCAAAGCCGGACTGTCCTGCATCAAATCGGCGATGTCGCGCAGCGAGCTGCGACTGTCGCGGATCGCCCGGCAGACGCGGTCGTGACTGGCCTGCGGAACCGGCAGGCGGACGCCATCCAGAAGCTTGACCCAGCCTTGGAGCGTGGTTGGTTTGGGAGTCGGGACGTTCGTTTCGTTAACCATGTCTGGAGGCGATCATCGTCTGCGTTACCTGCGCCCGGAATGGGTCAAATTGGCTTTTCGCCTGAACTGGCTATAGTCTGGCGCAGTTTTGCCGATAAGTAGAAGAAGAGATTTTTTAACTTCCGAATATGACCTTGAACCCGACTCAGTAAGTGCTCTCCTACCTATGGCTAAAATAATCGGCATCATCGTCGTATTCGCGAGCGTGCTCGGCGGATACGTGCTCTCCCACGGCAAAATTGCCGCCCTGATCCAGCCTTTCGAGGTGATGATCATCGGTGGTGCGGCCCTCGGCGCATTCTTGCAGGCCAACCCCGGCTACATGACCATGCATGTGCTCAAGAAGTCCCTGAGCATGTTCGGTTCGCGTTTCAGCCACGGTTTTTATCTTGAAGTGCTTGGCCTGATTTACGAGATCCTCAACAAGAGCCGTCGTGAAGGCATGATGGCCATTGAAGGCGATATCGAAGATGCGGCCGCGAGCCCGATCTTCGCCAAGTACCCGACGGTCCTGAAAGACGAGCGCATGACCGCGTTCATCTGCGATTACCTGCGCATCATGTCTTCCGGGAACATGGCTCCCCATGAGCTGGAAGGCCTGTTCGACATGGAACTCTACAGCCTCAAGGAAGACCTTGAGCACCCGTCCCATGCGGTGAACGGCATCGCCGACGCCATGCCCGGTTTCGGTATCGTCGCGGCGGTATTGGGGATCGTGGTGACCATGGCGTCCCTGGGTGAGGGCGATCAGAAGTCCATCGGCCTGCACGTGGGTGCGGCGCTGGTCGGTACCTTCTTCGGTATTCTCGCTGCCTACGGTTTCTTCGGCCCGTTGGCCCATTCCCTGGCTCACGATGCCAAGGAAGAGCTGAACGTCTACGAAGCCATCAAGGCTTCCCTGGTGGCTTCGGCTTCCGGCATGCCGCCATCGCTGGCCGTCGAGTTCGGGCGCAAGGTTCTGTACCCGGCGCACCGCCCTAGCTTCGCCGAGCTGGAACAAGCGGTTCGCGGTCGTTAAGCCATGGAAAATAACCAGCCGATAATCATCAAGCGCGTCAAGCGCATCGCCGGCGGGCATCACGGCGGGGCGTGGAAGATCGCTTTCGCCGACTTCGCCACGGCGATGATGGCGTTCTTCCTGGTGCTGTGGCTGCTGTCGACGGCAACGCCGGAACAGAAGATCGCCATCGCCGGTTACTTCAAGGACCCGATCGGCTTTTCCGAAAGCGGCACGCCGTACATCATCGACCTTGGCGGTACGCCGACCCTGGCGCCGGAAAACACCCTCAACCCCGAGGTGAAGTCCCAGCCGCAACCGGACAAGGTGACCGTCGACGCCGAACAGGTCGAAGGCATGGCCGAAATGGTCGAGAAGGAACGTCTCGAGTTGTTGCTGCAAGAACTGCAAAACAAGGTTGAAGAGAACCCGCAGCTGCAGAAATTCAAAGACCAGATCATGTTCGAGATCACCCCGGACGGCTTGCGTATCCAGATCGTCGATGCCGAAAATCGGCCGATGTTCGACTCGGGTTCTGCGCGTCTGAAACCGTATTTCGAAGACATCCTGCTGGCCATGGCCGACACCATCAAAGCGGTGCCGAACAAGATCAGCATCAGTGGCCACACCGATGCCAAACCGTATAGCGGCCAGGGCGATTTCGGTAACTGGGAACTGTCGGCCAACCGTGCCAACGCCGCCCGCCGTGCGCTGGTGGCGGGCAGTTATCCGGACGGGCAGGTGGCGCGGGTGGTGGGTTATGCCTCGTCTGCCTTGTTCGACCGTGAACATCCGTTCAACCCGGTCAACCGTCGCATCGACATTGTGGTGCTGACCAAGAAAGCCCAGCGCGCCATTGAAGGTTCGCAAGGCGCGGAACCTGCTCCTGATGCACCGCAAGGTTCTGCAGCGCCAGGCGCCACCCCGGCTGCACCGGTCGACCCGAATGCGCTGCCGGCAGACAAGGAACCGCTGCCGGCCCACGAGCTGCGCGAGCGTTTGAATCTGTTTGATGATCCGGCGCCGAAGCCGGCTGAGCCAGCGAAGCAGTGATCCCAAAAAAACCGACAGTGATGTCGGTTTTTTTTCGGCGTTTATCAGGCCGCTGCATTCTCCGTGTGGGCACGATTCCTGTGGGAGCTGGCTTGCCAGCGATGTCGGACTGACAGCCGACCTGATCCTTCAGAAACCGCGAATGATCCTGGATTTGAGATCCGTGTGAAATCGATCGGCGTTGGTTTTGTTGACGCTGCGCACCGCCTCGCTGCCGTTAACCGACTCCAGTGACATCGATCGCTTGATGGTCGATTCGTTTCGATAGGCATCAATGAAGAACTCGATGTCTCTGTCGCTGGTCAGTTTCGGCCATTTATCGAGGTACAGCGGCAGTTCCGTTGGGCCGGTCTTGAATGAGCAGATGCGTCGGTTGGTGATGGTCGCCTCGCCGATTTCGAACGGTACCCATCAGGACAGTGCGGTTTTTTCCGACACCACCGCCAGCAGGTGCGTGCATTCACTGATGTTGCGCGTGATCACACCGGTGATGTCGTCGGTGGTCTGGGATTCGGCGTCCAGCACATCGAGATAGGTCTTGATGTTGGCCTGCATCAGGCGGGTATTGATGTTGACCGCGTAGGCGCGATCCATGTGGCGGTAGCTGATAAACACTGGCATCAGAAATGTCCCTTGATTGCGAGTTCGCGGTAATAGGCACCGAGGGCGGTGAGGCGGCAGCCGGTGGAGTGAATGGCGGCGTAATACATATGTTCGGCATCAACCGGTTCGATCAGGCTGTGACGATTGCACTTTTGCAGTTGAGAGAAGACCTCGCCGTGTTCCGGATTGAACTCGGGTTCGCTGGGCTCGAAGCTGGGGGCGAGGGGGTAGACCGATTCCGCTTCGGCAAACCACTCGGGCAGTTTGCGCAGGATTTCCTTGGCGATCAGCGGTGAAACCTCGCGCAGGGAAATGAACTGCGACACGTTGGTCTTGAACGCCGGCCGCTGTTCCCAGGCATCAAGGGCGTTGTCGACAAACGAATAGAGGCTGCCGGGAGTGATCTTGCCGAGGATGTTGGCGGCGCCGCCGTGCAGAGCCTGGAGCAATAGCCCGGTGAATACGCCGTGTTGGGCGCCTTCCATCGCCGGCTCTTCCTTTTTGCACGCAGTAAGAATGGTCATGCCTTCGCCCACTACGCTGCCTTCACTGCGCAAGGCGCGCAGTTCGCCTGCCGAGCCGCTCTGGCAGCAGTCGAGAATGATCACCTTGTTTTTGATCCGGGTGGCTTTGGTTGCCCAATTAAGAACATCGCTGAGGCGAATCCCGTCATTGGCGTTCCTGTAATCCTGCGGGATCAGCATGCCTTCGTCGGTATCGGTGTCGAAAGTGCCGTGACCGGCGAAGTACAGCAGTGCGACGTTGCAGTCCCCGGAAAACAACTCGCGGATCTGATCCTCGAGTTTCTTTCGACTCAGGTAATCCTCGGCACAGGTCAACACGATGTTCTTGAAGTTCGGGTCGCCATTGGCGTCGGTCTTCAGCACAGACGCCATGGCGATGGCGTCGTTGCAACAACCGCTCAGGCGCGAGACATGGGTGTAATCGTTGATGCCAATGAACAGTCCTTTGCGCATGGTTACACCGCCGTGCGCTGGCAAATGGCGACGCGGTGGGCAGGGGCGTACAGGTAGACCCACGGAGGGCTGATGAACAAATGATAGGTTTGCAATGGCTGTCCCTCGATGTCGCAGGAGTGCGAAGAGGGTTTGAACTTAGGTCATTGGCTGGCCGCCACAAGGTGCCGATCGCGAAAGAGAAATGCCCTACAGGGGTGCGTGCAGACGCCTTACAGAAATGTCTGACGTTTAAGTTGGTGGGTGATTTAAACAGTAGAGCCGGCAGCCCGCCGCCCCGTTGGATCAGGGCGGGGCAGGTGCCTGTTTAGTAGCCGTTTTCCGGCAAACTGGCGATGATCGAGCGGTAGCTGTTCATTCGTTGCTGTTGCACGCGGCCGTCTTCGAGAGCCTTGAGCAATGCACAACCGGGTTCACGGTCGTGCTTGCAGTCGCGGAAGCGACAGGTGCCGAGCAAATCGTTGAACTCGATGAAGCCGGCCTCGACATCGGCACGGCTGACGTGTCCCAGGCCGAACTCGCGGATGCCCGGTGAGTCGATCAACTCGCCGCCGCCAGGGAAGTGGAACAACCGCGCGGTGGTGGTGGTGTGAGTGCCCTGGCCGGACAGCTCGGACAACGGACCGACGCGGGTCTCGACTTCCGGCAACAGGCTGTTGACCAGCGACGACTTGCCGACACCGGACTGGCCGACGAACACGCTGATGCGACCGTCCAGCTGTTTCTGCAACTGTTCCATGCCGTTGCCGTGGTGCGCCGAGACTTCCAGCACCGGGTAACCCAGCGTGCGGTAAACCGCGAGCAGGGCGTTCAGCGCCGGCGCGTTATTTTCGTCGATCAGGTCGAACTTGTTCAGCAGTAACAGCGGCTTGATGCCCGCATGTTCGGCAGCGACAAGATAACGGTCGATCAGGTTGGCGTGGGGCTCGGGAAGCGGTGCAAAAACGATGACGATCATGTCGACGTTGGCGGCTACCGGCTTGAGCTGGCCACGGCTGTCCGGGCGGCACAGTTCGGTGTTGCGCGGCAGTTGCGCCACGATCACGCCGATGCCCTGGTTGCCAGCGCGCCAGACAACCTGGTCACCGGTCACCAGGGCAGGCAGGTTGGCCCGCAGGTGGCAGCGGAACACTTGGCCGGCCAATGCACCTTCGCAGGCCTCGACCTCGACCTGCACACCGAAGTGCGCGATCACCAGGCCGTGCTGTTCCGGACCCAGGTCGCCACCCTCAAGTGCCTCGACAGCCGAGGACTCGCGTTTGGCGGCGCGGGCAGCGCGCTCGCCCTGAATCTTTTCGATGCGCCAGTTTTGACGACGATTGAGTTGGCGTTTGGCCATGGGTGTTCCGTATAAAGAATGCAGCGATTAGGTAAAACGGCCGCGAGTTTAGCACGCCCGGCCACCGGCCTAGGCTAAACTGCGCAGCATTGCCTAGGAGCCGACACATGCAAAATTCGCAGAACCTGATCTGGATCGACCTGGAAATGACCGGTCTGGATCCGGAAAACGACGTCATCATCGAAATGGCCACCATCGTTACTGACAGTGATCTGAACACCTTGGCCGAAGGCCCGGTGATCGCTATCCACCACAGCGACGAAGTCCTCGCCCGCATGGACGAATGGAATACCCGCACCCACGGCAATTCCGGCCTGACCCAACGCGTGCGCGACAGCCGCATCAGCATGGCCGAAGCCGAAGCCGAGACCATTGCGTTCCTGGAGAAGTGGGTACCGAAGGGCAAGTCGCCGATCTGTGGCAACAGCATCTGCCAGGACCGTCGCTTCCTTTATACGCACATGAAATCCCTGGAAAGCTATTTCCATTACCGCAACCTCGACGTGTCCACGCTTAAAGAGTTGGCCGCACGCTGGGCGCCGGACGTTCGCGACAGCTTCAAGAAGGGCAGCACCCACCTGGCGCTGGACGACATCCGCGAATCGATCGCCGAGCTGCAGCACTATCGCAAGCATTTCATCAAGTTTTGATCCGTTGGCTGGCGCGGGTTTTTTGTGGCGAGGGAGCTTGCGCCCGCTCGGCTGCGTAGCAGTCGTAAGGACGGCAAATGCGCTCTGACCGGAAGAAGGCAAGGGAGCGCTTCGCACTCCAGCGGAAGCAAGCTCCCTCACCGCATTGCTTTCGTGCGCCCTCTTTTGATGCCTCGGCGAAGTGCGTAGACTGCGCGCCTTTTTGCAAGGACCGCCACCATGTTGCTGATGCTCTACCTGATCGCCATCACCGCCGAAGCCATGACTGGTGCATTGTCCGCGGGGCGTCGTGGCATGGATTGGTTTGGCGTGGTCCTGATCGCCTGCGTCACGGCGCTGGGTGGCGGTTCGGTACGTGACGTGCTGCTCGGCCACTACCCGCTGACCTGGGTCAAGCACCCGGAATACCTGGTGCTGACGTCCATCGCGGCGATGTTCACCGTGTTTGCCGCCCGCTGGATGCGCCACCTGCGCTCGCTGTTTCTGGTGCTCGATGCCGTGGGGCTGGTGGCGTTCACCCTGATCGGCTGCATGACCGCCCTGGAAATGGGCCACGGCATGCTGGTGGCCTCGGTCAGTGGCGTGATCACCGGGGTTTTCGGCGGCATCCTGCGGGACATTTTCTGCAACGACATCCCGCTGATCTTCCGTCGCGAACTGTACGCCAGCGTCTCTTTCGCGGCGGCGTGGTGCTACATGTTCTGTCTTTACCTGAACTTGCCGGGAGAGCAGGCGATTCTGATCACGTTGTTTGGCGGCTTTTTGCTGCGCTTGCTGGCGATACGTTTTCACTGGGAAATGCCCAAGTTCGTTTATAACGACGAACAGTAAGTTTCAGTGAAACGTGAGCACGCTGTAAAAGGGTGAGTGCGGTAACTATGTAGCCTTTTGTGAGTGGGCAGTTCAATAAGCTACGGTTTTACGTCGGCTTATAGGCTACCCGTATGTTTGAAACTTCCGCACAGCAACGCCCTTACAACCCTCACCAACAATTCATTGAAGAAAGAATTCCCGACTGGCTGACTCGCGCTTCGCCAGACAGGCGCCTGGCGTTGAAGCGCACCCCGGTGGCGATTCCTCAATGGTACAAGACCGCCTCGGCGGCTTCTCACGCGGCGCTGGCGCTAGCCATCAAGGCCAGTTGGGTATCGCAAAACAAGGTTGATCGGCTGTTCGAGTCGCTGGCAAATGTCCGTCAGTTTGCTGAACCCCTGCTTCGACAGGCACTGAAAGAACGCTTCGCCATTGAAGTGGATGTCACCCGCACCTACTTGAGGCTCTATCTGCCGACCGGCATTTTAGTGGGCTATCAAGTCAGGACCGTTTCCTTGCTGGATGCAGCGTTGCGCAACTTTGAGGCAAAGGAAGCAGGCATCCGCTACTTTGATTCAGCTTCCTGTTTTATCAGCGAGCCCAGCATGTCCGGGCAATTTGATGTGCTCGCCATTAATCAACGCATGAGTGTCAGCGCTTTTGTTTCGATGTGTCGTGAACTGGACATCGGCGGCCAGTACACCCAGCAACTGGAAACGTTGTTATTGCCCAAGGATGCTCTGGCCAGGGCAGTGCTGGAACTCAATGTAAAGACCAGCCAGAAAGATGCGTTCAGGGCTGCGATACTCCTGGCCCGCATGAAAGGGGATATCGGCCTGCACTCTCACGCGTCCTTGTTGCATCTGCTCGATGGCGGCGCCAGGCCTGCCCTGGGTGCCCGGGTTTTGCAGTGCTACCAATTGCAGGTCATGGAGGCGAAGCTGACCGGGATCATGCTGCTGGCCGGTGATCTGGACCGTGCTACCAGAGTGGAACCGGTGCTCGTGTACATCCCCGACGATCCGCAGCATCCGCTCAAAGAGTACCCGTCGACGGCTGCTTTCAGGGCAGATTTGGCACAGCGGTTGCGTTCTGCGCACTACCAGCGTTTTTTTGCCCGGTTCGTCGCTCATGAACGGCGAGGCTATTTTTTTGCCGCGCTCAATGATCCTTCTACCGTAATGAAGTGGAGTTCGCGCCGGGTACAGGGTGATCCATGGACAGAGTTGTACCAGGATAAGCTCAACAAGATTCTCAATGATGCCCGCGCCATTGCCGTGCCTTGCGCAGACACCGACCGCAACTCTCGCTGGGAAACCTGGGACAGCCTGGAAAAGGTCGCCTCGATCGTATTGCAGGTCGCGGCCCTGGTGGCGGTCCCCTTTGTGCCGTTTCTGGGCGAATTGATGTTGGCGTACACCGCCTACCAATTGTTGGACGAGACCTGTACCGGCATTCTGGATTGGACCGAAGGTCAGGTGGTCGAGGCGGCTGATCACTTGATGGCCATCGCTGAAAATCTCGCGCAACTGGGCGCATTCGCGGTGGGCGGCGCGGTGGCCGGGAAAGTGCTGGCTATCAAGCCTTCGACCTTTGTCGACAGTCTCAAGCCCGTCGTGCTGGAAGATGGACGCACGCGCTTGTGGAACCCTGATCTGACGCCTTATGAGTTCGCTGCCTCGTTGCCTGCCGATTCGATGCCGGACGAACTGGGTTTGCATCACCACGGCGCAGCGATGTTCCTGCCGCTTGAGGGCAGCCTGTACGAGGTTCGCACCGAGCCGGGCGAAAGTGCCTGGCGCGTCCGTCACCCGCAGCGGGCGAACGCCTACCGGCCACGACTGACTCACAACGGCGCCGGGGCCTGGGCGCATGAAGTCGAGCGTCCGATGGAATGGCAAGGCGCACAGTTGTTTCGTCGTTTGGGTCATTCAGTCGCTGACTTCTCTGACGTCACCGCCCGGCGCATCCTGGACGTCAGCGGCGTCGATGAAGCCGTGCTGCGTGACATGCACGTACACGCCCGGCGCCCACCGGCCTTGCTTGAAGAAAGCATTCGGCGCTTCGGGCTTGATGAGCAAATCAAAGTATTCCGTGCGCAACTGCAAAGCCCGGATCCGGCGGTGTACACCAAAGCTGATCCCCAGATGCAGTCACTACTGCTGCAAGCGCAAGGTGTCCGTGTACCTGAGAGCCTGCGCAACGCCAATGGAATTCAAGGCATCGTTGAGTCACTGGACGAGGCGACGCTGAAAAAACTGCTGGGTGAAAGTACGGCGTTTGGTGATTCATTACCGGCGATCGACGTTCGAAAAGCGCGGTTGCGTTCGAGGATGGCCGATTGGGCCGAGGAGCATCGTGGCGCCTTGTTCCAGGCGCGCGAAGACGCCTTCGAACAGCGCGCTGACGCAGACACGCAGCAACTACGGCGGATCTTCCCCGATCTGCCGAAAACGATCGCTCAAGAGCTGTCGCGTAATGCCAGTGCAACTGATCGCCTGCACATGCGCAATCATCCTGGAATAACTCAACGAATGGCGCACGAAGCGCTTTTCTATTTGCGAGAGGTGCGACTCAGCCGGGCTTGCGAAGGACTTTACCTGGATTCTGTCAGCAGCTTGGACAGCGACCGGCTGGCGCTGCACATGCTCGAAACATTGAACGGGTGGTCCGCCGATGTCCGCATCGAGATGCGTGATAAACGTTTTGATGGGGCGTTGCTGGACAGCATCGGTCGCCCTGAAGCTCCGCTGCGTAAAGTGCTGGTCAGGCAGGGCGGGCGCTACCAGGCACACGATAATGTCGGTGAGCAATTGCATGGGTTCGACACGCTGTATGGCGCGGTGATGCACGCGCTTCCCGACACGCAACGTCTTTCGTTGGGGTTGCCCCATGTGGGGCAGTGGGCCGAACTGAAACAAATGCTCAGACGACAACCACTGCTGGATCGTGCTCTGGTGCGCGCATTGTTCAAGCAGCCAGCGCTGGGGCCTGCCGTCCGATCGCCCATGGGGCTTGCCGTGGGGCGTTCTGGTTACTTGTTGGGTGGCGGGGATCTCGATCCCGCGCAGACGCAATCCATCGAACAACGGCTTCGAGCCCTGTATCCAACGCTTTCTGAAGAGCAGATGGCGGCCTTGCGTAGTGAGCGATTGACCGGGGACCCACTGCTGGCTGTTGCCAGGCTGGAAAACGAACACATTACGCTGGTCAATGAGCTGGAGGTGTGGAGTGCTGATGTGCCGTCCATTCATCCTGGCACCGGAGCGCTACTGACAGATGCTGAAATTGCCATTCAACGTCAGCACAGACAGGGTTTCATGCAGGCATTGCTGGACACGGCGACCCGTTACATCACGACGCTTGAGTTTGAATTGGACTTTCTGGGTGTACTGCCCGAATTGTCGGCCGATTTCAGTCATGTTCGAGAGTTGTCGCTGAGCAGTTCCTCCCGAACGGGAGGCCATGCATTTTTCGCCAGCTTCCCGGGAGTTCGGTACCTGACATTGTCTGGCTTGGCCCTTGAGGCTTTTCCCGTCGAGCTTTATCAGATGCGCGAGCTTGTTTCGTTGACGCTCGATGATTGTGATATCCGGCTCACCGAAGCCACTGTCGAAGGTTTGGCGCACATCGAAGGCTTGACGCTTCTGGATCTGGAAAACAACCCACTGGAATGGGCGCCCCATGTTGGCTACATGAAGCAATTGGACAGTCTCTACTTGAAGAATACGGGGTTGACCACGGTCCCTTACGGAATGTTCTCACTTGAGAGCCTGGCTTTCGTCGACCTGACGTTCAATGAAATAACAATGCTGCCTGACGAGTTGTTCGAAGTTTCTGATACGCGCGATGCAAACTACAACTTTCGAAATAATCCTTTGAGTGATTTGAGTAAGCAGCAGGTTGCCGACTATATGGAAAATGCCGGTGCCGACAGAAAATTACTGATTCAAGTGGATGATGAGTTTGGCGCTGAACAGGCTGAAGACACAGAGTCCGAAGCGGAGGACAGCGGAGTGGAGAGCGCTGGAGATGATGATTGAGTCGTTTTCGGTTGGGCAATTATGCGTGAGTGGTATGTCGAGAATTAAATTGTTTTGCGTTATACATATTTTGAATGTTTTTTTGAATGGGATGGGCTTCTGATTCTTGTTATTTGTTGAGTCAGGCAGGTCGCGCAACATTGGAGGCAATGTTCGAGGCTGTGACTGTAATCAATAGTAGAGTGAGTCGCATGAGTTCTGTAGCCGAAGTAACAGGTTTCACACGTTTCAATGTAAGTTTTGATGCGCCGTCATCGACGCAATCAAAGAGTCTGTACGCCAATGGAAATATGCAGGTCCGAATATTGGTTACGCTCAGGGGTAAAGACAAAGACGGAAAGTCGGTGCCCTTGACTCCCTCGATTTACCACACCGTTCGGCTCATCAATTACCGTACGGGCGAGGTGTTGCAGGGAAATTGGCAAGTCAGCGATCGACCTAATCAGTTTTGGTACGCGATGTCGGGTTCAGATGCAGCCCCAGCACCGCTGGAAAGTGTCGAACCTGACATTACGGTGCTTGAGTATTGGGTCTCTTCATCGGTGGTGGATACGGTGCACATAGGTGCGGCGGTTATTTTGAACGACAGAATAATTCGGACCAATAACACAACGGTGGGCGACAAACACGACAGCAGTGTCATGCTGGTCGCTGAGGCGCCTGTCACGTACGCCATTGAAGATTTCAAGTTGGAACGGGTGCGAAGCGAAGGCCGATGGAGCCACGAAATTTTTCATTGCTATCTGGGTTTGTATCCAGGAGGTCGTCAACTCAGGCTGGTGGACTGGTCGGCAGCTGACGATGGTCATCATCACAGGCTGACCAGGAGTGTGTTTGAGGCCTATGGCGGGTTTATTGACAATGACTATCGCTGGTATGTGAGTTGTAAACTGGCGGCGGTGAAAGATAAGGAAGTCTTCCTGGTGCTTCCACCCGAAAAGGGTGAACGAATCGACGAAGTTTACTATGTAAAGGTTAATGACAGAGACGGTGAACTGTCCATCGTTCGTGGCGTGGGCGAGTCTTTTTCTTCCGATACTTACGTGAGAAAGGAGACTTTCAATTTTACCGCTTATGACGTGTATGGGACGGCGCATAAGTTGCGAGTACGGCCGGATTTTGATAAGCGGCCGGCTGACTTCATTTTGGAGCGGGGTTAATTTAATGCAAGCTCAGCAAATGAATTCCTTGTACTCCAATGCATTTAATTTCAACAGTTTTCTCCAGGGGGGCGTTGACCCCAGAACCGGGATTTACACCTTTTCATTATCTTTGGGAGAAATAACCTCTGTAAGCGCAATGGGGCTGTCGTTGGATGTCGTACTTCAGTTTAATCCGTTGAATGTGGTTAATGTCGGTTTTGGAACAGGGTGGTCAATCGCGTTGTCTCGTTATGACACATTGAACAAAATCATGACGTTGTCAACAGGGGAACGCTATAAGGCAACAGAACTCGAGTCGAGCTTGATATTCGCAGAGCAAAAACTTAATACTGTAAAAGTGACCAGGCCCGATGTCGATCACTTTCATTTACTCAATATAAACGGGACACGGGAAACCCTGAAAATTCATGAGGAAAGCGGCAGTGCCATACCCGTGCAGATCATGGCAGCCAACGGCGCAAGTATCTTCCTCCGATATGTCACTTATAACGAACAGCCAGTCCTGAGCGAGGTGAGAGACGAGCAACGTTTATTATTGAAAGTTGCCGCCAGTGACAATCAGGTCACGCTCACTCAGTACCCGGGTACAGTAGCCGAAACACGCATTACCTTGTTTCTGACAGACGAACGCATTTCAACCATTCGCTTGCCGACAGGCGAAGAATGGACGCTGCAATACGAAATCATTGGTGGTCTCGGTTGTCTCACTCAAGTCGATTCACCGCGGGGTGCGCGGGAGGTCATCGGCTATACCGAGGATGGGCATTTGCTTCCACCCTTGGCGCCTATGCATTCGATGCCCTGCGTCAGCTCGCATAAGGTATACCCGCAGTACGGTCAGCCAGCCATCCTGACTGAGTATGCGTTCTCGGACGCCAACTTTTTGGGTTTTGGGGGCGAGTTCAGTTGGTCCGAGGAGGGTGACAATCTGGATGCCGCCGCCTCCGACTATGTTTATACATCGACTGAAAACCTGATGCTGGACGGTCAGATTCATCATTCGACATTACGGACCTACAACAGATTTCACCTACTGCAGTCCCAGACCACAACGTGCGCTGATGCAGTGACGTCAGATCTGATGGAATACCCTCTGGAGCCCGGAAAGAGCATCGCCGGGCAGCCACCGCAATTCCGCTTGCCGCGCGCGATGACGCGACGTTACAAGAACTCGAAGACTGGTCATTCTCGCGACGAAGTCACCCTTACGGAGTTCGACAGTTTCGGTAATTTGATCAAGCAGGTCGAGCCCAGCGGTGTGACCACTGTTTCCGAGTTTTATCCGGTCACAGGGGCGGATGGGTGCCCAGCCGACACTTCAGGTTTCATTCGTTATGTTAAACAGCGGACAGTTATTCCGGCATCGAGCGATGTTGCGGCCAGCACGACGGTCACGCGTTTTCGCTACGCGCTCCACAAGGGCCTCAATGGTTCGCAATGCTCCATGATCCTGCCTGTTGAGGAAAAGCTTTATGAGCTGGCCGATAAGAGTGAAACGTTGCGTTCAAGCTGCATTCTGACTTATTTCGACACGCCGCAAGACTCGACGCGTCATGGACTCTTGAGTCACCGCACGCTTGAAATGAACGGCCTCAAGACTTGTTCCGAACATCAGTACAGCATTGCTCAGGATATTTTGACGCTGGGTATCACCACCGTCGGATTTGATGGTGCCAGCACGACTTCATTGCAGACATTTTCCGCGCTGAACGGAATGAAACGCTCCGAACGAAGCGAAGACGATGGCGTTACCCGTTTCAAATACGACAGCATTGGACGGATCCTCAGCACGACCGTATCGGCAGGTACGCCAAATGCAGCGACGAGCCATACGGTTTACCAGGCAGCCAGCCACGAAGCGCCGGCGACGATGCATTCAACCGATCTGGCAGGCGTTTTACAAACGACTGCCTACGACGGACTCGGTCGCATCATCGGGATTGAAGAGCAGGATTGCGATAGCCCTGACAAAGCAGCCATAGCCCATGCGCGCGTTATCTTCGCCGCGCGCCACGACGGTCTCGGACGACTGATAGAGCAAACGCACACCGATTGGTGGGAGGAGGTCGCCCGGCCGATGACAACCACTTTTGAGTACGATGACTGGGGGCAGGTCAAAACCACGATCCATCCTGACGGGCGCAAAGAGCATCGCACTTACGATCCGGTTACACGTACCGAGACATATTGGTTCGAGGGCATGGGCAAATCCATCACCCGCTTCAATGATTTCGGAAAACCGGACACTGTCGAGGCTTTCGACCGCAAAGAGCAAAGCCTGGGCAAGATCGTTCATGGTTATGACGGATGGGGCCGAGCGGTCAGTCAGACGGATGCGGTTGGCAACAGAACGACGTTTGGTTACGACGTGTTCAATAGACTGTGCCGAAGCGAGTTGCCGGACGGACATGTCGTGGAAACCGAGTTCGCAATCCACAGCCCCGAGACGCTGCCCACCCGGATGAAAATGTCTGGTCAAAGCCTTGGGCAGCAAACGTTCGATGGGCTGGGCCGTTTGACTGCAAGCACCATCGGTGGGCGCACGTGCAGTGCCGGCTACGAGGGAGGCTCCGGGCAGCCGACGTGGCAGAAAAGCGCCAGTGGTGAGCGAGTCGAGTTTGATTACGCACGCGATTTCGGTGGGCGATTGCTGCAACGCAAGGCGACCGGTTCAGTCGCCAATTACACCTACAGCCCGTCGCACGGACAGCCTACGAGCTGCATAGAGCAGGGGCGTGAAACCCGTTTCGAGTATTACCCTTCCGGCCGACTCAAGAATGAGATCACTGTCGGCGCCCAACTCCAGACGGCCTCTTATACCTACTCATTCGGCGGGCGACCCCTGACCTATACCGATGTGCTGGGCAATCAACACAAAACCGGCTACGACGATTGGGGGAGAGCCGTATCATTTGAGCAGGGGGCGCTCAAAGCAGACTTGGTCTATGGCGCATTGGGCTTGTTGGAGCGCATAGATTCACAGGACAGGCAAACCGGACGCTCCCTGGAGACTCGTTTGACTTACGACGATTTGGGGCGAGAAACATCGCGCACGTTTGTGATCGACGGGATCGCCGCGCAAACCCAGGCATTGAGTTACTCCCTGGATGGAAAGCTGGCGCAGAAGGTGCTCAGCAGCGGTGAAACGGTGTTGCGCGACGAGCACTTCACTTACGATCAGCGCGGCCGGCTCAGTGGCTACACCTGTGACGGATCGCAGCGACCACGCGATCCTTATGGCAAAGAGATCGTCAGTCAGCACTATGTGTTCGATGCGCTGGACAACATTGTCACTGTACGTACCGAGTTTCCCGGTGGCGACAACCTGGCGACGTTTACCTATAGCGCTGTTGATCCGAGCCAACTGATCGAGGTGCGCCATTCCCACACCGATTATCCCGCCCTCGTCACACTGGAATATGACGCCGACGGCCAAATGATCAAGGATGACCTGGCGCGTTCGCTCAGCTACGACCCGCTTGGCCGGTTAACGCGAATCGCCACCGCGACAGGCGCTGTGATCCGCGATTATCACTACGACGCGCGCGATCGCCTGGTTGAGCTGTCTGGACCGGCGGGCACTCTTGCACAGCGCTTCTATCACGAAGGGCGCGTCATCAATGAGATCAATGGCAGCGACTTGCGTACCTGTTGGCGTCAGTCCGGCCTGCTGCTGGGTGAGCGGCGATCGGACGTTGGCGTTCAGCAGGTCGTTACAGACCTGCAACAAAGCGTATTGACCATCGTATCGGATACGCAGCGTAGCGAAATTGCCTACAGTCCCTACGGATTTCGTCCTGCGGAGGGCGGGGTGTTCAGCCTGGCAGGGTTCAATGGTGAGCAACTCGATCCGCTGACCGGCCTGTACCTGTTGGGCAACGGGTATCGAGCCTACAGCCCGACATTGATGCGCTTTCTCAGTCCGGACAACCTGAGCCCGTTTGGTGCCGGAGGACTGAATCCTTACGCCTACTGCCTCGGCGACCCGATCAATCGGGTTGATCCGACCGGACACGTTTCCTGGCAGTCTGGTTTGGGGATTGGTCTTTCGATAGTTAGCATCGCGGCAAGCATCCTGACCTTTGGCGCCACCACACCGCTGGCGATCGCCAGCCTGACATTAGCGTTGGCTTCGGGAGTCACGGGCATCGCGAGTGCAGTTGCACACGAAGTAGCGCCGCAATCGGAGTTGGGTGACATCCTTGGCTATGTGAGTCTGGGGCTGGGTGTGGCATCTGCTGTAGCGGGTGCCGGGGCTACGCTTCAGGGGGCCAGCAAGGTCGCTGGAAAGCTCAGGGCACCGTTGAGTGGTGACCCCGCACGGGCCGCACGGGCGATGAAAAACGGGATGAGCGGCAGAGCGAAGGCAGGATCATCCGCCGGGATCGAGAGGGCTGGGTCAACCACCCAGGCCACAGAGGCGGCTGCTGCAAGGTGGACATACACGACGCCGCGCAATCTTCCGGGTTTTGAAAAGTTGGAGGGTTCGTCTCTCGCTCGTTTCTTCCAGTTCAAAAACCTAATCAGGGATAAAGGGTTGTCGCCGGAAGATGCCGCTATGGAAGTCGGCAAACACACCAAGTTCAACGAGATGATCAAGTTCGACGTAAGAAAGGCTGATCCTAAAACGAAAATCAACAATTCAGGGTATACCGAAATCAGACTCAATGCAGGACTGCGACTGTTGTTCACCGCCAACAGGGACACACGAGTTGTGACGCTTCACAAGATCAGCCATACAATAAAGGGTGCTTAAAGCGTCGGATAGGGCAGGAGATTGATGTGCCACAGCCCCGGCAGGTTTCTGTTTACGCTAAGCGCTGCGAGAGAGGTGCTGACGCAACGCCCACTCCACATGCTCCCTGACCATTTCCGACGGATACTCCCGTCGCGCCTTCAACGCTTCCAGCACCGGAATCGTTGAAGGCGCATTCCCCAGCCCCACTGCCAGATTGCGCAGCCAACTTTCGTAACCGGCGCGCCGCAACGGCGAGCCTTCGGTGCTGCTGAGAAACTTGTCCTCGTCCCACATGAACAATTCGGCCAGTTCAGTGTTGTCCAGGTTGTGCCGTGGCTTGAAGTCGCTTTCCCCGGACGGACGGGCGAAGCGGTTCCACGGGCAAACGATCTGGCAGTCGTCGCAACCGAACACCCGGTTGCCGATCAACGGCCGCAGTTCTTCGGCAATCGCACCCTTGAGTTCAATGGTCAGGTAGGAAATACAGCGCCGGGCATCCAGCACATAGGGGCCGACGAAGGCATTGGTCGGGCAGATGTCGAGGCACGCGGTGCAGCGGCCGCAGTGTTCGGTGGCGTGGGGCGAGTCCACCGGCAGCGGCAAGTCGACGAACAGTTCCGCGAGGAAAAAATAGCTGCCGGCCTTGCGATTCAGGACCAGGGTGTTTTTGCCGATCCAGCCCAGGCCGGCTTGCTCCGCGATGGCTTTTTCCAGCACCGGGGCGCTGTCGACAAAGGCGCGGTAGCCGAAGGGGCCGATGACGGCTTGAATCTTTTCTGCCAGTTGTTGCACGCGCTTGCGAATTAATTTGTGGTAATCGCGGCCCAAGGCATAACGCGAGACATAAGCTTTTTCCGGTTGGGCCAGCACTTTCGCCATTTGCGTGTCGCCGGCCAGGTAGTCCATGCGCAGCGACACCACGCGCAAAGTGCCCGGCACCAGTTCTTCCGGGTGCGAACGTTTGCTGCCGTGGGCACCCATGTAGTCCATTTCGCCGTGATAGCCGGCTTCGAGCCAGCGCTGCAGATGTTGCTCATGCTCGGCCAGGTCGAGGCCACTGATGCCGACTTGCTGAAAGCCCAGCTCACGACCCCAATCCTTGATGGATTGGGCGAGGGCGGGCAGATCTGTAGTAATAGCGGGCATGAGGCGAGAGAAACCGGAGCTGAGGTGCGTATAATTCTGCCAGACATCGGAGCCCGAAGACGCATGCCGCACACTAAAGATGAATTACCCGACGCGCTGTACAGCGCCGCCCAGGTGCGAGCACTCGATGCGAGCCTGATCGCGGCCGGCACCAGGGGCTTCGAATTGATGCAGCGCGCGGCCCGGGCCACCTGGCGTGCAATGGTCCGCCAATGGCCGGCAGCAAGCGAGTTAAGCGTATTGGCTGGCCATGGCAATAATGCTGGCGACGGCTATCTGGTGGCGGTTCTGGCTCGACGTGCCGGATGGACCGTGCGGGTGCTGGCGGTGGGCGATCCGCAGCGTTTGCAGGGCGATGCGGCATTGGCACATGCCGAGGCTGTATCTGAAAAAGTCTTCATTGAACACTGGGCAGCCGGGTCCGAGTTGCGCGGCATTGTACTGGACGCCTTGCTGGGCACGGGTTTGACCGGCGAAGTGCGCGAGCCATACCGCAGCGCTATCGGTGCGATCAATGCCGTCGAGCTGCCCGTGGTGGCGGTGGATATTCCATCCGGGTTGTGCGCGGATACCGGTCGCATTCTGGGGGATGCAGTGCGAGCCGACCTGACGGTCACGTTCATTGGTTTGAAACTGGGATTGTTCACGGGCGATGCGGCGGACGTGGTGGGCGAGCTGGTTTTCAATGATCTGCACGCCGACCCGCAGTTGCTTGAGGGGGCACCGATCAGTGCCCGTCGCTTGTTAGCCAACAATCTTCCGCGTCTGGCCTCCCGCGCACCGGCTTCCCATAAAGGCAAGTTCGGCCATGTACTGCTGATCGGTGGTGATCGCGGTTTCGGCGGCGCGATCCTGCTGAGTGCGCAAAGTGCACTGCGCAGCGGCGCCGGCATGGTTTCGGTGGCGACCCGCAGCGAACATGTACCCGCCGCGCTGGCCAGAATCCCCGAAGCGATGGTTTTGGGCGCCTCATCAGCCAATCAGTTAATGGGTTTGCTTCAAAAAGTTTCCGTGCTGGTTGTCGGGCCGGGACTTGGGCAGGCTGGCTGGGGGCGCAGCTTGTTGTCCGCCGCCGCCAACGCGCCGTTACCGCAAGTCTGGGACGCCGATGCGCTGAACCTGCTGGCCGAGGCGCGTGTGGTGTTGCCCAAGGATTGCGTCATCACCCCGCATCCGGGTGAGGCGGCACGCTTGTTGGGGATCAGCACGGCGCAGGTTCAGGCGGATCGTCCTGCAGCAGCCCATGCATTGAGCAAAAAATATACAGCCGTGGTTGTGCTCAAAGGCGCCGGCAGTTTGATCGCCAGCCCCGACGGGCGGTTGGCCGTGTGCCATCAGGGGCACCCGGCAATGGCCACCGCCGGTTTGGGCGATGTGTTGGCCGGGCTGGTCGGCGCGTTGCTGGCTCAGGGCATGGCAGCGTTCGACGCAGCTTGCCTGGCGGTCTGGCTGCACGCCAATGCCGGTGCGCAACAGGGTAAATTCGGCCGTGGGCTGGCGGCCAGTGATCTGATACCAGCCATTCGTCAGTTGTTGGAGGAGCAAGCACCGTGTCTGAAGTAACCCTGTACCTGGCTGATGAAGAAGCGATGACCGCGTTTGGCGCGCGTATCGCTCAGACGACTCAAGGGCACGGTCTGATTTTTCTCGAGGGTAATCTCGGCATGGGTAAAACCACGCTGTCGCGGGGCATCATCCGTGGCCTGGGCCATGTCGGGGCGGTGAAAAGTCCGACGTTCACCCTGGTCGAGCCTTACGAGATCGGTGACATTCGCGCCTTCCATTTCGACCTGTATCGACTGGTCGACCCCGAAGAGCTGGAATTCCTTGGTATCCGCGACTACTTCGAAGATGACGCCCTGTGTCTGATCGAATGGCCCGATAAAGGTGCAGGCTTTTTGCCAAAGCCCGACCTGACCATTACCATTAGCCCGCAAGACAGCGGACGTTCGCTGACAATTTTATCCCAGGGTTCGCGTGGCGAAGCCTGGTGTGCCGCTTTGGCATTGGAATCCAAATAGATGATGGGGTTAGGTATGCGCTTTCGCGCGTTGGTTGCTGCCGTAGGGATGTTGTTTTTGGCGGTGACCGTCGACGCTGTGGCCGAATCGAAGGTCAACAGTGTTCGCCTGTGGCGGGCGCCGGACAACACGCGGCTGGTGTTTGACCTGACGGGTCCCGTACAGCACAGCGTCTTCACCCTGTCTGCTCCCGATCGCCTGGTCATCGACATCAATGGCGCCAGCCTTGGCGCGCCGCTGAACGTCAACACCTCGAATACGCCGATCACTGCCATGCGCTCGGCCCAGCGTACGCCGACCGACCTGCGGGTGGTCATCGATCTGAAAAAGGCCGTCACGCCAAAAAGCTTCTCCCTGGCCCCGAATGCCCAGTACGGCAACCGACTGGTGGTCGACCTGTTCGACAACCCGGCCGATGCCGCGCCGCCGCCAGCGCCAACGCCTTCGGTCGCCACGGTGCCTGCCGTGCCGGTCACGCCGACCGAGCCTGCAATCAAATTGCCGCCAGCCCCGGCCGGCAAACGCGACATCATTGTAGTGATCGACGCCGGTCACGGTGGCGAAGACCCGGGGGCTTCCGGCTCTCGCGGTCAGCGTGAAAAAGACGTGGTGTTGCAGATTGCCCGCGAAACCCAACGCCAGGTCAACGGCATAAAAGGCTTCCGCGCCGAACTGACCCGCACTGGCGACTATTTCATCCCCTTGCGCGGGCGTACTGAAATCGCCCGCAAGAAGGGCGCCGATCTGTTCGTTTCGATCCACGCCGACGCCGCGCCTTCGGCCGCTGCGTTCGGTGCATCGGTATTCGCTTTGTCTGATCGCGGAGCGACCTCCGAGACCGCACGTTGGCTGGCAGACAGCGAAAACCGTTCCGACCTGATCGGCGGTGCCGGCAACGTCAGCCTTGATGACAAGGACCGCATGCTCGCCGGCGTGCTGCTCGATCTGTCGATGACCGCTTCCCTGACGTCCAGCCTGAACGTCGGGCAGAAAGTCTTGAGCAACATCGGCCGGGTTACGCCATTGCACAAACAACGCGTGGAACAAGCCGGGTTCATGGTGTTGAAGTCGCCGGACATTCCGTCGATCCTGGTGGAAACCGGGTTTATCTCCAACGCCAACGAAGCCTCGAAACTCGCGGCATCGAGCCACCAGCAAGCGCTGGCACGTTCCATCAGCAGCGGCGTGCGCCAGTTCTTCCAGCAAAATCCGCCACCGGGCACTTACATTGCCTGGCTGCGTGACTCGGGCAAGATCGCTCAAGGTCCGCGTGATCACCGGGTAAACCCGGGCGAAACGCTGGCGATGATCGCCGTGCGCTATCAGGTGTCGCCTGCTGCTGTGCGCAATGCGAACAATCTGTCGAACGATGAGCTGAAGGTCGGTCAGCACCTGACCATTCCGGGCAATGACCTGGCGGCCAAAGAATGAACCAGGTCGTGAACAATAGCGCTCGCATCGAGCTGCTCAGCCCGCGGCTGGCGAACCAGATTGCCGCCGGTGAGGTGGTGGAGCGTCCGGCGTCGGTGATCAAGGAGCTGCTGGAAAACAGCCTCGACTCCGGCGCCAAACGAATCGATGTCGATGTCGAACAGGGCGGCGTCAAACTGCTGCGGGTGCGCGACGACGGCAGCGGGATTTCCGCCGACGACCTGCCGCTGGCGCTGGCGCGTCACGCCACCAGCAAGATTCGCAACCTGGAAGACCTCGAGCAGGTGATGAGCCTGGGCTTTCGTGGTGAGGCACTGGCGTCGATCAGCTCTGTGGCGCGCCTGACCCTGACGTCCCGCACCCGCGATGCCGATCAGGCCTGGCAGGTGGAAACCGAAGGCCGCGACATGGCGCCTCGCGTGCAGCCCGCCGCTCATCCAGTGGGCACCTCAGTGGAAGTGCGCGACCTGTTTTTCAACACCCCGGCGCGGCGCAAGTTTCTCAAAACCGAAAAAACCGAGTTCGATCACCTGCAAGAAGTGATCAGGCGTCTGGCGCTGGCGCGTTTCGACGTGGCGTTCCATTTGCGGCACAACGGTAAAACCATTCTCAGCCTGCATGAGGCCCACGATGACGCGGCCCGTGCCCGGCGCGTGGCGGCCATCTGCGGGCCGGGGTTCCTGGAGCAGGCGCTGCCGATCGAAATCGAGCGCAATGGTCTGCACCTGTGGGGCTGGGTCGGTTTGCCGACCTTCAACCGTAGCCAGGCGGATTTGCAGTATTTCTTCGTCAACGGTCGTGCGGTGCGCGACAAACTGGTGGCTCACGCGGTGCGCCAGGCTTATCGCGACGTGCTGTTCAACGGCCGGCATCCGACATTCGTGCTGTTTTTCGAGGTTGATCCGACAGGTGTCGACGTCAACGTGCACCCGACCAAACACGAAGTGCGTTTCCGCGAAGGGCGCATGGTCCACGATTTCCTCTACGGTACTTTGCACCGTGCCTTGGGCGATGTGCGGCCGGACGACCATCTGGCGGCGCCGGTGGCGACGGCCATCGTCCGGCCGACCGGTCTGGATGCCGGAGAATTCGGTCCCCAGGGCGAAATGCGCCTGGCCGCCAATGCACTGCTTGAGCAACCGCAGGCTCAGCCTTCGTTCAATACGCCTGCCGGTTCAGGCGCTGGCGCCGGTTACCAGTATCAATACACGCCACGTCCGCAGTCCGGTGTACCCGTGGCTGAAGCGCAAGCGGCCTATCGCGAGTTTTTCGCTCCGCTGCCCGAGGCCAATGCCGTCGCGCTGCCCGCGGGGCAGGATGATATTCCGCCGTTGGGTTACGCGCTGGCGCAGCTTAAGGGCATCTACATTCTTTCGGAAAATGCCCAAGGCCTGGTGCTGGTGGACATGCATGCCGCTCACGAACGGATCATGTACGAGCGCTTGAAGGTTGCGATGGCCAGCGAAGGCCTGAGCGGCCAACCGCTGCTGGTGCCGGAATCGCTGGCAGTCAGCCAGCGTGAAGCCGATTGTGCTGAAGAACATGTCTCCTGGTTCCAGCGTCTGGGCTTTGAATTGCAGCGTCTTGGCCCGGAAACCCTGGCCATTCGGCAGATTCCGGCACTGCTCAAGCAGGCGGAAGCCAACCGCCTGGTCGCTGATGTATTGGCTGACCTGATGGAGTACGGCACCAGCGATCGCATTCAGGCGCACATCAACGAACTGCTGGGGACCATGGCTTGTCATGGCGCGGTTCGTGCGAATCGGCGTCTGGCCCTGCCGGAAATGAACGGTCTGCTGCGTGACATGGAAAACACCGAACGCAGCGGTCAATGTAACCATGGCCGACCGACCTGGACCCAACTGGGCCTGGACGATCTGGACAAACTGTTCTTGCGCGGTCGTTGATGAGCCAGCTCCCACCTGCGATTTTCCTGATGGGCCCGACCGCCGCCGGCAAGACCGACCTGGCCATCGAACTCACCAAGGTCCTGCCTTGCGAACTGATAAGCGTCGATTCGGCGCTGGTCTATCGTGGCATGGACATCGGCACCGCCAAGCCGTCGAAAGAGCTGTTGGCAGAGTTTCCGCACCGTTTGATCGATATTCTCGACCCGGCCGAGAGCTATTCGGCCGCGGATTTTCGCCGTGACGCCCTCGAAGCCATGGCCGATATCACTGCGCGGGGAAAAATTCCGCTGTTGGTAGGCGGCACGATGCTCTACTACAAGGCTTTGCTCGAAGGGCTGGCAGAAATGCCGGCGGCTGATCCCGACGTCCGCGCGCAAATCGAGGAAGAGGCTGCACGCCTTGGCTGGCAAGCCCTGCACGACCAGTTGGCAGTGATTGATCCGGTGTCCGCGGCGCGAATTCATCCGAACGATCCGCAACGCTTGAGTCGAGCACTGGAAGTTTATCGCGTGAGCGGTCAAAGCATGACTGCACTACGCTTGCAACAATCTGCGCAAAGTACTGAAGCAGCCGCTTCGGGACGGCAACAATTGCCCTATACTGTCGCGAACTTGGCCATTGCTCCGGCAAATCGTCAGGTACTGCACGAGCGAATTAAACAAAGATTCACTTTAATGTTGGAACAGGGATTCATTGACGAGGTCGTAGCCCTGCGCAAGAGAAGTGACCTGCATGCCGGGTTGCCGTCTATACGTGCAGTAGGCTACCGCCAGGTCTGGGACTACCTGGATGGCAAGCTGACGTCAGCCGAGATGCAGGAGCGTGGAATCATTGCCACGCGCCAGTTGGCGAAACGCCAGTTCACATGGCTGCGCAGTTGGGCTGATTTACACTGGCTGGACAGCCTGGATTGCGACAATCTGCCGCGCGCCTTGAAATACCTGGGGACCATCTCCATATTGAGCTGAGTCCTTGCAATTGCCGTCTATCCTTGGGGGTGTGACGGCCAAAGCCATCTGTTTACCTATTTTTTATATTGAATCCTTAAAGGAGTGCGGCACATGTCAAAAGGGCATTCGCTACAAGACCCTTACTTGAATACTTTACGTAAAGAGAAAGTTGGGGTGTCCATCTACCTGGTCAACGGTATCAAACTGCAAGGCACGATCGAGTCGTTCGACCAGTTCGTCATCCTGCTGAAAAACACCGTCAGCCAAATGGTTTACAAACACGCTATCTCTACAGTGGTGCCGGTTCGTCCAATTCGTCTGCCTAGCGCAACCGAATCCGAAGCAGGTGACGCTGAGCCAGGTAACGCCTGATAGGAGTCTCCTTTGTTCTTTGAGCGCCACGGTGGTGGTGAGCGAGTCATCCTCGTTCACTTGGATGGACAGGACCCTGAGGCGCGCGAAGATCCGCAGGAGTTTCAGGAATTGGCTAATTCGGCCGGCGCCGAGACCGTTGCGTTTTTTAACGTGCCGCGTCATCGGCCAACCGCCAAATTCCTGATTGGCAGCGGCAAGGTCGAGGAATTGCGCGACCTGGTAAAAGCCGAAGAAGCCGATCTGGTGATTTTCAATCACGTCCTCACGCCCAGCCAGGAACGTAACCTCGAACGTGTTTTCGAGTGTCGCGTGATCGACCGCACCGGTCTGATTCTCGATATTTTCGCCCAGCGCGCCCGTACCCATGAAGGCAAGCTCCAGGTCGAACTGGCCCAGCTTGACCACATGAGCACCCGGCTGGTTCGTGGCTGGACGCACCTTGAGCGTCAGGGTGGCGGTATCGGCATGCGTGGGCCGGGTGAAACCCAACTCGAAACCGACCGTCGATTGCTGCGGGTTCGCCTGCGACAGATCAAGGGCCGGCTGGAGAAGGTGCGCAGCCAGCGCGAACAGTCGCGACGTGGTCGCATGCGTGCGGATATCCCTACCGTATCGCTGGTGGGATATACCAACGCCGGTAAATCCACGCTCTTCAATAACGTCACGAAATCCGACGTTTACGCGGCTGACCAATTGTTCGCCACGCTGGACCCGACCCTGCGCCGTCTGGATCTGGACGACCTGGGGCCGATTGTCCTGGCGGACACCGTAGGTTTCATTCGCCACTTGCCCCACAAGCTGGTCGAGGCATTTCGGTCTACCCTCGAAGAGTCGAGCAATTCCGATCTGTTGTTGCACGTGATCGATGCGGCCGAACCGGATCGCATGTTGCAGATCGAGCAGGTGATGGTGGTGCTGGGCGAGATTGGCGCCCAGGACTTGCCGATCCTCGAGGTCTATAACAAACTCGATTTGCTTGAAGGCGTTGAGCCACAAATCCAGCGCGACGAAAACGGCAAGCCCCAGCGGGTCTGGCTGTCGGCGCGTGATGGCACTGGCCTGGAATTGCTTGAGCAAGCCATTGCCGAGTTGCTTGGCAGTGATTTGTTTGTTGGCACCTTGCGCTTGCCGCAACGATTCGCCCGACTGCGTGCGCAGTTTTTTGAACTCGGTGCGGTACAAAAGGAAGAACACGATGACGAAGGCATCAGTTTGCTGGCCGTTCGCTTGCCACGATCCGAGTTGAATCGGCTGGTGAGTCGTGAGGGTTTGCAACCGGTGGAGTTCATCGAGCAACACACTTTGCAATAAAAGCCTGAGAAAGCGGTTGTGCCGTGGTGACAGGCATTCTGTAGCATTGGTCGGCGCGCCGTGGGTGCGTCTTTGCTTTATCAGATGGAGAGCGCTATGGCTTGGAATGAGCCGGGTGGCAACTCGAATAATCAGGATCCTTGGGGTGGCAAGCGTCGCAATAACGGCGACCGCAAGGGACCACCGGATCTCGACGAGGCCTTCCGAAAGCTGCAGGAAAGCCTGAACGGGTTGTTCGGTGGTGGTAAGAAACGGGGTGACGACGGTGGTGGTTCGGGCAAGAGTGGCGGCTTCGGCGGCCTGCTCGGCATCGGCCTGGTCGTTCTGGCGGCCGTATGGCTGTACAGCGCGGTCTATGTCGTCGACGAGCAGGAGCAAGCCGTGGTGCTGCGCTTCGGCAAGTACTACGAAACGGTCGGCCCGGGTCTGAACATCTACTTCCCGCCGATCGACAAGAAGTACATGGAAAACGTAACGCGTGAGCGTGCGTACACCAAGCAGGGCCAGATGCTGACTGAAGACGAGAACATCGTCGAAGTGCCGCTGACCGTGCAGTACAAGATCAGCAACCTGCAGGACTTCGTGCTGAGCGTCGATCAGCCGGAAGTCAGCCTGCAGCACGCGACCGACAGCGCACTGCGCCATGTGGTGGGTTCCACCGCGATGGACCAGGTGCTGACCGAAGGTCGTGAATTGATGGCCAGCGAGATCAAGGAGCGTCTGCAACGCTTCATGGATACGTATCGCACCGGCATCACGGTCACCCAGGTCAACGTACAGAGCGCAGCGGCACCGCGTGAAGTCCAGGAAGCCTTCGATGACGTGATCCGCGCCCGTGAAGACGAGCAGCGTTCGCGTAACCAGGCCGAAACCTATGCCAACGGCGTCGTGCCGGAAGCCCGTGGTCAGGCCCAGCGCATTCTCGAAGACGCCAATGGCTACCGTGACGAAACCGTCTCGCGTGCCAAGGGTGAGGCCGATCGCTTCACCAAACTGGTCGCCGAGTATCGCAAGGCACCTGAAGTTACCCGCCAGCGTCTGTATCTGGACACCATGCAGGAAGTCTTCAGCAATACCAGCAAGGTTCTCGTGACCGGCAACAAGAATGGCCAGAGCAACCTGCTTTACCTGCCTCTGGACAAGATGGTCGAAAGTGGTCGCAGCACCAGCACTCCGGTGACCGGCGCCGCTGCCAGCAGCAATGAAGCGAATGCGCGTGCGGCAGCTGATCTGCAGCAACAGCAAGCACGTACCAGGGAGAGTCGCTGATGAGCAATAAATCGCTGATCGCCCTTATTGTCGGCGTCGTCGTGGCGATCGCTGCCTGGAACTGCTTCTACATCGTGGCTCAGACCGAGCGTGCGGTGTTGCTGCAGTTCGGTCGCGTGGTCCAGACCGATGTTCAGCCAGGCCTGCATGTGAAAGTGCCTTACGTTAACCAGGTGCGCAAATTCGACGCACGCCTGATGACGCTCGATGCACCGACACAGCGCTTCCTGACGCTGGAGAAGAAAGCCGTGATGGTCGATGCCTACGCCAAGTGGCGCGTGAAGGACGCCGAGCGTTTCTACACCGCGACTTCCGGCCTCAAGCAGATCGCCGACGAACGTCTGTCCCGTCGTCTCGAATCCGGGCTGCGTGACCAGTTCGGCAAGCGCACCTTGCACGAAGTCGTGTCGGGTGAGCGTGATGCACTGATGGCGGATATCACGGCGTCGTTGAACAAGATGGCTGAAAAAGAGCTGGGCATCGAAGTTGTGGATGTCCGGGTCAAAACCATCGACCTGCCGAAAGAAGTGAACCGCAGTGTGTTCGAGCGTATGAGCACCGAGCGTGAGCGTGAAGCTCGCGAGCACCGCGCCAAGGGTAACGAGCTGGCTGAAGGCATTCGTGCCGATGCCGATCGTCAGCGCCGCGTGTTGTTGGCGGAAGCCTATCGTGAATCTGAAGAGATTCGTGGTGATGGCGATGCCCAGGCCGCTTCGATCTACTCCAAGGCCTACGGTCAGGATCAGGAGTTCTACGCGTTCTACCGTAGCCTGCGTGCCTACCGTGAAAGCTTCGCGAACAAATCTGACGTCATGGTTCTTGACCCAAGCAGCGACTTCTTCCATTACCTGGAAAAAGCCAAGCCTTGATACGACGCTGACCTGAATCATCCTCCGCCGGGCGGCTAAAACCTCTGGCGGGGTGATCCTTTGGGAAAACGTGTGTATGATGCGGCAGCCGGGAAATTCCCGGCTTTTTTGCGTCTGCATGTTTGATTGCTGTTTTATGCAGGTGCCCGAGCGCTATGGCTCGAAAGGTTTTACGAGGAAAGTGGTCGGCGAAGCCCGTTTCAGGCTTTTCGCCACGTCGCTCATGCGCGTGGTTTGCGCTGGGCCGGTCATTTTCTGCTTCACTCAAGGCTCGCCCAAAGGCTGGCTGCCCGGATCATAGGGGATTGGCGTAATGGCAACGGTAGACCGCTGGCTGCTGCCAGATGGCATCGAAGAAGTACTGCCACCGGAAGCTGCGCGTATTGAAGTCGCGCGTCGTCAGGTGTTGGATCTGTTCCAGAGCTGGGGTTACGAGTTTGTCGTGACTCCCCATATCGAGTACCTGGAATCCTTGCTGACCGGCGCGGGCCAGGATCTGGACCTGCGTACCTTCAAGGTGATCGATCCTCAGTCGGGTCGTCAGATGGGTTTCCGGGCCGACATCACGCCACAGGTGGCGCGCATCGATGCGCACACCCTGCGACGCGAAGGTCCGAACCGTCTCTGCTATGCCGGCAGCGTGCTGCATGCGAAGCCGCGCGCCTTGTCGTCCTCGCGCAGCCCGATTCAACTGGGTGCCGAGTTGTACGGCGACGGTAGCCCAAGCAGTGATGTCGAAGTCATCAGTTTGATGCTGGCCATGCTGCAACTGGCGGATGTGCCGGATGTGCACATGGACCTGGGGCATGTCGGTATTTACCGCGGCCTGGCGCGCGCCGCCGGTTTGTCGGGCGAAGTTGAGCAGCAGTTGTTCGATGCGCTGCAACGCAAGGCCATCGACGAGGTTATTACCTTGACCGAAGGCTTGCCTGCCGATCTGTCGGGCATGCTGCGGGCGTTGGTCGACCTGTGTGGCGGTCGTGAAGTCCTGGCGGCGGCGCGTGAGCGTCTGGCCAAGGCCCCGGCCCCGGTTCTGGCTGCACTGGATGACTTGCTGGCGATCGCCGAGCGTCTGTCCGCGCGCTTCCCGGAGCTGCCGCTGTATTTCGATCTGGGCGAACTGCGCGGCTACCACTACCACACCGGTGTGGTGTTCGCTGTATTCGTACCGGGTGTTGGTCAATCCATCGCTCAGGGTGGTCGTTACGACGACATCGGCGCCGACTTCGGTCGTGCCCGCCCGGCAACCGGCTTCTCCACCGATTTGAAAACCCTGGTGACCCTGGGGCGTGCTGAGATCGAGCTACCGTCTGGCGGTATCTGGATGCCTGACAGTACGGATGCGGCACTCTGGCAGCAGGTTTGCCAGTTGCGCAGTGAGGGTCAGCGTGTCGTTCAGGCCTTGCCTGGACAACCTTTGGCCGCCGCCCGTGAAGCGGACTGCGACCGGCAATTGATTCAGCAGAACGGGCTTTGGCAAGTATCGCCACTGGCTTCTTGAGTTTTCCTGCCGGCCGCCGCCGGCACCAAGTTTGCGCGAATGAGGACAAGTGTTATGGGTAAGAATGTCGTAGTCCTGGGCACCCAATGGGGTGATGAGGGCAAAGGCAAGATCGTTGATCTGCTGACCGAACATGCTGCCGCCGTAGTGCGCTACCAGGGTGGCCACAACGCTGGCCACACGCTGGTGATCGACGGTGAAAAAACTGTCTTGCACCTGATTCCGTCGGGCGTACTGCGCGAAGGCGTGCAGTGCCTGATCGGTAATGGCGTGGTGGTTGCACCTGACGCCCTGCTGCGGGAAATCAACAAGCTGGAAGAGAAAGGCGTACCGGTGCGTGAGCGCCTGCGCATCAGCCCTTCCTGCCCGCTGATCCTGTCCTTCCACGTTGCGCTGGACCAGGCCCGTGAAAAGGCCCGTGGCGAGCTGAAGATCGGCACTACCGGTCGCGGCATCGGCCCGGCCTACGAAGACAAGGTTGCACGTCGCGGCCTGCGTGTGGGCGACCTGCTCAACATGCCGCGCTTTGAAGACAAGCTGCGTGAACTGGTGGATTACCACAACTTCATGCTGGTGGGTTACTACAAAGAGCCGGCCATCGACTTCGACAAGACCCTGGCCGAATGCAACGAATACGCTGAGCTGCTCAAGCCGCTGATGCTGGATGTGACTGCCGAGCTGCACGACCTGCGTCGCGCTGGCAAAGACATCATGTTCGAAGGCGCCCAAGGCTCCCTGCTGGACATCGACCACGGTACCTACCCGTACGTGACCAGCTCCAACACCACCGCTGGCGGCGTTGCTACCGGTTCGGGTGTTGGCCCGATGTTCCTGGACTACATCCTGGGCATCACCAAGGCTTACACCACGCGTGTAGGTTCGGGTCCATTCCCGACTGAGCTGTTCGACGAAGTCGGCGCGCACTTGGCCAAACAAGGTCACGAGTTCGGTGCAACCACCGGCCGTGCCCGTCGTTGCGGCTGGTTCGACGCTGTCATCCTGCGTCGCGCTATCGATGTGAACAGCATCTCGGGCATCTGCCTGACCAAGCTGGACGTGCTCGACGGTCTGGAAACCATCAACATCTGCGTCGGCTACAAGGATGCGCAAGGTAATGCCGTTGCCCCGACCGATGCTGACAGCTACGTAGGCCTGCAGCCTGTTTACGAAGAAGTGCCGGGCTGGACCGAATCGACTGTGGGTGCCAAAACCCTGGAAGAGCTGCCAGCTAACGCCCGCGCTTACATCAAACGCGTTGAAGAGCTGATCGGCGCGCCGATCGACATTATTTCGACGGGTCCGGACCGCAACGAAACCATCGTTCTGCGCCATCCGTTCGCTTGATAAGTCGTTGATGTAAAACACAAAGGCCCCTTAATAGGGGCCTTTGTCGTTTATGCCTGTTGGACGGCATGACCTTTGCTATTAGCTTTGCTTAAAACGTCACTTCCGGCGTGCCATCAATTTAATGGCGCTTATGCAGAGGGATTTCAAGTGTCGGCCGTTCTCTCACTGTTACAAAGCCGTTTGTTGCGGCCTGTGTTCGTTACCCTTGGTATCGCTCTTTTGGTGCAGGTGCTGGTAGCCGTTGCTCTTACCCGGAGCACGGTAACCGCGCTGGAAGCCGATCTCGGAGTGCGATTGGGTGCAGACAGTCAAAAACTGTCCGCTGAACTGGAGCAGGCCGGGCGTGAAGTCACGTCGAGCCTGGACAGCCTTTCCACCAGTACGCGTCAACGCCTCACCGCTGGTTTGTCCGCGCGATTGAAGGACGAACAGGCGCAGTTGCGTGCGACGCTGGAAAAGGACCTGAAGGACTCCGCCAGCGACATGGCGCAGTTGCTGGCTTCCGTCGCACCTCGTGCGATGTGGGACAACGATGTGCCTACCCTGTCTGAGTTCGCCCGTCGTGCCCAGCGCAATCCCAACGTGTTGTTCGTGGTGTATGACGACGCCACGGGCCAGCACCTGACGCGCTACCTCAACCGCGAGAATCCGATCAACAAGGCGCTGCTGGAAAAGGGCCAGGGCGAGCGTGCGCTGGACAAGGTGCTGGATGCGGCAAAGAACGATCCTTCGGTGTTCTACATCGAAGCCTCGATCAATCCTAACGGCGTTGAAATCGGCAAGGTCCTGATGGGCGTCTCGACCGCCTCGGTGGAAGCCGATCTGGCGGCGCTGGATAAACGCTTCACGGCTTTGATTGCCAGCGGTGATCAGCTGGTAGGCGACAGCCTCAAAGGCGCGGCGGCCGACAGTGCGACGGCCATGCGATCGCGTTTGCAGTCGGCGCAGTCCACGGCCTCGGAAATGAAAGCCAATACCACCAGTACTGTGCAGGAAGCTGCGTCGACCTTGCGCTGGCGCATCGGGGTGAGCCTTGCGGTAGTCGGGTTTGGCGTTTTGCTGTTGCTGGCCGTTGTGTTGGGGCGTCGAGTGGTCAATCGCCTGAAAATGCTGATTGTGGCCATGGATGACCTGGCGGCGGGCGAAGGAGATCTGACCAAGCGTGTGCAGATCAACAGCAAGGACGAAATCGGCGACATGGCCTCGGCGGTCAATCGCTTTGTGGATAAGTTGCAGCCAATCGTGCGCGAAGCGGGTGATGTCGCTCAGCGTACCGGCGTGGAAATCGGTGCCATGACCTTGCGCAACGCCGGAGCCGACGCGGCGGCGGGCATGCAGCGCGATGAAGTTGCGGAAAGTCTGCGGGCCTTGTCGCAAATGGCTGATGAAGCCCAGTCGGAAAGCCACGCCATGCAAGCGGCATTGAAACAGGTTGTGGATATTCGTCAGGCAACCGACGAAAACACTCGGACGTCGGCAAAGGTCGGCAGCCTGATCGAGGAGTTGGCCGGGCAGGTCAATACCGGTGCACAGGTGATCGAACGGCTGGCGCAGCAGAGTGAGCAGATTGAAGTGGTGTTGACGGTGATTCACGGAATTGCCGAGCAAACCAATCTGCTGGCATTGAACGCTGCCATTGAAGCGGCGCGAGCCGGCGAGACCGGGCGCGGTTTTGCGGTGGTGGCTGACGAGGTGCGGGCGCTGGCGAGCAAGACGCAAAGCTCCACCGGCGATATCCAGGCACACATCGTGGCGTTGCAGCAAGGCGCGCGCGAGGCGGTGGCGGCAATCGGTCAGGCCGGGCGTCAGGCCAATGAAGGTCTACTGGTATTGCGCGACAGTGCGCGGTTGCAGCAATCGGTGCAGGCCTCGGTGGAACAGGTGCATGCGGCGATCGGTCTGGCAACCCAGGCGGCAGCGCATCAGGCCAAGGGCGCGCAGGCAGTGCGCGGTCGGGTCGAGACGATTCATGCACAGGCTGAGAAAGCGGCTCAGGCGGTGGTGGAAACCACCGCCAGCGGCAAGGTGCTGGATGGGTTGGCTGCACAATTGAAGGCGAGCCTGGGACAGTTCAGGGCTTAGGGTTTGTGTTGAATGGTCTGGCGTCATCGCGAGCAGGCTCGCTCCCACATTGGAATGCGTTTCCCTGTGGGAGCGAGCCTGCTCGCGATGGCGGTTTTAACGACTCAGATACATCCGGGTCGTCAGCAGATAGACCGGCAACCCCGACACTAATATCAATAACGCCGCATAAGGCGCCGCCGCGGCAAATTCCACATTTGCGGTATGCGCCCAGACTTCCGTCGCCAGTGTATTCAGCCCCGTCGGACTCAACAGCAAGGTCGCCGTCAGTTCCTTCATCGCATCAAGAAACACCAACGCAAACGCCGCACCCAGCGCCGGAAAAATGATCGGCAGTGTCACTCGACAAAACGCACTGAATGACGAAGCTCCAAGCGTGCGCGCCGCCTCTTCCAGCTGCGGTGCCGCCTTGTTCAGGGCGGTGCGGATCGGCGCCTGAGCCAACGGTAGAAACAGCAGCGCATAGGCAATCAACAGCAATGCCGAAGTCTGGTACAGCATCGGCACATAGTGCAGGGCGAAATACACCAGGGTCAGGGCAATGACCAGTCCCGGCAGGGCGTGCAGCAGATACGGCAAACGCTCGGCCCAGATCGCCAGTTGGCCCTTATGGCGCACGACCAGCAGGCCGACCGGCACCGCCAGCACCAGGCAAAACGCAGCGCCGCCCAGCGACAGCGCGAGGGATGACAGCAATGCTTCACCGATGGCTGCCATTGGAAAGGCCGCCGACGATCCGACTGCCAACCAGTAAGCCAACATGCCCAGCGGAATCCCGCTGCCGACGATTGCCAGCAGCAGGCAATAAAGCTGGCCTGCCACAGCCCAAGGCCCCAGTCGAACCTGTTCAGCGCGTCGCGCCGCACCCTGGCCGGTGCGCACGTGTCGACCTTTGCCGCGCACACGCAGCTCCAGCCATAACAGCGCCAGGCAGAGGATCAGTAGTACGGCGGAGAGCATCGCCGCGTTGGCATTGCTGAACTCCAACTCGAACTGTTGATAGATTGCAGTGGTGAAGGTTTGCAGGCCGATAATCGACAGCGCGCCGAATTCCACCAGCATGTGCAATGCGATCAATAAGGCGCCAGCGACCAGTGACGGCCAGAGCAGGGGTAGGGTGATCTTGAAAAATACGCCCCAGCGATTCTGCCCCAGCGTGCGGGCGGACTCCTCCAGCGAGGGATCGAGATTGCGCAGGGTCGCTGCAACGGGAAGGAAAATCAGCGGGTATTTGGAAAGCGTCATCACCAGAATCGCCCCGCCCAGCCCTTCGAAGTGAGCGCTCAGAGACACCCAGGTGAAGCTGCTGACAAAGGCCGGAACGGCGAACGGCAGGCACAGGATCACGCCCCATAGCCGTCGCCCTGGCAGATTGCTGCGTTCCAGCAACCATGCCAGCGACAGACCGATCAGGCCGCAAGCCAGCGTCACGCCGACCATCAGTGCCAGGGTGTTGCGCAGCAGACCGAATACATACGGCCGCCACAGCAGATGCAGCGCCTCGGCCCAGCCTGCTTGCCAAGCCTTGAGTCCCACATAGGCCAATGGCAGCAGGCTGAGCACAACCAGCAGCAAAACCGGCAACAACAGCCAGATCGACGGCCGCTTGCGCCGTGGCACATAAACGCTGCGTAGGGTGAGGGCGGATAGTGACGCGCTCATCAGTTCAGGCCAACATCACGTTCCAGATCCAGGGCTTCTTCGGCGTTGCCAAGGTCGGCAGGGGTGACTTTCGGCGCTTGCAGTTCGCTGAACGGCTTGAGGCCGCGATCCGATTCCATGCCTTTATGCAGCGGGTACTCGGCAGTGGTCTGAGTGATCACGCGCTGGCCTTCTTCGCTGGCCATGTAGGCGAGCAATTGTTGGGCTTCTTTTGGATGTTTGCTGGATTTGATGACGGCCGCGCTGGATACGGTGATCAGTCCGCCGACGTCGCCGCCGGTGAAGTAATGCAGTTTCGAATCGAGCTGGCCTTTTTCTCGTTGCAAGGCGAACCAGTAATAGTTGTTCACCAGCACGGTGGCCACTTCGCCGTTCTCCACCGCTTTGAGTGCGACCATATTATTGCTGTAGGTCTTGCCGAAGGCGCGCAGACCGGTCAGCCACTCTTCGGCTGCGTCCATGCCGTGCACCTTGATGATCGCTACCGCTTGCTCCTGGAAGGCACCGCTGGTGGGAACGAAGCCGACCTTGCCTTGCCATTTCGGATCGGAGAATTCCATCACCGATGTCGGCAGGTCTTTTTCATCGATCAACTTGGGGTTGAACGCAACGACGCGAACCCGGGCAGTGACGCCGATCCAGGTGCCATTGCCGGCCACGTATTCCTTGGGCAAAACCGCCAAAGTGGCATCGTCAGCCTTGGCCAGCAGGTCTTGCTCGCCGAGTTTGTTCAGTGGCGGCGATTCTTCGGTGTAGATCACGTCTGCGGGAGAGCGGTCGCCTTCTTCGACGATCTGGCTGGCGAGCTGGTTGCTGCTGCCTTTGCGTACATTGACGTGAATCCCGGTCTTGGCCTCGAAGGCTTTGGCAACGGCGTCGCCGACCTCTTTGTGTTGGCCGTTGTAGAGCGTCAGGGAAACTGGTTCGGCGGCTTGGGTGAGGGGGGAGGCGAGAGCCAGGCCGAGGAGGGTAATGCTCAGGCCGCGGCGCAGGGTATTTCGAAACATCATTCGCAGGGTTCCTCACTGTCGCATTGCAATAACTTGCAACAATGATAAACGATATTGTTTCTCATGTGCGTCTTTCGGGTCTGAGGAGTGTTTGCTAGAAGGGCGGGGGCGAGTTTTGTGGCGAGGGAGTTTGCTCCCGCTCGGCTGCGAAGCAGTCGTAAACCCTGAGAGTGCGGTGTAACTGTTGGAATGATGAGGAGCGCTTCGCACTCCAGCGGGAGCAAGCTCCCTCGTCACAGGGAAGTATTGGCTTGGGATTTTCGAAAGCCAGAAACGCAAAAACCCGCTTTCGCGGGTTTCTATGAAATTCAAGGTCGAAACCTTGAATTTGAATTGGTGCCCAGAAGAAGACTCGAACTTCCACGACCGTAAGGTCACCAGCACCTGAAGCTGGCGTGTCTACCAATTTCACCATCTGGGCAATCATCTTCAGCGATGCCGCTGTTGATGTGGCGCACTATACGGAGAGCATTTTGATCTGTAAACCCCTGATTTAAATTTAATAAATCAGAAACCCGAAATGCAAAAAACCCGCTTTCGCGGGTTTTGTGTGAGCCTTGAAATTGATCTAATCTCAAGCTCGAAATTGGTGCCCAGAAGAAGACTCGAACTTCCACGACCTTGCGGTCACCAGCACCTGAAGCTGGCGTGTCTACCAATTTCACCATCTGGGCAGTATCGACAACGTTGCCGTCGTCGATGGCGCGCACTATACGGAGCGTCTTTTTAACTGTAAACCCCCGCAATCAAAAAAACCTGGAAAATTTCACCAGCGGTCTTCAAATCAGCTTTACGGTGTCGATACAGGGCTTTAGATGGGTCGTCTTAGCCTGAAATTTCCCGTTTCATTACGCCTATGCCAAACTAACCCGCATATAGACAAGGTGAAAACTCTCTAATGGCCGATTGGCAGTCCCTCGATCCCGAGGCCGCTCGTGAAGCGGAAAAATATGAAAACCCCATTCCTAGCCGCGAACTGATCCTTCAGCATCTTGCTGATCGGGGTTCGCCTGCTAACCGCGAGCAACTGGTCGAAGAGTTTGGTCTGACCACAGAAGACCAGATCGAAGCCCTGCGCCGCCGTCTGCGCGCCATGGAGCGCGATGCTCAACTCATTTACACCCGTCGTGGCACGTATGCACCGGTGGACAAGCTCGACCTGATCCTCGGTCGCATCAGCGGGCACCGTGATGGTTTCGGTTTCCTGGTGCCGGACGACGGCAGTGACGACCTGTTCATGAGCCCGGCGCAAATGCGCCTGGTGTTCGACGGTGACCGGGCCTTGGCTCGTGTTTCCGGCCTGGATCGTCGCGGCCGCCGCGAAGGCATGATCGTCGAAGTGGTGTCCCGCGCTCACGAAACCATCGTTGGTCGCTACTTCGAAGAGGGCGGCATCGGTTTCGTGGTTGCCGACAACCCGAAGATCCAGCAGGAAGTGCTGGTAACGCCGGGGCGTAACGCCAACGCGCAAATCGGTCAGTTCGTCGAAGTGAAGATCACTCACTGGCCGACGCCACGCTTCCAGCCGCAAGGCGACGTGGTCGAAGTCGTGGGCAACTACATGGCGCCGGGCATGGAAATCGATGTCGCCCTGCGTACCTACGACATTCCTCACGTTTGGCCTGATGCTGTGCTTAAAGAAGCCGGCAAGCTCAAGCCGGAAGTCGAAGAGAAGGACAAAGAGAAGCGCATCGACCTGCGCCATCTGCCGTTTGTCACCATCGACGGCGAAGATGCCCGCGACTTTGACGACGCGGTCTATTGCGAAGCCCGTCCGGGCAAGCTGCGCCTGTTCTCTGGCGGCTGGAAGTTGTACGTGGCGATTGCCGACGTATCCAGCTACGTGAAACTCGGTTCGGCGCTGGATGCCGAAGCCCAGGTTCGCGGCAACTCGGTGTACTTCCCCGAGCGCGTGATTCCGATGCTGCCCGAGCAGTTGTCCAACGGCTTGTGCTCGCTCAATCCTCAGGTCGATCGCCTGGCCATGGTTTGCGAGATGACCATCTCCAAATCCGGCGAGATGACCGACTACTGCTTCTACGAAGCGGTGATTCACTCCCACGCTCGCCTGACTTACAACAAAGTGAGCGCGATGCTGGAAACGCCGAAGGCGACCGAAGCGCGCAAGCTTCGCGGCGAATACACCGACGTGGTGCCGCACCTCAAGCAGCTGTACTCGCTGTACAAGGTATTGCTGGCGGCCCGTCACGTACGGGGTGCGATCGATTTCGAAACCCAGGAAACCCGGATCATCTTCGGCTCCGAGCGCAAGATCGCCGAAATCCGTCCGACCGTTCGCAATGACGCGCACAAGCTGATCGAGGAATGCATGCTGGCGGCCAACGTGGCTACCGCCGAATTCCTGAAAAAGCACGAAATCCCGGCGCTGTACCGTGTTCACGATGGCCCGCCGCCGGAGCGTCTGGAAAAACTGCGCGCGTTCCTTGGCGAACTTGGTCTGTCCCTGCACAAAGGCAAGGATGGCCCGTCGCCGAAGGATTACCAGGCCTTGCTGGCCGGTATCAAGGATCGTCCGGATTTCCACCTGATCCAGACCGTCATGCTGCGTTCTTTGAGCCAGGCGGTGTACAGCGCCGATAACCAGGGCCACTTCGGCCTGAATTACGAGGCTTACACCCACTTCACCTCGCCGATTCGCCGCTATCCGGACCTGCTCACGCACCGGGCGATTCGCAGCGTGATCCATTCGAAACAGGACACCCCGCACGTTCGCCGTGCCGGTGCGATGACTATTCCGAAGGCGCGCATCTATCCGTACGACGAAGCGGCCCTGGAGCAACTTGGCGAGCAGTGCTCGATGAGCGAGCGTCGTGCCGACGAAGCGACCCGCGATGTGGTGAACTGGCTCAAGTGCGAGTTCATGAAAGATCGCGTGGGCGAGTCGTTCCCAGGCGTGATCACCGCGGTGACCGGTTTTGGTCTGTTCGTCGAGCTGACCGATATCTACGTCGAAGGCCTGGTGCACGTCACCGCGCTGCCGGGTGACTACTACCACTTCGATCCAGTGCATCACCGCCTGGCGGGTGAGCGTACCGGTCGCAGCTTCCGTCTGGGCGACACTGTTGAGGTGCGTGTCATGCGCGTTGACCTCGATGAGCGCAAGATCGACTTCGAGATGGCCGAGAAAACCATCAGCGCACCGATCGGTCGCAAGAAGCGAGGCGCCGAAACCGCAGAGCCGGCGAGCAAAACCGCAGCAGAACCGGCACCGGCCAAAACCGGCCGCCGTCCTGCCAAGGAAAAGGCTGTCGAAGCCTACCGTCCGAGCGATGCCGCGGCGAAAAACGCCGAAGTGCGCAAGAGTCGTGAAATGAAACAGGCGTTGCTGGCCGGTGCGAAAAGCGGCGGTAAAGCGCCGTCTGGGGGAAAGACCGGACGGTCGACGCCTGAAAAGGCCGTCGGCGGCAAGCCAGCCAAACCGAGCAAACATCGTAAAGGCCCGCCAAAAGCGGGCTCGGCTCCAGCCAAAAGCGGCGGGGCGCGTAAACCTAAGGCCAAGCCATGAGTCAGTTGGAAAAAATCTACGGCGTGCATGCGGTAGAAGCGTTGCTGCGTCACCACCCGAAACGCGTCAAGCAGATCTGGTTGGCTGAAGGTCGCGGTGATCCGCGGGTACAGACGTTGATCGAGCTGGCCAACGAAAACCGTGTCCAGGTGGGGCAGGCCGAACGCCGTGAAATGGATGCCTGGGTTGAAGGCGTGCACCAGGGCGTCGTTGCGGAGGTAAGTCCAAGCCAGGTCTGGGGCGAGGCGATGCTCGACGAGTTGCTCGATCGCACCGAAGGCGCACCGCTGTTGCTGGTGCTCGACGGAGTGACCGATCCGCACAACCTGGGCGCCTGCCTGCGTTCTGCCGATGCGGCAGGCGCGCTGGCGGTGATCGTGCCGAAGGACAAGTCGGCGACCCTGACGCCGGTGGTACGAAAAGTCGCTTGTGGTGCTGCAGAAGTGATTCCGCTGGTGGCCGTGACCAACCTGGCGCGCACTCTGGAAAAACTTCAGCAGCGCGGCTTGTGGGTTGTCGGTACGGCGGGGGAGGCCGAGGTCAGTATTTATGACCAGGACCTGACCGGCCCGACCATTCTGATCATGGGCGCTGAAGGCAAAGGCATGCGTCGCCTGACTCGCGAGCATTGCGACTATCTGGTGAATCTGCCGATGGCCGGCAGTGTCAGCAGCCTTAACGTTTCGGTGGCAACCGGCGTCTGCCTGTTCGAAGCGCAGCGCCAGCGTGGTGTCAAGGCCAAGGCTGCCGCCAAGAAGTCCTGATCCTCTACTGTGTGTAGGAGCAAAGCTTGCTCGCGATAGGGGGTGTAGCATTCAGCATCAATGTTGAACGTTACACCGCTATCGCGAGCAAGCTTTGCTCCTACAGTCGTTTGTGGCAAAGCGAAAACAGGTGAGCTGTTCAAATAATCACCAATTACCTTGCGCCTCCTTCGCCCCTTCTCTACAATTGCGCCCCTTGCTGTGATGGCAGGCACCCACGTGTCTAGCGTCCTCAAGTCCATAAGTGTCATTCACTCCTTGTCTGACCGCTTTTGAGCGGCAGGCTACAACCCGTAAGGAGCATTCATGCGTCATTACGAAATCATCTTTTTGGTCCACCCGGATCAAAGCGAGCAAGTCGGCGGCATGGTTGAGCGTTACACCAAGCTGATCGAAGAAGACGGCGGCAAAATCCACCGTCTGGAAGATTGGGGCCGTCGTCAACTGGCCTACGCAATCAACAATGTTCACAAGGCTCACTACGTGATGCTGAACGTTGAGTGCACTGGCAAGGCCCTGGCCGAGCTGGAAGACAACTTCCGCTACAACGATGCAGTGATCCGTAACCTGGTCATCCGTCGCGAAGAAGCCGTTACCGGCCAATCCGAGATGCTCAAGGCTGAAGAAAACCGCAGTGAGCGCCGTGAGCGTCGCGACCGTCCTGAGCACGAAGGCGCTGAAAGCGCTGACAGTGATGACAGCGACAACAGCGATAACGCTGACGAGTAATCCACGGACCTTTTAAGGAGCCTATCAAATGGCACGTTTCTTCCGTCGTCGTAAATTCTGCCGCTTCACCGCTGAAGACGTGAAAGAGATCGATTACAAAGATCTCAACACTCTGAAAGCCTACGTATCCGAGACCGGCAAAATCGTTCCAAGCCGCATCACCGGTACCAAAGCTCGTTATCAGCGTCAGCTGGCCACCGCTATCAAGCGCGCCCGCTTCCTGGCCCTGCTGGCCTACACCGACAGCCACGGCCGCTGAGACCGGGCAGTCGACACGTAGCAAAGGATTGAATGTATGCGCGCCTTAGCTGAGTTCATCATGCGGGGCCGTATGCAGGCCACTCTGGTAGTGGCTGGATGTGCGGCAATGCCGTTGTTGTATTGGTTGGGTGCTGCCGCCGGATGCCTCGTGCTCCTGCGGCGCGGATTGAAGGACGCCCTGGGCGTTCTTGCTCTGGGACTGCTGCCGGCATTGCTCTGGTGGCTTTACTCCGACGACCCAAGGGCACTTCTGGTGCTGCTGGGGTCTGCGAGCCTTGCGTTGGTTTTGCGCGCAAGCGAGTCCTGGAACCGCGTGCTGCTGGTCAGCATAGCGATGGGAGTGGTGTTTTCAGTGGTGTTGGGGACAGCTTTTGCTCCCCAGATCGAGATGCTGGCGCAGGCTTTGATAAAAGTCATGCCGTCGCTACTCGGTGATGTCTACCAGAAGATGTCGGTAGACGAACAAGCGCGTTTCGCGTCCCTGATTGCACCGGTCCTGACCGGCTTGATAGCGGCTTTGTTGCAAATCGTCAGCTTGTTGAGCCTGCTTGTCGGGCGCTATTGGCAGGCGTTGTTGTACAACCCGGGTGGTTTTGGTCGCGAGTTTCGCGCCATCCGCTTCCCGCTGTTGCCGGCGATGTTGCTGCTGGCGTGCATGCTTCTGGGGCCGAATCTCGGTTCGCAGATGGCCATGTTGACGCCGTTGTGCAGCGTACCGCTGGTGTTCGCCGGGCTGGCCCTGATTCATGGGCTGGTGGCGCAAAAGCGACTGGCCAGATTCTGGTTGGTGGGGATGTACGTCACGCTGTTGCTGTTCATGCAGCTGATCTATCCGTTGCTGGTGGTCTTGGCCATCGTCGACAGCCTGATTGATTTTCGCGGTCGTTCGGCACCCAAAGATGCCGATAACGCGAACGGTGAAGGTTAAAAGTTAAGAGGATTTTCACATGCAACTGATCCTTCTGGAAAAAGTCACCAACCTGGGCAACCTGGGTGACAAAGTGAACGTTAAGGCTGGTTACGGTCGTAACTACCTGCTGCCATACGGCAAAGCTACCGCTGCGACCCCAGCCAACCTGGCTGCGTTCGAAGAGCGTCGTGCTGAGCTGGAAAAAGCAGCAGCAGATCGTAAATCGTCGGCTGAAAGCCGCGCTGCCCAACTGGCCGAGCTGGAAGTGACCATCACTGCCACCGCTGGCGACGAAGGCAAGCTGTTCGGTTCGATCGGTACTCACGACATCGCTGACGCACTGACCGCCTCCGGCGTTGAAGTGCAGAAGAGCGAAGTTCGTCTGCCGAACGGCACCATCCGCAACGTAGGCGAATTCGACGTAGCCGTGCACCTGCACGCCGAAGTTGAAGCCACCGTACGCGTTGTCGTGGTAGCAGCTTAAGCAGCACTTGTCGGCTGGCACCCTCGGGTGCTTGCCGGTAACATCGGGCACGATCCTGTTTACAGGTCGTGCCCTTTGTCTTTCTGGTAACTCCTGTTTTTCAATCCCTGCTTTTTTCTGAACAACCAAGTGGCCATGAACGAAATTTCCGCTCCTGAGCAATACGATCTGCAAACCGCCGCGCTGAAGGTGCCGCCACATTCCATCGAAGCCGAACAGGCTGTGCTCGGTGGTCTGATGCTGGACAACAACGCCTGGGAGCGCGTGCTCGATCAAGTCTCCGACGGCGATTTCTACCGACATGACCACCGTCTGATTTTCCGCGCGATCGCCAAGCTGGCCGATCAGAACATGCCGATCGACGTCGTGACCCTGTCCGAACAACTGGACAAGGAAGGTCAGACCTCGCAAGTCGGCGGCCTCGGTTACCTCGGTGAACTGGCAAAAAACACGCCTTCGGTCGCCAACATCAAGGCCTATGCGCAGATCGTTCGCGAGCGGGCGACATTGCGCCAGTTGATCGGTATCAGCACCGAAATTGCCGACAGCGCTTTCAACCCGGAAGGCCGCACCGCCGCGGAAATTCTTGACGAGGCCGAGCGGCAGATTTTCCAGATCGCCGAGGCCCGGCCAAAAACCGGTGGTCCGGTGGGCGTCAACGACCTGTTGACCAAGGCCATCGACCGTATCGACACGCTGTTCAACACCGACAACGCCATCACTGGCCTGTCCACCGGCTACACCGACCTCGATGAGAAGACCAGCGGCCTGCAACCGGCCGACTTGATCATCGTCGCCGGCCGTCCGTCCATGGGTAAAACCACCTTTGCGATGAACCTGGTGGAAAACGCCGTGTTGCGCAGTGAAAAAGCGGTTCTGGTCTACTCGCTGGAGATGCCAGGCGAATCGCTGATCATGCGTATGCTTTCGTCCCTCGGTCGTATCGACCAGACCAAGGTGCGTTCCGGTCAGCTCGAAGACGATGACTGGCCGCGCCTGACCTCGGCGGTCAACCTGCTCAACGACCGCAAGCTGTTCATTGACGATACCGCCGGCATCAGTCCGTCGGAAATGCGTGCCCGGACCCGGCGTCTGGTGCGTGAGCACGGTGAAGTCGGCCTGATCATGATCGACTACCTGCAGCTGATGCAGATTCCGGGTTCCAGCGGCGACAACCGGACCAACGAGATTTCCGAGATCTCCCGATCCCTGAAAGCGCTGGCCAAAGAATTCAACTGCCCAGTGGTGGCGCTGTCGCAGCTCAACCGTTCCCTGGAACAACGGCCGAACAAGCGCCCGGTGAACTCCGACTTGCGTGAATCCGGAGCGATCGAGCAGGACGCCGACGTGATCATGTTCGTGTATCGGGACGAGGTGTATCACCCGGAAACCGAGCACAAAGGCATTGCCGAGATCATCATCGGCAAGCAGCGGAACGGCCCGATCGGCTTTATCCGCCTGGCGTTCATCGGCAAATACACGCGATTCGAGAACCTGGCGCCGGGTAGCTACAACTTCGACGATGACGAATAAGTCGTTATAGAGGTTTTTGTGGCGAGGGAGCTTGCTCCCGCTGGGCTGCGCAGCAGCCCCAATACCTGCGATGGTATTGATTCAGGCACACCGCAATTGCTGGTTTTGCGACTGCTGCGCAGTCGAGCGGGAGCAAGCTCCCTCGCCACATAGGTTGTGTGTGCCAAAGCGCTCACCAATTTCCGACCATAGCCGTCGGAATTGGTCAAAATTTGTGCTATATTCCGCGCCCGCGAAATTCAATGAAAGCCAACACCGGTTATCGACATGCAAGCAGCCAAGCCGTTATTTGACTATCCAAAATACTGGGCCGAATGTTTCGGACCGGCGCCATTCCTGCCGATGAGCAGGGAGGAGATGGATCAGCTCGGCTGGGATTCCTGCGACATCATCATCGTCACCGGTGATGCGTATGTCGACCACCCGTCGTTCGGCATGGCAATCATCGGCCGGCTGCTGGAGTCTCAAGGCTTTCGCGTCGGGATCATTGCCCAGCCGAACTGGCAGTCCAAAGACGACTTCATGAAGCTCGGCGAGCCGAACCTGTTCTTCGGTGTCGCGGCCGGCAACATGGACTCGATGATCAACCGCTACACCGCGGACAAGAAAATCCGTTCCGACGACGCCTACACCCCGGGTGGCATGGCGGGCAAGCGTCCGGATCGCGCGAGCCTGGTCTACAGCCAGCGCTGCAAGGAAGCCTACAAGCACGTGCCGATTGTGCTCGGTGGCATCGAAGCGTCCCTGCGCCGCATCGCGCACTACGATTACTGGCAGGACCGGGTGCGCAACTCGATCCTGATCGACGCCAGCGCCGACATCCTGCTTTACGGCAATGCCGAGCGTGCGATTGTCGAGGTGGCCCAGCGCCTGTCCTACGGTCACAAGATCGAAGATATCACCGACGTGCGCGGTACCGCGTTCATTCGTCGCGACACGCCCAAAGACTGGTACGAAGTCGATTCCACGCGCATTGACCGTCCGGGCAAGATCGACAAGATCATCAACCCGTATGTGAACACCCAGGACACCCAGGCCTGCGCCATCGAGCAGGAAAAAGGCCCGGTTGAGGATCCGCAGGAAGCCAAGGTCGTGCAAATTCTGGCCAGCCCGAAGATGACTCGCGACAAGACCGTGATTCGCCTGCCGTCGGTGGAGAAAGTCCGCAACGACGCGGTGCTCTACGCCCACGCCAACCGCGTGCTGCACCTGGAAACCAACCCGGGCAACGCCCGTGCCTTGGTGCAGAAGCACGGTGAGGTGGATGTCTGGTTCAACCCGCCACCGATTCCGATGACCACCGAAGAAATGGACTACGTCTTCGGCATGCCTTACGCGCGCGTTCCGCACCCGGCGTACGGCAAGGAGAAAATCCCGGCCTACGACATGATTCGCTTCTCGGTGAACATCATGCGTGGCTGCTTCGGCGGCTGCACCTTCTGCTCGATCACCGAGCACGAAGGCCGGATTATCCAGAACCGTTCCCATGAGTCGATCATTCGCGAAATCGAAGAGATTCGCGACAAGGTCCCGGGCTTTACCGGCGTGATCTCCGACCTCGGTGGCCCGACCGCGAACATGTACCGCATCGCCTGCAAGAGCCCGGAAATCGAATCCGCGTGCCGCAAGCCCTCGTGCGTGTTCCCCGGCATCTGCCCGAACCTGAACACCGACCACTCGGCGTTGATCCAGTTGTACCGCAGCGCCCGTGAGTTGCCGGGTGTGAAGAAGATCCTGATCGCTTCCGGCTTGCGCTACGACCTCGCGGTCGAGTCGCCGGAGTACGTCAAAGAGTTGGTGACCCACCACGTCGGCGGTTACCTGAAGATCGCCCCGGAACACACCGAGGAAGGTCCGCTCAACCAGATGATGAAACCGGGCATCGGCAGCTATGACAAGTTCAAGCGCATGTTCGAGAAGTACTCCAAGGAAGCGGGCAAAGAGCAGTACCTGATTCCGTATTTCATCGCCGCCCACCCGGGCACCACCGATGAAGACATGATGAACCTGGCCCTGTGGCTCAAGGGCAACGGTTTCCGTGCCGACCAGGTGCAGGCGTTCTACCCGTCGCCGATGGCCACTGCCACCGCGATGTACCACTCGGGCAAGAACCCGCTGCGCAAGGTCACCTACAAGTCTGACGCGGTGACCATCGTCAAGAGCGAAGAGCAGCGTCGTCTGCACAAGGCGTTCTTGCGTTATCACGACCCGAAAGGCTGGCCGATGTTGCGTGAAGCGCTGACTCGCATGGGCCGCGCCGACCTCATCGGGCCGGGCAAGAACCAGTTGATCCCGCTGCACCAGCCGTCGACCGACAGCTACCAGAGTGCCCGTCGCAAGAACTCGACGCCGGCCGGCAGCCACAAGGTTGCAGGGGAAAAGACCACCAAGATCCTCACCCAGCACACCGGCCTGCCTCCGCGCGCCAGCGATGGCGGCAACCCGTGGGACAAGCGTGAACAGGCCAAGGCTGCGGCGTTTGCCCGCAATCAGCAGGCAGCCAAGGAACGCAAGGATGCGGCCAAAGGCAAAGGACCAAAGCCGACCCGCAAGCCGGTCGTGCCGCGCTAAGCCGCGCTTGAACTGAACAGAACGCCAACCTTAGGGTTGGCGTGATCGTTCCCACGCTCTGCGTGGGAGTGCCTCTAGGGACGCTCCGCGTTCCAGCCGCGCCACTGTAACCATTCCAACCCACCTGTGACGCGGAGCGTCACGGGCTGCATTCCCACGCAGGAGCGTGGGAACGATCGTGGGTGTGCCACAATTACGTGCAATCGATTCAACGCATTTTCCCGCCTCGCCCGATTTTGGTGCTGTACTGCCTCAGGCAATCGAAGAAAGCGCCAGCGCTGCTGGATGGCATAAGTCTTGCGCGCTTTCCATAACGCTTAGGGCTCGCAGGAGGCACGCCGTGTCGATACATGTCGCATTGCACCACGTCACGCATTACCGCTACGACCGTGCTGTGGAGCTGGGGCCACAGATCGTTCGCCTGCGTCCGGCAGCCCACAGCCGCACGCGGATTCTGTCCTATGCGCTGAAAATCTCGCCCGAGCAGCATTTCATCAACTGGCAGCAAGACCCTCAGGGCAATTACCTGGCGCGGTTGGTGTTCCCGGAGAAAACCGATGAGCTGCGGATCGAAGTCGATCTGCTCGCCGAAATGGCGGTGTTCAATCCCTTCGACTTCTTTCTTGAGCCCTACGCGGAAAAAATCCCGTTCACTTACGCCGCCGATGAGCGCAAAGAACTGGCGCCGTACCTGGAAACCTTGCCCCTTACGCCAAAGTTCAAGGCGTATGTGGAAAGTATCGATCGCACGCCGCTGCCCAGTGTCGATTTCCTCGTCGCGCTCAACCAGCGCCTGAGTGAAGACATCGACTACCTGATCCGCATGGAGCCGGGCGTGCAAACGCCTGAGTTCACCCTCGAACAAAGCTCCGGTTCGTGCCGCGATTCCGCGTGGCTGCTGGTGCAGTTGCTGCGCAACCTCGGGCTGGCAGCACGTTTCGTTTCCGGTTACCTGATCCAGCTGACCGCCGACGTGAAAAGCCTCGACGGCCCCTCGGGTACTGATGTCGACTTCACCGACTTGCACGCCTGGTGCGAGGTGTACTTGCCCGGCGCTGGCTGGATTGGTCTGGATGCCACCTCCGGGCTGTTTGCCGGCGAAGGACACATACCGTTGGCCTGTAGTCCCGATCCGTCCTCTGCGGCGCCGATCACGGGGCTGGTGGAACCGTGCGAGTGCGCGTTCAGCCACGAGATGTCAGTTGAGCGAATTTGGGAGGCGCCCCGCGTCACCAAGCCTTACACCGACGATCAATGGCTGGCGATTCAGGCTTTGGGCCGGCAAATCGACGCCGACCTGCTGGAAGGCGATGTGCGCTTGACCATGGGCGGTGAGCCGACGTTCGTCTCGATTGATGACCCGGATGGCGCGGAATGGAATACCGCGGCCCTAGGGCCGGAAAAACGGCGTCTGTCCGCCGAGCTGTTCCAGCGCATGCGAAAACGCTACGCGCCGCAGGGACTGGTGCATTTCGGCCAGGGCAAGTGGTACCCCGGCGAACAGCTGCCGCGCTGGTCGCTCAATTGCTACTGGCGCCGTGACGGCGCGCCGATCTGGAACAACAGCGCGCTGATTGCCGACGAGCACGAAGACTACGGTGCGACCGGCGAACTGGCCGGGCGTTTTCTGGCGAGCGTTGCAGAGCGCCTGAAGATTCCCACACGCTTTGTGTTTCCAGCCTACGAAGACAATTTCTATTACCTCTGGCGCGAGGGCACGTTGCCGCAAAACGTCAGCGCCGAAGACTCGCGTCTTGAGGAACCCCTGGAGCGTGCACGACTGCGCAAAGTTTTCAGCCAGGGTCTGGACAAAGTCATCGGCCAGGTCCTGCCGCTGGCACGCACCGCGAAGGGCGATCAGTGGCAGAGCGGCCGCTGGTATTTGCGCGACGAGCATTGCCGGTTGGTGCCGGGAGACTCGCCACTGGGCTATCGGTTGCCGCTGGGTTCGCAGCCGTGGGTGAAAGCGGCGGAGTATCCGTTCATTCATCCGCAAGACCCGAATCAGACGTTCCCACCGCTACCCGACATGGCACAGTCGCAGAATCAGGGCGCGGCGGCGCTGATTGAGGATCGTGCCCCGAAAATCGACGAATCCGCGGACTGGCTGACCCGCACCGCGTTCTGCGCCGAGGCGCGGGAAGGCCGGTTGTATCTGTTCATGCCGCCACTGGAACGGGTCGAGGATTATCTGGAACTGGTGGCTGCTATTGAAGCCACTGCTGAAGAGCTGCGTTGTCCGGTGCTGCTGGAAGGTTATGAGCCACCGAGCGATCCGCGGTTAAGCAACTTTCGCATCACCCCGGATCCGGGCGTGATCGAGGTCAACGTTCAGCCGTCCGCGACCTGGGATGAGTTGGTCGAGCGCACCGAGTTCCTCTATGAAGAAGCGCGCCAGACCCGACTGACCACCGAGAAATTCCTGATTGATGGACGGCACACCGGAACTGGCGGCGGTAACCATTTCGTACTGGGTGGCGCGACACCGGCTGACTCACCGTTTCTGCGTCGTCCGGATTTGCTGCGCAGCCTGATCAGTTACTGGCATAACCATCCTTCACTGTCCTACCTGTTTTCCGGGCTGTTCATCGGGCCGACGTCCCAGGCACCGCGCGTCGACGAGGCGCGAAACGATGCCTTGTATGAACTGGAAATTGCCTTTGCGCAAATGCCAAAGCCGGGGGAAGAGTGTGCGCCGTGGTTGGTCGACCGGTTGCTGAGAAACCTGCTGATCGATGTCACTGGCAACACCCACCGCGCCGAGTTCTGCATCGACAAGCTCTACTCGCCGGACGGCGCGACGGGGCGGCTCGGGTTGCTGGAACTGCGCGCCTTTGAAATGCCACCGCATGCGCGTATGAGCCTGGCGCAGCAATTGTTGCTGCGGGCGCTGGTCGCACGGTTCTGGCGTGAGCCCTATGCGCCGCCAAAACTGGCGCGCTGGGGCACGGAGCTGCACGACCGGTTCCTGTTGCCGCACTTTATCGAACAGGATTTCGCCGACGTCATCGTCGACCTCAACGCGGCCGGTTATCCGGTGCGGGCCGAGTGGTTTGCGGCGCATCTGGAGTTTCGTTTTCCCAAGGTCGGCGACTACGCCGTCAGCGGCATCGCGCTGGAGCTGCGCCAGGCACTGGAGCCATGGCACGTATTGGGCGAGGAGGGTGCGGTCGGTGGCACGGTGCGTTATGTGGACTCGTCGCTGGAGCGCCTTCAGGTCAAGCTCAGCGGCTTGCCGCCGCAGCGCTATTTGCTGACGTGCAACGGCATCCCGGTGCCTTTGCAGCCGACCGGGCGTGTTGGGGAATTCGTTGCAGGCGTGCGTTTTCGCGCATGGCAACCGGCCAACTGTTTGCAGCCGACCATCCCGGTGCACGCACCGTTGGTATTCGATCTGCTCGATACGTGGATGGGGCGTTCACTGGGCGGTTGCCAGTATCACGTCGCGCACCCGGGCGGGCGCAATTACGAGACGTTGCCGGTGAATGCCAATGAAGCCGAGAGCCGACGCATGGCGCGTTTCTTCCGGATCGGACACACGCCTGGGAAACTTCCTATTCCGATTCTGGAAATTAACGACGAGCTACCGATGACTCTCGATTTACGACGTTTCTAAACCGTACGCGACGCTCGGATTTTTCGTATATCCGGGCGTCATGAGCCTGCGTTAGTCTGACCGTTCATTGCTGTCTGCCGAGCTTTCCATGCCTGACCTGCTAGACCGCTACCCGCTCACGGCGGGCACCTATCACGAACTGCTCGACGGCAGCGGCGCGGTGCGCCCGCATTGGCGTCGATTGTTCGACCAATTGCAGCGCAGCTCTGCAGCGCAACTGGTGCAGCGTCAGGCCCTGCTGACCCGGCAGATTCAGGAAAACGGTGTCACCTACAACGTCTACGCCGACCCCAAGGGCGCCGATCGGCCGTGGGAACTCGACCTGCTACCCCACGTCATTGCCGCTGACGAGTGGGAGCAATTGTCTGCCGGTATTGCCCAGCGTGCGCGATTGCTCAACGCCGTACTGGCTGATCTGTATGGCCCGCAGCGACTGATCGCCGAAGGACTGCTGCCGGCCGAACTGGTATTCGGCCACAACAACTTCCTGTGGCCCTGCCAGGGTATCCATCCGCCTGACGGGGCTTTTTTGCATCTGTATGCGGTGGATCTGGCGCGTACCCCCGATGGCCGTTGGTGGGTCACGGCGGACCGCACTCAAGCGCCGTCGGGTGCCGGTTATGCACTGGAAAACCGCACGATCGTGTCCCGCGCCTTTCCCGAGTTGTACCGCGATCTGAAAGTGCAGCATCTGGCCGGCTTCTTCCGCACGCTTCAGGAAACCCTGGCACGCCAGGCGCCGAGTGATGATGGCGCGCCATTGGTGGTGTTGCTGACACCGGGGCGTTTCAACGAAAGCTATTTCGAACACCTGTACCTGGCCCGGCAGCTCGGTTATCCGCTGGTGGAGGGCGGCGACCTGACAGTACGCGATGCCACGGTCTATCTGAAAACCCTGAGCGGACTGCGTCGGGTCCATGTGGTGATGCGTCGGCTCGACGATGATTTCTGCGACCCACTGGAATTGCGCACTGATTCGGCTCTCGGCGTGCCTGGCTTGCTGGAAGCCGTGCGCCAGGGGCGTGTGCTGGTGGCCAACGCCCTCGGCAGCGGCGTGCTGGAATCACCGGGATTGTTGGGTTTCCTGCCGAAGATCAATCAGTTCCTGTTTGGCGAAGAACTGATTCTGCCGTCCATCGCTACCTGGTGGTGCGGTGAAGCGCCGGTACTGGCGCAGGCCCTGGAAAAACTGCCGGAACTGCTGATCAAACCGGCGTTTCCTTCGCAGAGCTTTGCCCCGGTATTTGGCCGGGACCTGAGTGAAAGCCAGCGTCAGGAGCTGGCCGAACGCATGCAAGCGCGGCCTTACGCCTATGTCGCGCAAGAACTGGCGCAGTTATCCCAGGCACCGATCTGGCAAGCCGACGGCGGTCAATTGCAACCCCGGGCCATCGGCATGCGTGTGTACGCAGTGGCCAGCCGCGAAGGCTACCGGGTGCTTCCCGGTGGTTTGACCCGCGTGGCCGCAGAAGCTGACGCTGAGGTGGTGTCGATGCAGCGCGGCGGTGCCAGCAAAGACACCTGGGTGCTGGGTGAGCGCCCGCCCAGCGGCGAACAATGGAAGGCCCAGCGCAACATCGGCGTGCACGATCTGGTGCGACGCGATCCCTATCTGCCATCGCGGGTAGTGGAGAACCTGTTCTGGTTCGGCCGTTACTGTGAGCGTTGCGACGACAGCGCCCGCCTGTTGCGGATCATGCTCGCACGTTACGTCGACGGTGATGACCAGCAGGCCCTGCAAGCGGCGGTCGAGCTTGGCGAAAGGCTGATGCTGTTGCCCGATGAAGGTGAACTGTCGGAGCGCTTGCTGGCGGCGATACTCGGTGACGATTGGCCGTTCAGCCTTCGCTCCAACCTGCAACGCTTGCAATGGGCGGCCTCACAAGTGCGGGGCAAACTTTCACGGGAGAACTGGCAGGCCCTGGTGGAACTGCAGCGCGAGGCCATTGAGCTCGAAACCGATTCGCCGGATTTTGGCGAGTTGCTGGATTTTCTCAATCGTCTGGTGATGTCATTGGCGGCACTGTCCGGTTTTGCCCTTGATGACATGACCCGTGACGAAGGCTGGCGCTTCCTGATGATCGGCCGGCGTATCGAGCGCCTGCAATTTCTCAGTGGCAGCCTGGCGGCATTTCTGCGCGGCGCCGGGGCATTCGATCAAGCAGGTCTGGAGTGGCTGTTGGAGCTGGGCAACAGCAGCATTACCTACCGCTCGCGGTATCTGGCGGTGGCGCAATTGATCCCGGTGCTCGACCTGTTGCTGCTCGACGAACAAAACCCGCACGCGGTGCTGTTCCAGTTGAAGCTGGTGACTCGCACTCTCAAACGGCTGAACGATGACTTTGGCGCACCGCGCGAAGCGGGGCTGCCATTGTTGGTCGATCGATTGGCACGTTTTGATCTGGGCTGCCTGGAGAATTCGCTATTTGGCGAGGGCAGCGTACGCGCGGCTCTCGATGGCCTGGCCGATCTGCTGCAAGAGATCGCCGATGCCAGCGGGCAGGTGTCGGATCGTCTGGCCTTGCGCCATTTCGCTCATGTGGATGACATCAGCCAGCGCACGGTGTCTGTCTGATGAGCGCTCACTATCAGATTTTCCACGACACCCATTATCACTATGACAGCCCGGTGTCCCTGGCACAGCAGCTGGCCCATTTGTGGCCAAGGTCATGTGCGTGGCAGCGCTGCACGGATCAGCAATTGCAGATCAGCCCGCAGCCAACCTCACGGCGTGATGAGCTGGACGTGTTCGGCAATCCGCTGACCCGGCTGGCGTTTGAGCGGCCTCATGATGAACTGTTGGTCAATGCCAGCCTGACGATCGAAGTGCTGCCCCGGCCCGCGCCGGATTTCAATGTTTCACCCGCATGGGAGGACACCCGCAGTGCGCTGACCTACAGCAGCCAGCCGCTGTCGTCTGACGTGCTCGAAGCTTGCCGTTACCGTTTCGAATCACCTTATGTGCATTTGAAGCGCAACTTCGTCGAGTTTTCCGCGAGTTGCTTCCCGCCAGGGCGGCCGCTGTTGCTCGGCGTTCAGGCCTTGATGGAGAAGATTTTCAGCGAGTTCACTTTCGACGCCGAGGCGACCCAGGTGGCGACGCCGCTGGTGGAAGTGCTGGAGCGTCGGCGCGGGGTCTGTCAGGACTTCGCGCATTTGATGCTTGCGTGCGTACGCTCCCGGGGCCTGGCCGCTCGTTACGTCAGTGGCTACCTGCTGACCCAGCCGCCACCCGGCCAGCCGCGCTTGATCGGTGCGGATGCATCCCATGCCTGGGTGTCGGTATTTTGTCCGTTGCTCGGCTGGGTGGATTTCGATCCGACCAACAATGTGCAACCGGCGCTGGAGCACATCATGCTGGCATGGGGGCGGGACTTTTCTGATGTATCGCCGTTGCGGGGGGTGATTCTGGGCGGTGGCAATCATGACCCGGAAGTTCGGGTCACCGTGATGCCACTTAATTAACGCCAGCCACTGTAGGAGCGAGCCTGTCGAATCGTCGCACCGTCGCGATGGTCGTCAACGATAACGCGGGAAGCCTGACACTCCTCGGCGCTCTCAGGTTCATCGCGAGCAGGCTCGCTCCTACAACCCTGGACACAGATCCGATGGGCCTGATCAGATCATCCGGCCCTGAGGGTCTCAGGCGTCGGGCGCCTGATCTTTCGGTGCATCAACATCATCTTCTGCTGCCACTTCACCATCAGGGTTCAGTGCAGCTTCTTCAGCTGTTGCTTTCTTGCGCTGAAGCTTTTCCTCTTTCTTCTGCTCCTTGGCCAAGTCACGCTGACGTTTAGCGAAGGAATAATTGGGTTTAGCCATGGGCGATCCTCTGGGGTCGAAGGTGAGGTTGAGCGGCGCGTATTCTGCCCTGTATCGGTGCCGAGTCGTTAGTCGGGTTTTTGCTCGACCCACTTCGGCAGTACGCTCGGCTGCCAGCTATCGAGCGCATCGAGCAGCGTTTGCGGCGATTCGCTCACCTGCAGCATGTCACGGTGTGGCGCTCGAACGAAGCCTTCGCCGACGATGTGATCAAGAAAACCGGTGAGTTTGCTGTAGAAACCGTTCACTTCCAGCAAACCGAGCGGTTTGCCGTGGTAGCCGAGCTGGCCCCAGGTCCAGACTTCGAACAGCTCTTCCAGGGTGCCAAGACCGCCGGGCAGGGCGATGAAGGCATCGCTGAGTTCCGCCATTCGGGCCTTGCGTGCATGCATGCCGTCCACCACTTCCAGACGAGTCAGGCCGCTATGGCCGATTTCCTTGTCCTTGAGGCTTTGCGGAATGATGCCGATGACTTCGCCACCGGCCGCCAGCGCGGCGTCGGCCACAATACCCATCAAGCCCACGGCGCCGCCGCCATAGACCAGGGTCAACTTGCGCTCGGCCAGGGCTTGGCCCAAGGCAACAGCCGCTTCACGATAAGCGGGGTCAGTGCCAGTGCTGGCACCACAAAATACACAGACGGATGCTAAAGACATGCCTTACTCCAGGGTCGATCAGGGCCACAGAGTAAAGGCAGGCGCTGCGCGCTCCAAGGGCTAAACTTCCCGTTCGGGCGTTTCATGGGTGCCGCTGGCACCACAGGCGTAGGCGGCGAGCAGGCTGCACAACAGGTTATTGAGGGACATGACAGACGCTCCGTTGATTGAATGACGGTCTGATCATAGGGCCGGGCCAGACGCTTGGCTGGTAGATTCTTTCGATAGGTTTCATAGCCCGAAAGTTGTATACAATTTTTGATTCAAGTCATATGAACTTGCGAAGTTTTCAGGCAGTCTTCTGTTCACTCGCATTTTCGTTAACCCTGCCTTGGAGATTCACCATGTTTGCCAAACTTGTTGCGGTATCCCTGTTGACACTGGCCAGCAGCCAATTGATGGCTGCCGAGTGCAAAGTCACCGTTGACTCCACTGACCAAATGTCCTTCAACACCAAGGCCATTGAGATCGACAAGAGCTGCAAGACCTTCACCGTCGAACTGACCCATTCCGGCAGCTTGCCGAAAAACGTCATGGGCCATAACTGGGTGCTGAGTAAAGAAGCCGACATGCAGCCGATCGCCACCGACGGCTTGAGCGCCGGCATCGACAAGCAGTACCTGAAGGAAGGCGATACCCGGGTTATCGCCCACACCAAGATCATCGGCGCCAAGGAAACCGATTCGGTGACCTTCGACGTGTCGAAGCTTGATGCCAACGAAAAATACGGTTTCTTCTGCTCGTTCCCGGGCCACATCTCGATGATGAAAGGCACTGTGACCCTGAAGTAAGCAGGTTCACCGCGTGATGATCGTTCCCACGCAGAGCATGGGAACGATCAGCGCAAAAAAGCCCGCTGAAGCTCATCACTTCAGCGGGCTTTTTCATTCAATCACCCTTCAAGGCGCAAACGGCATTACCCGTTTGTGGTGCGTCTTGTTGAAGGTGTCGACGATGATCTTGAACGCTTCTTCGCGCACCGGGTTGCCATGCAGGAAGGCATCGATCTCGGCATAGGTCACACCGTGGGAGGCTTCGTCCGGTTTGCCCGGTGACAGGTCTTCGAGGTCGGCTGTCGGGACTTTTTCCACCAGTGATTCCGGGGCGCCGAAGCTGCGGGCAATCGCCCGGACCTGGTTTTTCACCAACCCGCTCAGCGGTGCGAGGTCGCAAGCGCCATCGCCGAACTTGGTGAAGAAGCCCATCACAGCTTCCGCTGCGTGGTCGGTGCCGATCACCAGGCCGTGGGCCGCACCGGCGATGGTGTACTGGGCGACCATGCGCATCCGCGCCTTGGTGTTGCCCAGCACGAAATCCACCGAGACTGCGTGCTTGCCTTCAAAGGCCGCCACTTCATTGGCCAGGGATTTGACCGCCGGGCCGATATTCACGGTGTGGCGCTCGTCCGGCTTGATGAAGTCCACCGACGCCTGGGCGTCGTGTTCATCGAACTGGGTTTCGTATGGCAGGCGCACGGCGATGAACTTGTAGTTGCCGTCACCGGTACGCTGGCGCAGTTCTCGCATGGCACGCTGGGCCAGCAAGCCCGCGGTCAGGGAGTCGACCCCGCCACTGATGCCCAGCACCAGCGTCTTGAGCCCGGAATTGATCAGGCAATCCTGAATGAAGGTGATCCGTCGGGCGACTTCTGCCTCGAGGGCGGCGTCATCGGCGAACGGCGGTTGAACCTTGAGCTGCTCAGCAATCTCACGCTGTACGGCTTGCATGAATTCACTCCTTGCTAGATAGACTGGATAAGGCAGGAACCTGGAAAACGTGTCGCAAATAAGCGACGAAATTCGGGTCTTTACAGTGAGTCTTGCCTGGCTCGTCGGAGATCTTCGCCACCGGCTGGCCGTTGCAGGCGGTCATTTTAAGCACGATGCTCATCGGTTCGACACCCGGAATGTCACAGGTCAGGTTGGTGCCGATGCCGAAGCTCACATTGATCCGACCACGCAGCGCCCGGAATATCTCCAGGGACTTGGGCAGTGTCAGACTGTCGGAGAAGGTCAGCGTCTTGCTCATGGGGTCGATGCCGAGCTTGTGATAGTGGGCGATGGCCTTTTCCGCCCACAGCACCGGGTCGCCCGAATCGTGGCGCAACCCGTCGAACAGTTTGGCGAAGAACAGATCGAAATCGCCGAGGAAGGCATCCATGGTGATGCAGTCGGTCAGCGCGATGCCCAACAGGCCCCGGTATTCGCGGACCCAGCAATCAAGGGCGGCAATCTGGCTGTCGATCAGCCGTGGGCCGAGTTGCTGGTGAGCCATGATCCATTCGTGGGCCATGGTACCCAGCGGTTTCATGTCCAGTTCCCGCGACAGGTGCACGTTGCTGGTGCCGACGAAACGGCCGGGAAAGTCGTGCTTGAGTACATTCACCACTTCTTCCTGCACGCGGTACGAGAAGCGTCGACGCGTGCCGAAATCGGCGACCTGCAGCTCCGACAGTTCGTCGCTGTCGGCGTTGGCCGTCAGCCAGTCGAACTTGCGATACAGCTGCTCGCGTGCCTGTTCGAGAACGATTTCACGGTATCGGTAGCGATTGCGTACTTCGCTGACGATCGCCAGCAAAGGTACTTCGAACAAAATCACATGCAGCCACGGGCCGCGCAGGCGGATGAACAGTTCGCCATTTTCGATGCCGGTGTGGATGTAGCGCAGGTTGAACCGAAACAGCCCGAGAAAGCGCAGGAAGTCTGGCTTCAGGAAGCTGATGCGCTCCAGGAAGCTCAGCTGATCGGCGCTCAGGCTCAATTCCGACAAACGCTCGATCTGGTAGCGAATCTCCGCCAGATACGGGCGTAGATCCTCGCTGTTACGGCAACGAAACTCCCATTCGACTTCGACGTTCGGGTAGTTGTGCAGCACCGCCTGCATCATCGTCAGTTTGTAGAAGTCGGTGTCGAGCAGGTTCTGCACGATGCGATCGGCAAACACGCTCTCGCTCATAACGGGAATCTCCAGCATTGAATAGAGCTAGTGGCGCATAACGGTGGTGGGGATTGCCAGCAATTTTTTAAACCGCAGCGGATCCCGGCAGTTATGGGGATTTGTGGCGAGGGGGCTTGCCCCCGTCCGGCTGCGCAGCAGTCGCAATAGCTTCGGCTTCGAAGTTGCAAGTTTTGGGGTTGCTGCGTAACCCAGCGGGGGCAAGCCCCCTCGCCACAGGGAAGTGCAAGACGTTAAAGCTGCGCGGCATCCGGGCTATCAACCTGCTCCAGCATCCACTTCACAAAATCCCGCACCTTGGGCACTTCCGCCGAGTGTTCCGGATACGCCAGGTAATAGGCGTCGGTGCTGGGCATTGCATGCTGCCATGGAATGACCAGCTTGCCGTCTGCCAGTTCCTCTTCCACCAGAAAGCGCGGCAGCAATGCGACGCCACAGCCGACTTGAGCGGCGCGGATGCACATATAAAAGGTTTCGAAGCGCGGGCCGTGGTAGCTGTGTTCGGTGTGGTAGCCCTGACTGTCGAACCAGTCATGCCACGCCTGAGGCCTGGAGGCGTTTTGCAGCAGGACCAGGTCGGTGAGTTGCGTCGGGTCGGTAAACGGTACCTCCGGCAGGCTGCCGGGAGCACACACAGGCACCAACTCTTCGCTGAACAGCTTCAGGCATTCGGTACCGGGGCGTGACCCCTGGCCGAAGTAGAACGCCAGATCGCTGCGACCCTGCAGCAAGTCGTCGGCTTCCTGTTCGTTGCACAGGTCCAGATGGATCGACGGATGACGCAGCCGCCAGCCTTTGAGGCGTGGGACCAGCCAGCGCGCGCCGAAGGTCGACGGTGTCGAGACGCGCAGGACTTCGGTTTCGCCGCCGTAGGAACGCAAGTAATGCGTCGACATCTCGACCTGCGTGAGGATTTTCCGTACTTCCACCAGATACAGATCGCCCGCCGGGGTCATTTGCAGACGCCGACGCACCCGGCGAAACAACAGGTGCTGCAATAGCTCTTCCAGTTGTGCCACCTGCTTGCTGACGGCGCTCTGGGTCAGGTTCAATTCTTCGGCAGCCCGGGTAAAGCTCAAATGCCGGGTCACGGCTTCGAAACACTGCAGGGCAGCGATCGATGGCAAATAGCGTTTGTTCAGCATGGGCGGTCCTTTTGTTCTTGTTTCTTTATTGCCAGCAATGCACAGCATGAATAAACGGAATGATATCTCTCTTAATGGTCGTTTGTTGAGTAACCTGCGTGGCGCTAAAACTACAGGTCTGATCAGTCGTGTTGCTGCGACTGCACCCGTTCCGTTTTTTGCTTGAGGAGTGACCCATGGTTGCCGCATTGCTTGATCGTCTTGGTGTAAACCCGGCCCTGTACCAGAACGGCAAAGTGCCTGTGCATTCGCCCATCGACGGCAGTCGCATCGCCGCCGTGAACTGGGAAGGCGCCGCTGAAGTCGAGCAGCACATCAGTCGCGCAGATCATGCGTTCGAGCTGTGGCGCAAGGTGCCGGCGCCGCGCCGTGGCGAGCTGGTGCGTCAACTGGGCGACATCCTGCGTGAGTACAAGGCCGATCTCGGCGAGCTGGTGTCGTGGGAAGCGGGCAAGATCACCCAGGAAGGTCTGGGTGAGGTTCAGGAGATGATCGACATCTGCGATTTCGCCGTCGGTCTGTCCCGTCAGTTGTACGGCTTGACCATCGCTTCCGAGCGTCCTGGCCACCACATGCGCGAAACCTGGCATCCGCTGGGCGTGGTTGGCGTGATCAGTGCGTTCAACTTCCCGGTCGCGGTCTGGGCCTGGAACGCCACGCTGGCGCTGGTCTGCGGTAACCCGGTGATCTGGAAACCGTCGGAGAAAACCCCGCTGACCGCCCTGGCCTGCCAGGCGCTGTTCGATCGCGTGCTGAAGAACTTCAGCGACGCACCGCCGCACCTGAGCCAGGTCATCATCGGCGGTCGCGATGCCGGCGAAGCCTTGGTTGATGATCCGCGTGTCGCGCTGGTTAGCGCCACCGGCAGCACCCGCATGGGTCGCGAAGTGGCGCCGAAAATCGCCGCACGCTTCGCCCGCAGTATTCTCGAGCTGGGCGGCAACAACGCGATGATCCTGGGCCCAAGCGCCGACCTGGACATGGCCGTTCGTGCGATTCTGTTCAGCGCCGTCGGCACCGCCGGCCAGCGTTGCACCACCTTGCGTCGCCTGATTGCCCATGAGTCAGTCAAAGAAGAAATCGTCACTCGCCTGAAAGCCGCTTACTCCAAAGTGCGCATCGGCCATCCGCTGGAAGGCAACCTGATCGGCCCGCTGATCGACAAGCAAAGCTTCGAGAACATGCAGGACGCGCTTGAGCAGGCCTTGAGCGAAGGCGGCAAGGTGTTCGGCGGCAAGCGTCAACTGGAAGACAAGTTCCCGAATGCCTACTACGTATCGCCAGCCATCGTCGAAATGCCGGAACAGAGTGACGTGGTCTGCCACGAAACCTTCGCGCCGATTCTGTACGTGGTCGGTTACAGCGACTTCAACGAAGCCCTGCGTCTGAACAACGCCGTGCCGCAAGGCCTGTCCTCGTGCATTTTCACCACCGATGTGCGTGAAGCCGAGCAGTTCATGTCGGCGGTAGGCAGTGACTGCGGCATTGCCAACGTCAACATCGGCCCGAGCGGTGCGGAAATCGGCGGCGCGTTCGGTGGCGAGAAAGAAACCGGCGGCGGCCGTGAGTCGGGCTCCGATGCATGGCGCGGCTACATGCGTCGTCAAACCAACACCGTGAACTACTCGCTGGAGTTGCCGTTGGCCCAGGGCATCACGTTCGATTAAATACAACTTTTGAACCCATGAAGATCACTGTGGGAGCGGGCTTGCCCGCGATGGCAATCGGTCAGTCACCTGGATGTTGAAGGTGCTGACGCTATCGCGGGCAAGCCCGCTCCCACAGGTAAATGGTGTGTTAGTTAGGTTTCTGTTGGAGTCTGGCAATGCCGTTACGCGAAGAGTGTCTGTGGGAAAAACTGACGCCGCAAAGGCCCGACAACGCGGCGCTCAAGGGGGAAGTGAAGGTCGATGTCTGCGTCATCGGCGCCGGGTTTACCGGTTTGTCGGCGGCGGTGCATCTGCTGGAACAGGGCAAAACCGTTTGCGTGCTGGAAGCCCATCGCGCCGGACATGGCGGCTCGGGGCGCAACGTCGGGCTGGTCAACGCGGGCATGTGGATTCCCCCGGACGAGATTGAAGCCGGGTTTGGCACTGAGGTCGGCAGCCAGCTCAACCGCATGCTCGGTGCGGCGCCATCCCTGGTGTTCAGCCTTGTGGATAAATACAACATCGATTGCCAGTTGCGCCGCGAAGGCACGCTGCACATGGCGCACAACGCCCGCGGCGAAGCCGACTTGCGCAGTCGTGAAGAACAATGGAAACGCCGAGGTGCACCGGTGGAATTGCTCACCGGTCAAGCGTGCGAACAAGCCACCGGCACCAAAAAAATTGCCGCCGCGCTGCTCGATCGGCGTGCCGGTACGCTTAACCCGATGGCCTATACCACGGGGCTGGCCAAGGCGGCCATCGGTCTGGGTGGTCAATTGTTCGATCATTCACCCGTCAGCCGACTCGAACGTCAGGGGCAGCGCTGGTCGGTGCAGACTGCACAGGGTTCGGTGCTGGCCGAGCAAGTGGTGATCGCCTCCAATGCCTATACCGAAGGCGACTGGACTGAGTTGCGGCGTAACTTTTTCCCCGGTTACTACTATCAGGTGGCTTCGGTGCCGCTGACCGAAGACGCCGCTCAGCAAATCTTGCCCGGTGGCCAGGGTTCCTGGGACACCCGGCAAGTGCTCAGCAGCATTCGTCGTGACAAGGACGGTCGCCTGCTGCTGGGCAGTCTGGGCAATGGCAATCAGAAGCCGACCTGGTTCCTCAAAGCCTGGGCCGACCGGGTGCAGCAGCATTATTTTCCTTACCTCAAACCGGTCGAATGGGAATGCACCTGGACCGGTTGCATCGCTTTTACTCCCGATCATCTGATGCGCCTGTTCGAACCGGCGCCCGGTTTAGTGGCGGTCACCGGTTACAACGGTCGTGGCGTGACCACCGGAACGGTGGTGGGCAAAGCATTTGCCGATTACCTGTGTAACGGAAATCCTCAAGCGCTGCCGATTCCCTTCGCGCCCATGCAGCCATTGGCCGGGGTGGGGTTGCGCAGTTGCCTTTACGAGGCGGGGTTTTCGCTGTATCACGCGGGCCAGTGCCTGCGGATCGTGATCTGAATGTGGATTTTTGCAGGGCAAAGCGGCGCTTTTTCGATCTGCAGCTAGCCTGTAGTGGTGCGGGTTGTAGCAGTCCCGCACCAGCAGTGTGCACTTCGGTGACGCACGTTGTTACAGGCTGGTTGCACGTCGTTTAAAGCCGCGGTTGCAATGATGGCGCAGGCGGGTTGCGCCTCAAATAAAAAATGGTTTTACCTTCCGCGGTTTAGACGGTTGCACGCCCAATGAAAATGGGCTCGAAACAGTCGAAAAAACAATAAGGCAGCGACTTTTTTCAGAATAAAAAACCGATGGCACGGCCCTTGCTCTGAGCATTCAGTGAAGTTGTAGTGCCAATTAAAAAAACCAAGGAGCATCACCTCATGTCCCAGACGTTTTACAAGAAAGGCTTTCTGGCCCTCGCAGTGGCAACTGCGCTGGGTGTTTCTGCGTTTGCTCAGGCTGACATCAAGATCGGCGTAGCGGGACCAATGACCGGTGCCAACGCGGCATTTGGCGAACAGTACATGAAGGGTGCACAGGCGGCGGCCGATGCGGTCAACGCGGCGGGCGGGGTTAACGGGGAAAAAATCGTACTGGTCAAGGGCGATGACGCCTGCGAACCGAAACAGGCTGTGACGGTCGCCAAAGACCTGACCAACCAGAAAGTGGCCGGCGTCGTCGGTCACTTCTGCTCCTCGTCGACCATCCCGGCCTCCGAGATCTACGACGAAGCGGGCATCATCGCCATTACTCCAGGCTCCACCAACCCACAGGTTACCGAACGCGGCCTGAGCGCCATGTTCCGTATGTGCGGTCGTGACGACCAGCAGGGCATCGTGGCCGGCGATTACATCGTCGACGTGCTCAAGGGCAAGAAAGTCGTCGTGCTGCACGACAAGGACACCTACGGCCAAGGCCTGGCTGACGCCACCAAGGCTCAACTGGTCAAGCGCGGCGTAACGCCTGTGCTGTACGAAGGCCTGACCCGTGGCGAGAAAGACTTCAGCACCATCGTGACCAAGATCCGTGGCGCTGGCGCTGACGTTGTCTACTTCGGTGGTCTGCACCCGGAAGCCGGCCCTCTGGTTCGTCAACTGCGTGAACAAGGCCTCAAAGACGTCAAGTTCATGTCCGACGACGGCATCGTGACCGACGAACTGGTGACCACCGCTGGCGGTCCGCAATTCGTTGACGGCGTGCTGATGACCTTCGGTGCCGACCCACGCCTGCTGCCAGACAGCAAGACCGTGGTAGACGCCTTCCGCAAGGCCGGTACCGAGCCTGAAGGCTACACCCTGTACGCCTACGCTTCGGTGCAAACCCTGGCTGCAGCCTTCAACGGCGCCAAGTCCAACAATGGCGAAAAAGCCGCTGAGTGGCTGAAGAAGAACCCGGTCAAGACCGTCATGGGCGAGAAGACCTGGGACAGCAAGGGCGACCTGAAAGTCTCCGACTACGTTGTTTACCAGTGGGACAAGGACGGCAAATATCACCAACTGGAAAAACAGAAGTAAGGGCTGATTCGATCACCTGAACCCCACAGATCCCATGTGGGAGCGGGCTTGCCCGCGATGGGCGGACTTGCAAGAGACATTTTTGTCGAATGTTCAACCGCCATCGCTGGCAAGCCAGCTCCCACAGGGACCGTGGTGGTCTGCCTGATCGTGAATGACATTGCTCCGACGTATATCTGTATTTTCCTTAGAGGAACCGCACAGCCACATGTGCAGGTTCTCATTGCGTGAGATTGCGTTATGGATGGTATTTTCCTGCAGCAACTGGTCAACGGCCTGACCCTCGGGTCGGTCTATGGCCTGATCGCCATCGGCTACACAATGGTCTATGGCATCATCGGCATGATCAACTTCGCCCATGGCGAGGTTTACATGATTTCCGCTTACCTGGCGGCAATCAGTCTGGCTCTGCTGGCTTACTTCGGTATCGAATCCTTTCCGCTGCTGATGCTTGGCACGTTGATCTTCACCATCGTCGTCACGGCGGTGTATGGCTGGGTCATCGAGCGTGTCGCCTACAAACCCCTGCGTAATTCCACCCGACTGGCACCACTGATCAGCGCCATCGGTATTTCGCTGATCCTGCAAAACTACGCCCAGATCGCCCAGGGCGCCAAGCAACAAGGCGTTCCCACGTTGCTCACAGGGGCCTGGCGTGTCGAGGTCGGTAGCGGTTTCGTGCAGTTGACCTACACCAAGGTGTTCATTCTGGTTGCCGCGTTTGTCGGCATGGCTGCGCTGACCTACATCATCAAGTACACCAAGCTCGGCCGCATGTGCCGTGCAACCCAGCAAGACCGCAAGATGGCTTCGATCCTCGGGATCAACACCGACCGGGTGATTTCCTACGTATTCATCATCGGTGCAGCGATGGCGGCCCTGGCCGGCGTGCTGATCACCATGAACTACGGCACTTTCGACTTCTATGCCGGCTTCATCATCGGGATCAAGGCGTTCACCGCTGCGGTGCTCGGCGGGATTGGCTCGCTGCCTGGCGCCATGCTCGGCGGGATCATCCTGGGGATTTCCGAGTCGCTGTTTTCCGGCCTGGTGAACTCGGACTACAAAGACGTATTCAGCTTCTCGCTGCTGGTTCTCGTTCTGGTCTTTCGGCCCCAAGGCCTGCTCGGCCGTCCTCTTGTGTCGAAGGTGTAAGCGATGTCTTCAACCACTAAAAAAACCATTGATATCAAAAAAAGTCTGGTTGACGCGATTCTTGCCGGCCTCATTGCCCTGATCGTGTTCGGGCCGATTGTCGGCGTTGTGCTCGATGGCTACGGCTTCAACATGGAAACCACCCGGGTGGCATGGATCGTCGCCATTGTCATGGCCGGTCGTTTCGCCCTGAGCTTGTTCCTGCAAACCCCCAAGGGCTTGAGAATCCTTGAAGGTTTTGAAACAACCGGCTCCGGCGTCCATGTATTGGCGCCTGACTACAAATCGCGGTTGCGCTGGATCATTCCGCTGGTAATCGTCATCGCCGTGGTATTCCCGTTTTTCTCCAACTCCTACCTGCTGGGCGTGGTCATCCTCGGGCTGATCTACGTGCTGCTGGGCCTGGGGCTGAACATCGTGGTCGGCCTGGCCGGCTTGCTCGACCTCGGTTATGTGGCGTTCTACGCCATCGGCGCCTATGGTCTGGCACTCGGTTATCAATACCTCGGGCTGGGCTTCTGGACGGTGCTGCCGCTGGCGGCGATCACGGCGGGGCTGGCCGGTTGCATCCTTGGTTTCCCGGTGCTGCGTCTGCACGGTGACTATCTGGCAATCGTGACCCTGGGCTTCGGTGAAATCATCCGTCTGGTCCTCAATAACTGGCTGTCGCTGACTGGCGGTCCGAATGGCATGCCGGCACCACTGCCGACTTTCTTCGGCCTGGAATTCGGCAAGCGGGCGAAGGACGGTGGTGTACCGTTCCATGAGTTCTTCGGCATCGCCTATAACCCGGACGTGAAGTACTACTTCATCTACGCGGTGTTGTTCCTCGTGGTACTGGCTGTGCTGTACATCAAGCATCGCCTGGTGAAGATGCCGGTCGGTCGTGCCTGGGAAGCGCTGCGCGAAGACGAGATCGCCTGCCGCTCCATGGGCCTGAACCACGTTTTGGTCAAGCTCTCGGCGTTCACCATCGGTGCATCGACGGCAGGTCTGGCGGGCGTGTTTTTTGCCACTTATCAGGGCTTCGTCAACCCGACCTCGTTCACGTTCTTCGAATCGGCCCTGATCCTCGCCATCGTGGTACTGGGTGGCATGGGCTCGACCATTGGTGTAGTGATTGCTGCCTTCGTGCTGACTGTCGCCCCGGAACTGCTGCGTGGCTTCGCCGAGTACCGCGTGCTGTTGTTCGGCATCCTGATGGTGTTGATGATGATCTGGCGACCGCGTGGCCTGATTCGGATCAGCCGCACCGGTGTGACCCCGCGTAAAGGAGTAGCGCCATGAGCGAAGTCGTACTCAGTGTCGAAAAGCTGATGATGCACTTCGGCGGCATCAAGGCGTTGAACGATGTCAGCCTGCAGGTCAAACGCAACTCGATCTTCGCCCTGATCGGTCCCAATGGCGCCGGCAAGACCACGGTGTTCAACTGCCTGACCGGGTTCTACAAGGCTTCCGGCGGCAAGATCGAACTCAATGTGCGTGGCGAAAGGACCAACGTCATCCAGTTGCTCGGCGAATCGTTCAAACCGACCGATTTCGTCTCGCCTAAAAACTTCATCACCCGGCTGCGCTACAAGATGTTCGGCGGCACGCACCTGGTGAACCGTGCCGGGCTGGCGCGGACTTTCCAGAACATTCGCCTGTTCAAGGAAATGTCGGTGCTGGAAAACCTGCTGGTGGCCCAGCACATGTGGGTCAACCGCAGCATGCTGGCTGGCATTCTCAACACCAAGGGTTACCGCAAAGCTGAAAGCGATGCGCTGGACCACGCGTTCTACTGGCTGGAAGTGGTGGACCTGGTGGACTGCGCCAACCGCCTGGCCGGTGAACTGTCCTACGGCCAGCAACGCCGTCTGGAAATCGCCCGGGCCATGTGTACCCGTCCGCAGATCATCTGCCTCGACGAACCGGCCGCCGGCCTCAACCCTCAGGAAACCGAAGCGCTGAGCGCGATGATCCGGCTGCTGCGCGACGAGCACGATCTGACCGTGGTGCTGATCGAACACGACATGGGCATGGTTATGAGTATTTCCGACCACATCGTGGTGCTGGACCACGGCATCGTGATCGCCGAGGGCGGTCCCGACGACATCCGCAACGATCCGAAAGTGATTGCCGCCTACCTGGGCGCCGACGAAGAGGAAGTGGTATGACCCAACCCATCCTCGAACTCAAGGAACTGGACGTGTTTTACGGGCCGATCCAGGCCCTGAAGAAAGTCTCGCTGCATATCAACGAAGGGGAAACCGTCAGCCTCATCGGCTCCAACGGCGCGGGCAAGTCGACCCTGCTGATGTCGATCTTCGGTCAGCCGCGCGCGGCGGACGGGCAGATCCTCTACCAAGGCGTGAACATTACCCACAAGTCGTCGCACTACATCGCCTCCAACGGCATTGCACAGTCGCCGGAAGGGCGGCGAGTGTTCCCCGACATGACCGTCGAGGAAAACCTGCTGATGGGCACCATTCCGATTGGTGACAAGTACGCCAAGGAGGACATGCAACGCATGTTCAAGTTGTTTCCGCGACTTGAAGAACGGCGCACCCAGCGCGCAATGACCATGTCCGGCGGTGAACAGCAAATGCTCGCCATCGCCCGTGCGCTGATGAGTCGGCCGAAATTGCTGTTGCTCGATGAGCCCAGCCTCGGCCTGGCACCCATTGTGGTGAAGCAGATTTTCGCCACCCTGCGGGAACTGGCGCAGACCGGCATGACCATCTTCCTGGTCGAGCAGAACGCCAACCATGCCCTGCGCTTGTCCGACCGCGCCTATGTGATGGTCAACGGCGAAATCCGCATGACCGGCACTGGCAAGGAGTTGCTGGTCAACGAGGATGTGCGTAACGCCTATCTTGGCGGGCACTGAGTCGGCTTCGTTATGCACAGCCCCGGCGCGCAATCGCCGGGGCTTTTTTATATCTCGCAAACACCACGGCTCCCTGTAGGAGTGAGCCTGCTCGCGATGACTATGTGTGAGTCATATCCATCCAGGGCGTACCGACGCTATCGCGAGCAGGCTCACTCCCACAGGGGCAGCGGGGCATTCTTTTGAAATTGTGGAAAACAAATTCCCCGAGCTCCCAAACCGCGACATAAAGCCGCTGCAAATAGTTGTTTTGTCACGGTTTTGACTTGTCCCCGATTACTGTGGAGCTGGCTGTGAATAACGTGGGAGTAGCTGGCTGAAGCCCTTTGAAACCGTGGCGTGCAGAGGTGTGGTTGTTTTTTGATCAGTGGTTTTTACTTGGCTGAAAGAGCACTTTGTCAACCTTTTTGTTGGCAGTGAAAATCAGCGAATCGGGTGTGCACAAGCCTGTGGATAAGTCTGTGACTAAACTCTGGAAAGACTCGGCTGAAGGCCGTGGTTGCTGGCTTGGCGCCATCGTTGGTTTGACCTGTCAGTCATGAATATGGCGATGGGCTACACAGCAGGCGCTTGAGGGTCAAGCAAAAAAGTTTCAAAACCCCGCGCTAAGCCTTGTGGATAGCGGCTTGCAGCTTTTCCACTTGCCCCCAAAGACTGTGGACCGGCCTGTGGATAACGTGCGGGCACATGGCTGCAAGCCACGGAGGGTAAGGCGTTGCGCGATTAGATCATTTTTTGAACAGGCTCGCGGTGGTTGCCCGTGTGAGCAAGGCCGGGCATGCTGCCCGTTGATTGTCTATTCCCATGGCTGACCGACAGCCGAAGCAAGGAGAACACGATGTTCAACACCCTGTTTATTACCGGCGCGACTTCCGGTTTTGGTGAAGCCTGTGCCCGTCGTTTTGCCGAGGCGGGCTGGAAACTGGTGCTGACCGGTCGTCGTGAAGAACGCCTCAATGCGCTGTGCGCCGAGTTGTCGAAGCAGACTGAAGTGCATGGCCTGGTGCTTGATGTACGGGATCGCCAGGCGATGGAACAAGCCATTGCCAACCTGCCGCCGTCCTTCGCCAAACTGCGCGGGCTGATCAACAACGCCGGCCTGGCGCTGGGCGTCGATCCGGCCCCCAAGTGCGATCTCGACGACTGGGACACGATGGTCGACACCAACGTCAAAGGTTTGATGTACAGCACCCGACTGCTGTTGCCGCGCCTGATCGCCCACGGTCGTGGTGCCGGCATCGTCAACCTGGGCTCCGTGGCCGGCAACTATCCGTATCCGGGCAGCCATGTGTATGGCGCAACCAAGGCCTTCGTTAAACAGTTCTCCCTGAACCTGCGCTGCGATTTGCAGGGTACAGGCGTGCGGGTCAGCAATATCGAGCCCGGCCTGTGCGAGAGCGAGTTCTCGCTGGTGCGTTTCGCCGGTGATCAGGAACGGTATAACGCGACCTACGCCGGTGCCGAGCCGATCCAGCCGCAAGACATTGCCGACACCATTTTCTGGGTCCTCAATGCTCCGGCGCACATCAACATCAACAGCCTGGAACTGATGCCGGTCAGCCAGGCATGGGCCGGTTTTGCGATTGATCGCAGTGGTGGCAAGGCTTAAGAGCGTGTGACGGCCAATCGCGGGCTTGCCCGCGATTGCGACCAAACATCAGCGAAGATAATCGGCAAGCCCGCGATAACAGGTTGCCAGATGATAAGGCGTGGTCGACGGCATGTCCCGACGGCTGACTTCGCCGTGTTCGTCGCGGCATTCGTGCCAGCCACCGGCATGCAGAAAATGCTGTTGCAGCGCCTGCAATTGGCGCAGCACCGTGGCTTCGCTGTGCGGTCGCAATGTCAATGCCCGCAGGTATTCAGCCTGAGCCCAGATACGCTGGGTTGCATCTCGTGAGCCGCCGTCAGGTCCGAGGTCGAGCATGGCGCGTATCGCTCCGCAGGATTGATCCACGCCCAGTTGCTCGGTAAAGGCAAAGGCGCGTTCCAGTGAGGCATGCAGTTTCGATCCGCGCAGCAGCACTGAAGACTCCAGCAAGAAATACCATTCGAACTGATGCCCCGGCTCGAACCAGTTATCCACAGTTCCCAGCGGTTTCTCCATCAATACGCCGTGTTGCGGGTCGACGAAGCGTTTCTGCATGGCTGTGCATAACTCGATGAGCGCGCGCTGCACGGCAATGTCTTCGCGCACCGACAACGTCGCGAGGAAGGCTTCGGCCAAGTGCATCAACGGGTTTTGCAGGGGGCCGCTGCCGAGCGACGACCAGTCTCTATCGAGGCTGGCTTCGTACATGCCGTCGCCTGTGGAAAAGCGCCGGGCGATGACTTCCAGCGCGGCGTTGAGTACAGATTCCACCAGCGGTTCGCGGACCTTGTCCCAATAATGGGCGCAGGCGAACAGGATGAAGGCGTGGGTGTAGAGGTCTTTGCGCTGATCCAGCGGTGCACCCTGCGGATCGATGCTGTAGAACCAGCCGCCGTGCTCGGCGTCGTGAAAGTGTCGTTGCAAGGAACGAAACAGCGCCGCCGCGCGCTCTTCGGCGGCCGGTACCTGGCCGATCAGACTGGCAAACAGATACAACTGGCGTGCACAGGCCATGGCCCGATAGCGTTGCGCTGGCAACGGATGATGCGCGGCGTCCAGTGCTTCATACGGCAACGCCATGTCGGCATTCCAGCCGGGACCTTGCCAAAGTGGCACGATCACACCTTCAAAGTGCTGTTGCACCGAGGCGAACAGGGCGGTCAATTCAGGGTGGGAGGCAGAGCGGGGAACATGCGGCATTGGCTGGCGTCGTCACGGCAGGTTTGGTTGCGCGACATGGTAGCAGGCCTGAGAGATGTGGTGTCTTTCCGACCGCCATCGCTGGCAAGCCAGCTCCCACAGGTTAAGTGCAAACTCTATCGATCTTTCCCACGCTCTGCGTGGGAATGCCTCAACGGACGCTCGGCGTTCGGCCTTTTGGGACGCGGAGCGTCCCGGGGTGCATTCCCACGCAGAGCGTGGGAACGATCAACACAGGACCTGTAGGAGCATGGCTTGCCCGCGATGAGGCTGACAAACGCCAGAAATTCAGCCCGCCAACAACCAGACCCCAGTCGCCGCCGAAGCTGCACCCGCCAGTCGCACCAACGGTGCAGCAGCTTGCGGCAATACCCGCACCAGCGCATAACCCGCCGCATGCAAGGCAGCGGTTGCCGCAACGAACCCGGCGGCATACGCCCACGGGCTGGACATGTCCGGCAGTTCCAGGCCATGGGCCACGCCATGGAACAAGGCAAACAATGCCGTGGCAACTATCGCCAGGCTCAACGGTGGACGCACCGCCAGCGCTACGGCCAGGCCCAGCGCCAGGACCGACGCGGCAATCCCGCTTTCCAGTGCCGGCAGGTTCAGCCCTTCAAAGCCCAGCAGGCCACCGATCAGCATGGTCGCGACGAAAGTGCAGGGCAGCGCCCAGCGCGCCGCGCCTTTTTGTTGTGCCGCCCAAAGGCCGACCGCGAGCATTGCCAGCAAGTGATCGAGGCCGCCGATCGGGTGACTGATACCGGCGATCAAGCCATTGTCGCCGTGCCCCGGGTGGGCAAAAGCGAGGGCAGGGGTCAGCAACAGGGCCGCGGCGGCCAAAATGCGTTTGAGTGTCATGGAAGCTTCCTTGTGAATAAATCTTGATCAGGCGGCGGTCAGCAAGCCTTGGCGCTCAATGAAGGCAATGATGTCTTCCAGGCCCTGGCCGGTTTTCTGGTTGCTGAAGACAAACGGTTTGCCGTTGCGCATGCGTGTGGTGTCGCTGTCCATCAGGGTCAGCGATGCGCCCACCAGGGGCGCCAGGTCGATCTTGTTGATCACCAGCAGATCGGATTTGCAGATGCCCGGCCCGCCTTTGCGTGGCAGTTTGTCGCCTGCGGAAACGTCGATCACGTAGATGGTCAGGTCCGACAGTTCCGGGCTGAAAGTGGCCGATAGATTGTCGCCACCGGACTCCACGAGAATCAGGTCCAGCCCTGGAAAACGGCGGTTGAGTTGATCCACGGCTTCGAGATTGATCGAGGCGTCTTCGCGAATGGCCGTGTGTGGGCAACCGCCAGTCTCCACGCCAATGATGCGTTCCGGTGCCAGTGCTTCATTGCGCACCAGAAAATCAGCGTCTTCGCGGGTATAGATGTCATTGGTCACGACGGCCAGGTTGTAACGGTCGCGCAGGGCCAGGCACAGGGCCAGGGTCAGGGCGGTTTTGCCGGAACCGACCGGGCCGCCAATGCCTACGCGCAGAGGTTGAGTGTTCATGTAGTTCTCCAAAGTAACAGGCCCTAGGAACGGAACAGACGGCTGTACTGCCGTTCATGGGCCATACAGGCCAGGGACAGGCCAAACGCGGCGCTGCCATAGTGTTCGGGGTTGATCTGGCTGGCGCTCTGCTGGGCTTGTTGCAGCAGCGGCAGCAGTTCGCTGGTCAGGCGCTGGGCGGCTTGCTGGCCCAGCGGCAGGGTTTTCATCAGCACCGCCAATTGATTCTCAAGCCAGCTCCAGAGCCAGGCGGCCAGCGCATCCTGCGGGCTGATCCGCCAGGCGCGGGCGGCCAGCGCCCAGCCCAGGGCCAGGTGCGGCTCGGGGCGTTGCTGCAGAAAGGCGCGGGCCGCTGCATCGAGCTCCGGCAGGCCGGTGAGCAGTTGTTGCAGGGAGTAACCCATCTGCCGGCTTTCCTGATGCAGTTCGCGGGTTTCCCGGCTGGCGCGGTGTTCTTCACAACGTTGCAGCAATTCGCTCCAGTTTTCCTCGGCGGCGGCAACGCAATGGGCGAGCAACAGCGGCGCCTCGAAACGGGCGAGATTGAGCAGCAGTTGATCGCTTATCCAGCGCCGCGCGCTGTCCGGGTCATGGACACGGCCGTTCTCCACTGCCATTTCCAGACCTTGGGAATAGCTGTAGCCGCCGATCGGCAATTGCGGACTGGCCAGGCGCAGCAATGCCCAGGCGGGGTTCACAGGCGCACGCCGAACTGATGGAGCTTGGGCGGGTAATTGAAATCTTCATCGCCGTGGCGCGAATGGTGATGGCCACCGCCGTAGGCACCGTGTTCCGGCTGGAACGGGGCTTCGATGTTTTCGGCATGGGCGCCCAGTTGTTCGAGCATGGCCTTGAGCACGTAATCGTCGAGCAGGCGCAGCCAACCGTCACCGACTTGCAGGGCAACGTGGCGATTGCCCAAGTGATACGCGGCGCGGGTCAGTTCGAAGGCATTGGCGCAGGTCACGTGCAGCAGTTGTTCGGGGCGGGCACAGACACGAACGATGCGCCCGTCTTCGGCCTGGAGACATTCGCCGTCGTACAGCGGCGATTGCCCGCGCTCCAGAAACAAGCCGACGTCTTCACCCTCGGCACTGAAACAGCGCAGGCGGCTTTTGCTCCGGGCTTCGAACGTCAGGTGCAACTCGGCGGCCCACATGGGTTGAGGGTCGATTCTGCGATGAATCACCAGCATCGGAAAGCTTCCAGCAATTGACAGTAGCGAGGTCAGAGCAAGGGCCTTGCCAATCAGAGGATGTGTAGGAAATGACTGTCGGAAACGTGGGATTGATTCGGATGTGTCGAGTGCTATGCATCGTCTTGGGGCGTGACACGGCAGTGCGGCACCGTTTTGTGGCGAAAACAAAGCCTGTCCGTCTATCGTTCACAAAATAGAACGCTAAGGACAATTTTCACTGTCTACCGCGCAAAACGTCATGGTTTTAATCTTCTCCCATCAACGCGAAACACAACCCACTACTGAAAGCGAAACCTTAGGAGCTACAGCCATGACCAAATTCAAATACAACCGCCTGAACAAAGACGACGCTGCTGTACTGCTGGTCGACCACCAGGCAGGCCTGCTGTCGCTGGTCCGCGACATCGAGCCGGATGCGTTCAAGAACAACGTGTTGGCTCTGGCTGACCTGGCCAAGTTCTTCAACCTGCCAACCATCCTCACCACCAGCTTCGAGCAAGGCCCCAACGGCCCGCTGGTGCCTGAGCTGAAAGCGCTGTTCCCGGATGCTCCTTACATTGCCCGCCCTGGTCAGATCAACGCCTGGGACAACGAAGATTTCGTCAAGGCCGTGAAGGCCACCGGCAAGAAACAGCTGATCATCGCCGGTGTCGTGACCGAAGTCTGCGTAGCGTTCCCGGCCCTGGCTGCGCTGGAAGAAGAGTTCGACGTGTTTGTGGTCACCGACGCCTCCGGTACGTTCAACCAGATGACCCGCGATGCCGCGCATGACCGCATGAGCCAGGCCGGTGCACAACTGATGACCTGGTTCGGCGTGGCCTGCGAGCTGCACCGCGACTGGCGCAACGATATCGAAGGCCTGGCCGCGCTGTGCTCCAACCACATCCCGGACTACCGCAACCTGATGACCAGCTACAACGCCTTCAATAGCGCCAAGTAATCCGCTGCCGCCCGGGACACCGACTATCGTTGTCCCGGGCGGTGTGCTGTCGCGCCGCACATCCATCCAATTCCTGACGAGCATTGCCCGGCATGCTTCGCAGTCGTGCCCACCGCTGCCGCATCCAGATGGAGAACATCATGCCCCAAGACTCCAACGACAAGAGCCGCCGCCAGTTCCTGGCCAACAGCACCATTCTCGGTGCTGCCGGAGCGCTCTGGTCCGCCCTGCCATTTTCCAGCTCGGGTTCCGCCTACGCGTCCAGTCAGGCAGGCTCGATGACCGCCGACCTCATCCTGTTCAACGGCAAACTGCACACGGTGGACCGTGAGAAGCCGATGGCAACGGCGGTCGCCATCAAGGACGGCCGCTTCATTGCCGTCGGCACGGATGGCGAGGCCATGGCCCACAAAAGCTCGGCCACGCAAATCATCGACCTCAAGGGGCGTACGGTCATCCCGGGTCTGAACGACTCCCACCTGCACCTGATTCGCGGCGGCCTCAACTACAATCTGGAGCTGCGTTGGGAAGGCGTGCCCTCGGTGGCCGACGCCCTGCGCCTGCTCAAGGATCAGGCCGCCCGCACACCGACGCCGCAGTGGGTGCGCGTGGTGGGTGGCTGGAACGAATTCCAGTTCGCCGAAAAACGCATGCCGACCCTGGAAGAAATCAATCAGGCTGCGCCCGATACCCCGGTGTTCCTGCTGCACCTTTACGACCGCGCACTGCTCAATCGCGCTGCGCTCAAGGCCGTGGGCTACACCAAGGACACGCCGAACCCGCCCGGTGGCGAGATCCAGCGCAACAAGTTCGGCGAACCGACCGGCCTGCTGATCGCGCGCCCCAACGCGATGATCCTCTACGCCACCCTGGCCAAGGGGCCGAAGCTGCCGTTGGAATACCAGGTCAATTCGACCCGCCAGTTCATGCGCGAACTCAACCGCCTCGGCCTGACCAGCGCCATTGACGCCGGCGGTGGCTACCAGAACTATCCGGACGACTACCAGGTCATCCAGGAACTGGCCGACAGGGGCCAGTTGACCGTACGCATCGCCTACAACCTGTTCACCCAGAAGCCCAAGGAAGAACTCGCCGACTTCAAGAACTGGAGCGCGAAGGTCAAGCCTGGTGACGGCACCGACTTCCTGCGTCACAACGGCGCTGGCGAAATGCTGGTGTTCTCCGCAGCCGACTTCGAAGACTTCCTGGAGCCGCGTCCCGATCTGCCGCAAACCATGGAGCAGGAACTGGAGCCGGTGGTGCGCCATCTGGTCGAGCAGCGCTGGCCGTTCCGCCTGCATGCCACCTACAACGAATCGATCTCGCGCATGCTCGATGTGTTCGAGAAGGTCAACCGCGACATTCCGTTCAATGGCCTGCCGTGGTTTTTCGACCACGCCGAAACCATCAGCTCGCAGAACATCGAGCGGGTGCGCGCGCTGGGCGGTGGTATCGCGATCCAGGACCGCATGGCCTTCCAGGGCGAGTACTTTGTCGATCGCTACGGCGCCAAGGCTGCCGAGAAAACCCCACCGATCCAGCGCATGCTCGCCGAAGGCATCCCGGTAGGCGCCGGCACCGATGCCACCCGAGTGTCGAGCTATAACCCGTGGACGTCGCTGTACTGGCTGGTCAGCGGCAAGACCGTTGGCGGCATGGCGCTTTATCCGGAAGGCCTGAGTCGCGAAACCGCGCTGCAACTGTTCACCCACGGCAGCGCCTGGTTCTCCAGCGAGCAGGGCAAGAAAGGCCAGATCAAGGTCGGCCAGATGGCGGACCTGGCGGCCTTGTCGCTGGATTTCTTCAGTGTCGACGAAGAAGCGATCAAGGGCATCGAGTCGGTGTTGACCATCGTCGACGGCAAGGTGGTGTACGGCGCTGGCGAATTCGACAAGCTGGGACCTGCGCAGGTGCCGGTACTGCCCGAGTGGTCGCCGGTGGCCAAAGTGCCAGGGCACTGGCGCGCGGGTACGCCGTCGCTTGCATTGGCGGCGCATCAGTGTGTAGGGCCTTGCGGGGTGCATGCTCACAGCCATGAACGGGCCCGACACTCGAGTGTGCCGGTCAACGACTACCAGGGTTTTTGGGGAGCGTTGGGTTGTTCCTGCTTTGCGTTCTGATGGTAACGGGGACCGCTAAGGGTCCCCTTTTTTCACGTCGATTGGCTGATAGGCCGGGGGCACGCCGCAGAGGGTTTTACGCCATGTCGCTGACGCTGAATTCCTCGGCCAGATGGTCGATCAGCGAGCGCACCGACGGCAGCAGCCCGCGTCGCGACGGGAAGATCGCATGCACAATGCCGCAACGCGGATGCCAGCCCGGCAACAATTCCACCAGCCGGCCTTCGGCCAGGTCCTCACGCACTGCCACCCGTGGCAAGTGAGCAATACCCACGCCGGCCACCACAAAGTGACGCAGGGCGAACAGGTCGTCGGTGACCATGCGCGGCGTGTGGGGGATGACAATGCTGTGGCTCATGTCCTCGCCCTGGATCAGCTCCCATTGATATTCACGCTGCACACTGCCCCAATGCACGCTCGGCAATTGGCTGAGCACCTTTGGGTCGAAACCTGGCGGCAGTTGTTCAAGGTACCTCGGGTGGCCGACCAGGCACTGGGTGCTGTTGCCCAGCACTTTCATCACCATGTCGGTGTTTTCCAGTGGCGGAAAGCGCACGCGCAGGGCGACGTCGATGCCTTCATGCAGCAGATCGACGCGACGGTTGGTGCTCTCGATGAACAGTTCCACCTGCGGATACTTGAGCATGAAGCGCGACAGCATCGGCCCGACCCAGAAGTTCAGCAGGGTGGTCGGGCAACTGATGCGCACCAGCCCGCGGGGTTCGCTGCGGTTGCGTTCGATGATCTCGGCGGCACCTTCGGCTTCCACGCGCATGGCCAGGCAGCGCTGGTAATAGGCCTGGCCGACCTCGGTCAGCGAGCAGTGGCGGCTGGTGCGGTGCAACAGGCGTACACCGAGGCGCTCCTCAAGGTCGGCAATGCGCCGGCTGAGCTTGGATTTGGGCATGTCCAGCGCCCGCCCGGCCGGGGCGAAGCCACCGTGCTCGACCACTTGGGTGAAGTAGTAGAGGGAGTTGAGGTCTTCCAATGATCGTTCTCCGATGGGCAGCAGGTTTACTCCGTGCTGCCGAGCCCTTGCCAGTGCTTGAGGCCGATAAAGATGAAGCGCAGCTGCTGGGTGATCTTCGCCTGGGGCGTCAAGTGTTCAGGCAGCGCCTCGGCCGGCGGGTCGATGATGTCGGGCAATGTGGCAAACACGCTTTTGACGATCAGGTCGGCCATGACGCTCAACCCGGCGATGTCCAGGTGTTGCAGCTTGGGCATCAGCGACAGGTCGGCGGCCAGGTCGGAGCTGATGTCTTCGCGCAAGCGGCCGATGGCCTGGCGCACCGGCAACGAGCCGCCATATTGTTCGCGGGCGAGAAACAGGAACTGCGAACGATTGGCTGACACCACATCGAGAAAGATCCGCACCGACGCATCGATGATGCCGCCCATGACAAACTCGTTGTGCCGTACCAGGCGAATGGTTTCGCGGAAAGTCTGGCCAACCTCGCTGACCAGCACCAGGCCCAGTTCGTCCATGTCGGCGAAATGCCGGTAGAAACCGGTGGGCACGATCCCGGCGGTTTTCGCCACTTCACGCAGGCTCAGGCTGCCGAATCCTCGGCCGCCTTCCATCAAATGGCGAGCAGCGTCCATCAGGGCGTTGCGGGTTTGTTGTTTCTGTTCGGCGCGGGGCAGCATTGCAAGGGTGTTTTCTGAAGTAGACAGCGGCGCACTCTAGCAAATCGGCTTCGCTGGCGTCGAACGAGGATAGGGAGATCGAGCGGGGAAGAATTCGGCTGTTACAAACGCAATATCCAGACAGTCAAAAGCCCAATCCGCTGATTGGGCTTTTTTTCAGGGCGGCCATGGGGCTTAGCTCATGGTGCTGTTGCGTTCGATCACACGATCACCACCACCTTCGGCCAGTGTTTGGCCAGGAGTGCGATCGGAGCCGTCAGCGGCGAGGGTTTGGCCAGGAGTGCGATCGGAGCCGTCAGCGGCGAGGGTTTGGCCCGGAGTGCGGTCGGAGCCATCGGCTGCAAGGGTTTGGCCCGGCGTGCGGTCGGAACCGTCAGCGGCAACCGTTTGACCTTGTGGGGTTTGGTCGTAGCCGTCTTCAGTGATCAGGTTTTTTTCTTTCAGGCGATCGTTACCGCCTTCAGCCAGAGTTTGGCCCGGCGTGCGGTCAGAACCATCGGCAGCGACAGTCTGGCTGAATACCGAGTGGTGATCTTTGGCTTGTGGAGTAGCCTGTTCAGCGGCTGGCAGGGCGAAAGCCGTACTGGCCAGCATTGAGAGGGTAAGACTGAGTAGCAATTGGCGTTTCATGATGAGGTGCTCCGTAGGAGGGCAATAAATTGGGTACGAGGGCAATGCTACTCTCGATAAGTCGATATAAAAGTTCATAAACGCAATGGTAATAATCAACGGAATTGATTGTTCTCTGCAGGCCTTGTAGATCGGGGCTTTGCGGGCGGTGCTTTTGCACCGCGGTGGGTATTTTCGACTCACTCACGCCGCGCAAAAGTGCGGGCCCGGTAACGCTGAGGGCGAAAAGAGAGCGCAAGTGAAGGGGTGGTTGCGGCAAAATCGGTTATTCGATTAAACCTGCCGAGCGTTTTTCAGTCGTAGATTCCATAGCGGGTCGGTTTTGGCCCGGCGTTTCTCATGGGCGTCGCCGTCGGGGCGTTCAGTTGTATCAGGAGCTTTGTGCAATGACGCGCACCCGTAGAATTCTCACCTGGTCCCTGGCCAGTCTCGTTGTATTACTGGCTGTGCTGGTGCTGATCATCGTGTTTTTCGACTGGAACCGGATCAAGCCCCCCCTCAACGCCAAAGTCTCCGAAGAGTTACATCGTCCATTCGCCATCAACGGCAACCTGGCGGTGATCTGGCGTCGCGAGCTCGACGAAGGCGGCTGGCGGGCCTGGGTGCCGTGGCCGCATGTCGTGGCTGAAGACCTGACCCTTGGCAACCCGGACTGGTCGAAAACGCCGCAGATGGCCAGTCTCAAACGGGTTGAGCTGCGCATCTCGCCGTTGGCCTTGCTGGGGCAGCGTGTGGTCATCCCGCGCATCGATCTCACTGAACCCAATGCCAAACTGCAGCGCCTGGCCGACGGGCGTGCCAACTGGGTGTTCAGGTTCGACCCCAAGGACCCGAACGCCGAACCTTCCCCGTGGGTCGTTGATATCGGTGCCATAGGCTTCGACAAGGGCCATGTCACCCTCGACGATCAAAACCTGAAGACGCAGCTCGACTTGTTGATCGACCCGTTGGGCAAGCCGATTCCCTTCAGTGACATCGTCGGTGTCAAAGCCGCGAAAAACGCTTCGCAGCGGGGCGGCGCGCCGATGGACTACGCGTTTGGCCTGAAGGTCAAAGGCCAATACCACGGCCAGACACTCGCCGGTCAAGGCAAGATCGGTGGTCTGCTGGCACTGCAGGATGCGACCAGGCCATTTCCACTTCAGGCACAGGCGAAAATCGGCGATACCAGCGTCGAACTGGCCGGCACCCTGACCGATCCGATGAGCCTGGGCGCTCTGGACTTGCAGCTCAAATTGGCCGGCACCAGCCTGGGTAATCTCTACCCGTTGACCGGCGTTACCTTGCCGGATACGCCGCCGTACGCCACTGACGGCCACTTGATCGCCAAGTTGCATGAGCCTGGCGGGGCGGTGTTCCGTTATGAAGCATTCAACGGCAAGATTGGCGAAAGTGACATCCACGGCGATTTGACTTACGTCGCGGGTCAGCCACGACCAAAGCTCAGCGGCTCGTTGCTGTCTAACCAACTGCTGTTTGCTGACCTGGCCCCACTGATCGGTGCCGACTCCAATGCCAAGCAGAAAGCCCGTGGCGGTGACAGCAAACAGCCGGCGGACAAGGTGCTGCCGGTCGAAGCGTTCAAGACCGACCGCTGGCGCGATATGGATGCCGACGTCGAGTTCACCGGCAAACGCATCGTTCATAGCGAAAAACTGCCCTTCAACGATCTCTACACGCACTTGGTGCTGACCGATGGCGTGCTCAGTCTCGAACCGCTGCGCTTCGGTGTGGCTGGCGGCAACCTGGAGGCGCAGATTCGTCTGAATGGTCACACCGAGCCATTGGAAGGGCGGGCGAAAATCACTGCTCGCGGTTTCAAGCTCAAGCAGTTGTTCCCGACCTTCGAGCCGATGAAAACCAGTTTCGGCGAGCTCAATGGCGATGCCGACATCACCGGTCGCGGCAATTCGGTGGCCGCGTTGTTGGGCAGTGCCAACGGCAACTTGAAAATGCTGATCAACGATGGTGCCATCAGCCGCGAATTGATGGAGTTGGCGGGGTTGAACGTCGGTAACTACGTGGTCGGCAAAATCTTCGGTGACAAGGAAGTGAAGATCAACTGCGCAGCCTCTGACTTCGACATCAAGAATGGTCTGGCGACCACGCGCCTGTTCGTCTTCGATACCGAGAACGCGATCATCTATATCGATGGCACAGCGAACATGGCCACTGAGCAACTGGACTTGACCATCACGCCGGAGTCCAAGGGCTGGCGTTTGATTTCGTTACGTTCGCCGCTGTACGTGCGTGGCAAGTTCATCAAGCCGGATGCAGGTGTGAAAGCAGTGCCGTTGATGTTGCGCGGGGCCGGGATGGTGGCGTTGGGGGTGATTGCTGCACCCGCAGCGGGGCTGCTGGCGTTGGTGGCACCGAGTGGCGGCGAGCCGAATCAGTGCGCGCCGTTGCTGGAGCAGATGAAATCGGGCAAGGCGCCGGTGACCGTCAAACCGACAAAATAATCGGGCGCCTGCAAGGCCTCGTCGCGAGCAGCTCCCCTGCCGGAGCGAGCCTGCTCGCAATGGCGGATTTGCAGTGACTGCGTCCGGTCTTCATGCCAAGGCATGCCCAGACGCCAGCGCCTCCTCCCTCAACCACGCAAAAAACGCCCGCACCGGAGGATGGCGCTCGCGTCCCGGCACGCACAACGCGCTGTAACCGGCACCGTCCACCTGCACGTCACCCCGGTAAGGCAGCAATAAACCGCTGGCCACACTTTCCGACACCAGGATATTGCTCGCCAACACCAGGCCCTGCCCGGCGATGGCCGCTTGCAGGGCGTAATGCTCTTCGTCGTATTCGCGCACGGCGGGTTGGCCGGCCAGCCAGGTTTCGCCGGACTGCGCGCACCAGGCCTCCCAGCCATGGGCATAGAGCTTGGAGTTGTGCCAATGCACGCTGATCAGCGTCGGTGCGCGGGTCGACGCCAGCGCCACCTGTTCTGGCGATCCGTAGACGCCAAACGACTCATCGAACAGGCACAACCCATAAAGATTCGGATAGTCATCAAGGCTGTAGCGCACCACCAGATCGACGCTGGCGTCCTGATGCAGGTCGATAACTTCGCAATGGGTGTCCAGGCGTACGTTGATATTCGGGTGCCGGGCATAGAAACGTCCCAGGCGAGGGACCAGCCAAAGGGCGGCGAAAGCAGCGGTGGTGGAGATCGTCAGACTGGTTCCGCTGCGTTGCGGGCGCAGGGTATCGACGCTTTGCGCCACATCGAGAAAAGCACCGTGCAGGCTGCGGAACAGCCGTTCGCCGCATTCAGTCAGGCGCACCCGACGGGGCAGGCGCTCGAACAGCGGCACCCCGAGCCAGGTTTCCAGTGAGCGGATCTGATGGGACACCGCCGTGGGTGTCACTGACAGTTCTTCGGCGGCCGCCTTGAAGCTAAGCAGGCGTGAGGCGGATTCAAAGGCGCGCAAGGCAGTCAGCGGCAACGAAGCAAACATTGATTTCTCCACGGATGAAATGGATTCATCCCGACTGATTTTTGCTCATTTGAATGACTGAGGCAGTCCGCGTCAATCTGCAGCCACTTGTGTTTTCAGTCTAGACCTTGAGGAGATTCAGATGAGTAAAATTCTTGCAGTGCATGCCAGCCCACGAGGTGAACGTTCTCACTCGCGGCGATTGGCCGAGGTGTTTCTTTCGGCGTTGCAGGCGCGCAATCCGCAGGTGCAATTGACTCGCCGGGAAGTGGGTCGGGCGTTGATTCCGCCGGTCAACGAAGCATTCGTGGCTGCGGCATTTTATCCCGAGCCCGAGGCCCGCCCCTTGTCGATGCAAGCGGATCTGGCGTTCAGCGATGAGCTGGTCGGGGAGTTGCTCGGCCACGATGTGCTGGTGATTTCTACACCGATGCACAACTTCAGCGTGCCTAGCGGCCTCAAAGCATGGATCGATCAGATCGTGCGGCTCGGCCTGACCTTCAATCACACGCTGGACAATGGCGTGGCTCAATACGAACCTTTGGTGCAGGGCAAAAAGGCGCTGATCATCAGCAGCCGTGGCGGCTTCGGTTTTGGCCCTGGCGGTGAGCTGGAAGCCATGAATCACGCCGACACGTTGCTGCGCACAGTGTTGGGATTCATTGGCATCACCGACGTCACCGTGGTCGCCGCCGAGGGCGAGGAGTCCGAGGCGCGGACCTTCGCGGTGTCCGCCGCCGAGGCCGAACAGCGCTTGCTGGCGCTGGCCAGGGAGTTCTAGATGGCCTGGCTGTTTTTACTGATCGCCGCCGGGTTCGAAGTCACGTTCGCCATGGGCATGAAGTACGCCGAGGGCTTCACCCGGCTCTGGCCATCGCTGATCACCGTGGTGGCGGCGGTGGCCGGGATCTACTTCCTGACCCTGGCCATGCGTGAGTTGCCGGTGAGCATCGCTTACCCGATCTGGACTGCCATTGGTTCGCTGGGCACGGTGTTTCTCGGGTTTGTGTTGCTGGGTGAAAGCCTGACCGCGGTCAAGTTGCTGTCGGTGGGGCTGATCGTGGCGGGAGTGGCGGGGCTGAAGTAGGCGGGATGTCATAGACTGGTCGTCGAGTTGTCATGTTCGCTGGCGATGCTTGGCGGGTGTCTTGCATCACGCCTTGCGTCACCTATCGATCACAAGGATGTCCGCCCATGTCGCAAGGTTCTGCCCCGCGTTATCCAATGGTGCTGGTCCCGGGAATGCTCGGGTTTATCCATCTGGTGCTCTACCCGTACTGGTACGGCATCGTCGAGGCGCTGCGTCGTGGTGGTGCCGTGGTGTTCGCGGTGCAGGTGTCGCCGCTCAATTCCAACGAGGTACGTGGTGAGCAATTGCTGGCGCGGATCGAAGAGATTCTGCGCGAGACCGGGGCCGACAAGGTCAACCTGATCGGCCACAGCCAGGGCTCGCTGACCGCCCGATACGCGGCGGCCAAACGTCCGGACCTGGTCGCCTCGGTCACTTCGGTCGCGGGCCCGAACCATGGTTCGGAGCTGGCCGATTACCTGCACCGGCACTATGCCCATGACAGCCTCAAGGGCCGCTTGCTGAGCGGGTTGTTGCGAGTGATCAATGCCTTGATGTGTCTGCTCGATACCGGTTATCACGGGCCGAAGTTGCCGGTGGACGTTCATGGATCGCACCATTCACTTACCACAGAAGGCGTCGCGCTGTTCAATCAGCGTTATCCACAGGGCCTGCCCGAGACGTGGGGCGGGCACGGCCCGGAAGAAGTGAACGGGGTGCGTTACTACTCCTGGTCCGGGACCCTGCAACCGGGCAAGACCGATCGCGGGCGCAACCTGTTCGATGGCACCAACCGCAGTTGCCGGTTGTTCGCCAAAACCTTCGTGCGCGAAGCCGGACATTGCGACGGAATGGTCGGCCGCTACAGCTCGCACCTGGGGACGGTGATTGGCGACGATTTTCCGCTGGATCACTTCGACATCGTCAATCAGTCACTGGGATTGGTCGGCAAGGGCGCCGAGCCGATACGTTTGTTTTTGGAGCATGCGGCGCGGCTGAAAGCGGCCGGGCTTTAGATCGCGTTATCGTTCATCGCGGGCAAGCCACGCTCCCACAGGTTTTGTGTCGGATGTGATTTCTGTGAGCAACCGAAAACCTGTGGGAGCTGGCTTGCCAGCGATGGCGGCAAATCAGGCAACGCTGACCTTACGGCCTAACACGGTGGTCCAACGCTCGGAAACAATCACCCCACCCAACGTCAGCACCCCGCCCACCAAGTGATACAGCGCCAGCTGCTCACGCAGCACCACCGCCGCGATCAGCGCAGTAATCACCGGCAGCAAATTGAAAAACATCACCGTCCGACTCGGTCCCAGGCGCACCACCGCCTGCATCCATGCCAGTGGCGCGACCATCGAAGCCAACAGGCAGGCATACAGCACCAGCGGAATATTGTGCAAAGTCGGACCGACTTTCGCTGATGCGAGGAACAGCGGAAACAACACCACTACCGCCACCAGAACCTGCAAGTAAAGCAACACCAGCGGCGGCAATTTCAGCTGCCATTTTTTCAGCAGGGTGCTGTAGACCGCGTAGGCCAGCGTTGCCACCAGCATCATCGCGTCGCCCAGGTTAACGCCGTGTTCCAGCAGCAAGCCGAGGCTGCCGGAGGACACCACCACCAACACCCCGGCAAACGACAGCACCGCACCGGCCAGTGCGCCGGCGGTCAGGCGCTGGCCGAGGCTGATGATCGCCATGGCCAGCGACATCAGCGGCATCAAGGACAGGATGATGCCCATGTTGGTGGCTGAGGTCAGGGCCGCGGCGAAGTACGCCAGGCTCTGATAGACCGCCATGCCAAGCACGCCGAGGATGAAAATCTTGCCCAGGTTCGGGCGTATCGCTGGCCAGTGCGCGATCACCGGTTTGAGCATGAAAGGTGTGAACAACAAACCGGCGAGCAGCCAGCGGTAGAATCCGATCTCGGCGGGGAAGATCGCCCCGGCCGACATTTTGGTGATCACGGTGTTGCCGGCCCAGATAAAGATGGCCAACAGGGGATAAGCGTATTGCATCGGGAAAAACCAGAACGTTAATGAAGGGCAATTATCCTCTGTCTGGATACGAGCCTATACTTCAATCCAGACAACCTGCCCCTGAATCCGGACAGCATGACCCGTAAACACATCGACCTGCTGGATTTCAGCGAACTGCCTGCCCCCGTGTATTTCCGCTACGCCGATTTCGATGCGCACCGCTTTGCCTCGGCCCACCGGCATCCGTGGGGCACACTGGAATACTCGGCACATGGTGTGTTGCACATGGAGATTGGCGGCAGCCGCTTCATGTCGCCGCCGCAGTACGCAGTGTGGGTGCCGCCCGAGACTGAGCACAGCTTTTACAGCCATCAGCCGATCAATTATCGAGCGGTGTGCCTGGCGCCGACGATGTGCGCCGATTTACCGCAACAAGCCTGCACCCTCGCCATCAGCGACATCCTCAAGGCAATCCTCAAGGACTTCGCTGCCCGGGACGTAAAGGTGCCGAGGCAGGAGGCAGACCAACGTCTGGCCCAAGTGCTGGTCGATCAACTGAAGCAGGCGCCGGTGCATGAGTGCTATTTACCCTACGCCCGCAGTGCCGGGTTGCTGAGTATCCTCGAAGCCTTGCAGGCCGAACCCGGGGATAACCGGCCCCTGGCGGATTGGGCCGCGCAGATTCATGTCAGTGAGCGCACCCTGGCGCGGCAGTTCGTGCGTGAGTTGGGCATGAGCTTCGGCGAGTGGCGCCAGCGCGTGCGTTTTCTCGCCGCCATCGAGGCCCTGGACAGCAACCGCAGTGTCCAGGACGTTGCCTTCGACATGGGCTACAGCACCGGTTCGGCGTTTATCGCGATGTTCCAGCGTCAAGCCGGGAGCACGCCGGAGCAGTATCGACGCAGTCATTTGACGAACAGGAAGGTGTAACAGGCGTTGTCTACACTCCAGAGCAAGGCCGTTCCCCTTGGTGCGGCGATAAGGAGAAAACTCCATGCAAATGTTGCGTGCCCCTTTATTGATGATCGGTTTGCTGCTCTGTTCCCAGGGTTTCGCCGCCACTGACCAACAGAACAAGATGACCTCCTGCAACGCCGAGGCGACTGCCAAAACCCTCAAGGGCGATGAACGCAAAGCCTTCATGAGCAATTGCCTGAAGGCCACCCCGGCGGCCAACGATGCCGGCAAAGCCTTGACCCCGCAGCAAGAGAAAATGAAAACCTGCAATGCCGATGCCGCCACCAAGGCCTTGAAGGGTGATGAGCGCAAGGCGTTCATGAGCGATTGCCTGAAGAAAAAATAGCCAGAACCCAGACCAAGGTCGCCCCACACAATCCCTAGTGCTGACACCGGATCGCTGGCAGACTGCCAATCCTTTTACGCCGTTCGTTTTGAGGCTGTATGCCAACGTTTTCTCAGCGTCAAGTTTTGCTGGTCATCAGCTGGGTCATTATTTTTGGCGGACTGCTGCTGGTTATCCCGCTGCGATTGCTGCCCAGCCTGCTGGCCGGGTTGCTGGTGTTCGAACTGGTCAACATGCTCACCCCGCAGTTGCAGCGGTTGATCGAAGGGCGCCGTGCGCGCTGGCTGGCAGTGGCGTTGCTGGGGACGTTGATTGTCAGTGTGCTGGCGCTGGTTTTCGCCGGCGCCATCAGCTTCCTGCTGCACGAAGCAGAAAATCCCGGGGCTTCCCTGGACAAATTCATGGGCGTGGTCGACCGCGCACGCGGGCAATTGCCGCCGTTCATCGACGCCTATCTGCCGGCCAGCGCCGCCGAGTTCCGGGTGGCGATTGGCGAATGGATCAGCAAGCACCTCAGCGATTTGCAGCTGGTGGGCAAGGACGCGGCGCACATGTTCGTGACGCTGCTGATTGGCATGGTGCTGGGCGCGATCATCGCCTTGCAGCGCATTCCCGACCTGACCAAGCGCAAGCCGCTGGCCGCCGCACTGTTCGATCGCCTGCACCTGCTGGTCCAGGCCTTTCGCAACATTGTGTTCGCGCAGATCAAGATTTCCCTGCTCAACACCTTCTTCACCGGGATCTTCCTGGCGGTGGTGCTGCCGATGTTCGGCATCAAGCTGCCGCTGACCAAGACCCTGATCGTCCTGACCTTCCTGCTCGGCCTGTTGCCAGTGATCGGCAACCTGATGTCGAACACCCTGATCACCATCGTCGGCCTGTCGCTGTCGATCTGGGTGGCGATGGCAGCGCTGGGCTACCTGATCGTCATCCACAAGCTCGAGTACTTCCTCAACGCGCGCATCGTCGGCGGGCAGATCAGTGCCAAGTCGTGGGAGTTGCTCTTGGCGATGCTGGTGTTCGAGGCCGCGTTCGGCCTGCCGGGTGTGGTGGCGGGGCCGATCTACTACGCGTATCTGAAGAGTGAGTTGAAGCAGGTGGGGATGGTGTAACCCCGCCCGATCATTCCCACGCTCTGCGTGGGAAAGCATCCCGTGACGCTCCGCGTCACAGCCTCAACAGCGGACGCAGAGCGTCCATGGCGGCATTCCCACGCAGAGCGTGGGAACGATCATTAACTCGGTTCTGGATCAGCCCATCGGGCCGTAGCGTTTTGCAGCCTCGATCGCCAGACCGCTGCCGATGCTGCCAAAGATGTTGCCTTCCACATGCCGCGCATTCGGCAACATCGCCGAGACGCTGTTGCGCAGTGCCGGGATGCCGCTCGAGCCACCGGTAAAGAACACCGTATCCACCTGATCGACCCGCACATCGGCGTCCGCCAGCAACTGGGTGACGCTGTTGCGCACGCGTTCGAGCAGGTTGTCGATGGCCGATTCGAACAGGGCGCGACTCAGCTCCACGCTCAACCCGGCTTCGATGCGGTCCAGCGGCACATGGCGGCTGTCGGCGTGGGTCAACTGAATTTTGGTTTCTTCGACTTCCATTGCCAGCCAGTGCCCGGCGCGCTGCTCGATCAGCTTGAACAGGCGATCGATGCCGCCGGTGTCTTCGATGTCGTAGCGCATGCTGCCCAGGGCCAGGGTCGACTTCTGCGAGTACACCGAGTTAATGGTATGCCAGGTCGCCAGGTTCATATGGTGGCTGGTCGGCATGTAGGCGCCGCTCTTCATGCGGCTGCCGTAGCCGAACAATGGCATCAGGCCTTGCAGGCTCAGTTGTTTGTCGAAGTCGGTCCCGCCGATGTGCACGCCGCCGGTGGCGAGGATGTCATCGTGACGGTTGTCGTGGTTGCGACGTTCCGGGGACAGGCGCACCAGCGAGAAGTCGGAAGTACCACCGCCGATGTCGACGATCAGCACCAACTCTTCTTTTTCGATGGTCGACTCGTAGTCGAACGCCGCGGCAATCGGTTCGTACTGGAACGAGACTTCCTTGAAACCGATGGCGCGGGCCACGTCCACCAGCGTGTTTTCCGCTTCCTGGTCAGCCATTTCGTCGTCGTCGACGAAGAACACCGGACGACCCAGCACCACTTCTTCGAATTCCCGACCGGCGGTGGCTTCGGCACGCTTCTTCAACTGGCCGATGAACAACCCGAGCAGGTCCTTGAACGGCATCGCCGTGCCCAGGACACTGGTGTCGTGCTTGATCAGCTTGGAACCCAGCAGGCTCTTGAGCGAGCGCATCAACCGGCCTTCGTAGCCTTCCAGGTACTCGTGCAGCGCCAGCCGGCCGTACACCGGGCGGCGTTCTTCGATGTTGAAGAACACCACCGACGGCAGGGTGATCTTGTCGTCCTCCAGCGCGATCAGCGTTTCCACGCCGGGACGCAGCCAGCCGACAGTGGAGTTGGACGTGCCAAAATCGATACCAACGGCACGGGCTGGAGATGCGTTGTTCATGTCTTTCAAGTTCCGGTTAAAAAACGGCCGCGCAGTGTATGTCAGTGCGGCACAGAATCGAAGGCCGACTATCCGCTAAATCTTGCCTTTCGGCGCCTTGAAAGATGCGTCGGCACCCCCAAACTACCCTGCATCAACCGGACAGCCTGGGGCAACCGCAAGAAGCCCCGCCCGCTGCCGATAAACTTCTGATGCGCTGCCCGGTCACAAACTTGAGATTGGTCAAGCCCTGCGCTGCAAACAGGCGCATGCTGTGGCAGGTAGCGCGATTTCGATAACGGATGGTGATTCGAGCGATGGACTTCAAAGACTATTACAAGATTCTCGGCGTGGAGCCGACGGCGGACGACAAGGCGATCAAGGCCGCCTATCGCAAGCTCGCCCGCAAATACCACCCCGATGTCAGCAAGGAAAAGGACGCCGAGGCCAAGTTCAAGGACGCCTCTGAAGCCTATGAAGCCCTGAAAAGCGCCGACAAGCGTGCCGAATACGACGACCTGCGCCGTTATGGCCAGCATGGCCAGCCGTTCCAGGGACCACCGGGCTGGCAGAGCCGTGGCGGTTTCGGTGGCGGTGGTCAGGACACCGGCGATTTCTCGGATTTCTTCAGTTCGATCTTCGGTAACCGTGGCCCCGGTTTTGGCGCTGGACAGTCGCGTCGCAGCAGCGGACGCAGAGGGCAAGACGTGGAAATGGAACTGGGGATTTTTCTTGAAGAAACCCTCTCGAACGAATCGAAGAAGGTCACTTTCCAGGTACCGCAATACAACGCCGCCGGCCAGCACGTCAGCAATACCCCGAAAAGCCTGAATGTGAAGATTCCCGCCGGCGTGAGCGACGGCGAGCGCATCCGGCTCAAGGGCCAGGGCGCACCGGGTGTCGGTGGTGGTGCCAATGGCGATCTGTACCTGACCATTCGGTTTGCGCCGCATCCGAAATTCGACGTCGAAGGCGAGAACCTGATCATCACGTTGCCCCTGGCACCGTGGGAGTTGGCGCTGGGCACTGAAGTGGCGGTGCCAACGCTGACCGGCAAGATCAACCTCAAGGTCCCGGCCGGCAGCCAGAATGGCCAGCGCATGCGCGCCAAGGGCCACGGCCTGCTGAACAAAGCGGGCGAGCGCGGTTACCTGTTCGTGCAATTGAAGGCCGTCATGCCGAAAAAATCGGACGATGACATCAAGGCCTTGTGGCAGGAACTGGCGAAGAAAGCCGCCTTCGACCCGAGAGAAAATTTCTGATCCCCGAGACGGAGTAGCCCATCATGAGCAACCCCCTGATCGTTCAACTGGACCTGGCAGAATTCTGTGAGGCGACCGATTTGTCGGACGTCTACGTGATCGAAATCGTCGAGCACGGCATCCTCGAACCTCAGGGCACCGTGCCCAGGGACTGGCGTTTCACCGATTACGAACTGACCCTGGCCAAACGCGCCGCCAAGCTGCGGCGCGATCTGGAGCTGGATTGGGAAGGCGTCGCCCTGGCGCTGGACCTGTTGGAAGAGGTCCAGCAACTGCGGGCGGAGAACCGGATGTTGAAGCAGCGGTTGGGGCGGTTGGTGGTGGAGTAGACCAATGTTGATGTAAGTGAAGTAACTTCGACGCTGCCCTGTGTGATGCTGTTGGTGCCTTACGTTAGTCTCAGAAGCTCGGAGTACTTTGCCAAGTCCACACGTTCGACATCGTCAGGATCAATAGTAGAGACGGAACGATACTCATCGGCAGTAAGTTCACGAATATGTTGGGAAGCTCTCTTCGGCTTAGTGGACCTGTCAACATAGGGAGCAGAAGGTGATTGGCTTGCCAAACTTGATGTCGAACCACTTCCAGCGGAGCGTTCTCGTTGAGCCATTTGTTCATATGTCATCATCTCTTTCGGTAGAGGAGATGATGACTGAGGAGTCCAGGTTCGCCGCGAAGGCAAAGCCTGGAAAATTGGCTCGCCAGTACTTTCATCCAGTGGAAAGGACGAAACGGTTGACTCTTCAATAGTTCCCGGTAAAGCGGGAAGCGGACGTTTTACTACAGGGGGAGTATCGGGCTTGATAAGTGGGCTAAGGCTCGATGTACTGGGTGCTGATGTCAAAGTCTTAGGCGTTTTTTTCGTAAAAAATTTTAAAATTTTCTTGGGCATATGCCCCGTCGGATCCGAATAATTCACCGGATCTCCCACGCAATACACATACGCATTCAACCCGCCCTTGCCAAATGGGCTCAAACTATCCGGGCTATGAAAACGCATCAACGCCGGGTTATAAGCCCTGTAGCCATTACCCAACAGATACCAGCCCATGCGAGCCTCGCGCAGCTCACCGTTAAAACCCAGCCGCCCGCTAATCGCCTGCCACCCGGATTGTTCACCATAGGCTGAATACGCAATTGAGCTTGTCTTGCCGTCCACTGCTTCGGCGAGCACCGAGTTTTTGCTGTCGGTGGCCAGCAGGAGAATATGTGACTGGCGCAAAGGGTAATTACTGCTGACGGAGCGGGACATCGCGAGGCCTGCCTTTCATATTGAATGTGTGCTCCAGTTTTACTCAGGCGGCCAGGACTTGGAAACTATCAGAACTGATAGTGCGGTGCCCCCGGCTTTCAGACATTCCTGGGCAATACCACCGTAAACAACGTGCCATCGGCCTCATTGGAAGTGACGTCGATCGTGCCCCTATGGGCATCGACCACTTCCTTGACGATAAACAAGCCCAACCCAAGACTGGTGGTGGGCTCGCCGAGCTCTTCGCTGGCGCTGCGTACCAGCGGGTCGAAAATCGTCGGGATCGCGTCGGCGGGAATCGGGATTCCGTCATTGTGCACCGTCAGTTGGACGCTGTTTTGCTCCCCCCTGATCGTCACGGTCACCTGGCGTTTGTCCGAGCCATGCTGGAGCGCGTTGCCGATCAGGTTTTGCAGCATTTGATCCAGCCGTCGCGAGTCCCACACGCCCTTGGTGTCTCCGAGAATATTCAGGATCGGATCACATTCCGGTTGCGCGGCACATGCCCGGGCAATGGCTTCCTGTGCCGTTTCGGCCAGGTCCATGGGCGCGGGCTCGATGGGCAGGCTCTTGCCCAGACGGCTGCGCACCAGTTCCAGCAAGTCGTTGACCATCATCACCATGTGCCCGGTGCCGCGTTTGATGTTGCCCGCGCATTTCAACGCATCACCTTCGAGGGCGGCTTTACGCAGCAGCATTTCAGTAGACATGCTCACCGCTTGCAAAGGTGAACGCAGGTCGTGTCCGAGGACGGCGAGGAAAATGTCCCGCGAGCGATTGACCCTTTCGGCATAGGCGGCCGTGGACTCGGCCAGGGCTTCGTCGATGGCTTCATTGAAACGAATCATGTCCTGGAAATAGGTCATGTCGGGGGATTCGAGGCTGTCGACCCACAGACGGATCACACAGGCGCGCAAGTGGCGAAATTCGCTGGTCATCTGCACCAGATCGAAACCCACGGTGTGACGCAGTTCGCCGTGACTGGCGCCGGCCTCATCCAGGCTCGGAGTTTTTTCCGGGCCTTCGCCTTTGGCCTTGGCCGCTTGTTCATCGGGCGTTTGAGGCTTGCTCATGTCCCGTGCGGCGGCCAGCAGGATCGCCCGCGAATGGTCGCGTAGCGCGGCGCTGTCCATGAGATCGGCCGCGGGGGTGATGGTTTCGGCGAACAGCTCCCATTCATCGACGATTCGATCAACGTTCAGCACGATGAACTCGGAAAGACGCATGGCAATTTCCTGAACATGAACAAGGGAGACCGATTCGAATAGTAGCCCCTTTGGCGAGAAATACACGACCGCTCATGCCGAGGCAAAACCCGTCGACATCGCACCGCCGAAACCGGGCCTGTGAATGACAATCGAGCGATCGAGGGCATTTCCGGGCTAATAACAGCATGTCGCCGGCGGCGGGCATAGTTGGCAGGCGTGTGGTGTTATTTATATATGTGCAACTCTTTGATGTTCGAAGGGTTATTCAGTTTTACCCAGAGGAGTTCAGCAGGTTTTTAGTCTTTTGTTTTATGTCTGGCGGCTTAAGCTGAAGGCTTCTCGGGTTGTTCTGGATTGTAAGTCAATGGATGAGTTACAGAATATTAATGAAGTTTCAAGTTCGTCGTTGTCACCGGCGCAAAACAACGGTGTTCATTATGAGCGTATTGTTCAGGTGCTTCCGCCCGCCATAAAAACGGCGCCGCCAGCGAGGGTATCGAGGCTTGCCAGCACCACGGTCTCGACACCGGGCTGGTATCTGAAAGCTTCCGCCGTCGATCGGCAATACCTCAAGGAGTTGATCGACAAGCGCTGGTTGTTGCAGCGACTGGTGGAGGCGCCGTTGCAAGACCTGCAACAGGACATCAGAGCGTTTGCCAAACCCTTGCTGTCCCAGTTGATGAGTTCGAACTTCAACAGTCATGACGACGTCGGCCAGTTGACCCTTAAACTGTATGTGCCGGACAAAATCATCTTCGGTATCGATCGCGGTGCCAGCCATATGCGTGAGTCCACCTTGTTGGACGCGGCGCTGCATAACTTCGAAGAGCCGGAAACCGCCGCTGATTATTTCAGGAGTGGTTCCGGTGTTTACCGCAGCGACTTGCGAGGGGAACCGTCGCTGATACCGTCGATGTCAGTCAGCAAAATCGCCAGGCTGTGTCGCCGGCTGGACGTCGGCGCCCAGTATCAAAACCATCTGAAATCCCTGCTGCTGCCGGCCGACACGCAGCAAAGGCAAGTACTGGAGCAGCGCGGTGCGGCCAGTGAGAAAGCGGCGTTTGAACTGGCTTCACTGATTGCCCTGTTGAAAGACGATATCAGTTCGTATGCCTACGGTGTCCTGCGTGATGTTCGCGACAATAAAAGCGCCATCAGTTTCCATCACCGACCGCTGCATCGACATCGGCTGTCCCTGATGGGCTTTTCGCTGCACGGTGTGGTGTTGTTCAGCGCCGAGGGCGACGGCGGCAAAATCCAGGCTGCCGTGGAGGCCCTGGCGCCTGATGAGCGTGCTGCCTGGCTCAACCTGTCAAGCATGTTATCGGTGGTATTGCCAGGCAACGACATCGACAAGTTCAAACTGCTGCAGGCGTTTTTCGCCAACGGCCCTACCGGGGTCAGCGAAGAGATGCTGCGCCAGCGGGACATCTATAAACAAAACCGCTTGAGCGGCCCGGTGATTGCCTATGTACCGGACGACCCAGTGCACCCTTTGAAAGAATACGCTTCGCTGACGGACTTCATGAAAGTGCTGATCAGCCAGCTGCGTGAGCCGGACTATCAGGCATTCTTCAGCCGTTTCGTGGCGCAGAAAGACAAGGGCCGGTTCTTTGCCCGGGTCAGGGAACGGCTGAGCCGGATAACCTGGCAGCAACGCGAACCGCTGGACATGGGGCCATGGTGGCGGGAAACCGCGGTCGAGAATCCGAATGCCGAACCCGTCACCCACCGACTGTCCGGTGAGCTGTGGGCACAGCTGTACCGGCTCAAACGTGACAAGGCGATCAGCGATGCTCGGGTCATCGCGGTGCCGACCGGCGATGAAGACGCCACCACCCGCTGGAAACGCCTGACCAGCTATCTGGACATTGGCTGGAACCTGTTCAACTTTGCCGCGATGTTGGTTCCAGGGCTGGGCGAAGCCATGCTGGCGTTGATGGTGGCGCAGATTGGCGAAGAGCTGCTGGAGGGAATCGAGGACTGGAGCAAGGGCGATCGGGACGAAGCATCGACGCACATCAACTCGGTCTTGATCAACTTTGCGCAACTGGCCTTGATGGCCACCGGGCATGTCTTGCCCAGCGGCGCCCGGGTGGCGGTCACACCCAGCCCGATGATCGACAGCCTCAAACCGGTGGAGCTGCCCGATGGCAAGACCCGCCTCTGGAAACCGGATCTGGCGCCTTATGAGCAGTCGGCGATGCTGCCGGCAGAGGCCAGGCCCAATGATCTGGGGATTTATCAGTACAACGATCAGCAGTGGCTGCGCCTGGAGAAAAAGCATTATCGGGTGCGCCAGGACCCGGTGACGGGCGAGCATCGTCTGCAGCATCCGACCCGGCCAAGTGCCTATCAGCCCAGGGTGGAGCACAATAATGCCGGCGCCTGGAAAGCTGAAACCGAGCACCCCTTGAGGTGGGACGCGACTCAACTGATGTCTCGCCTGGACAACTCACTGGATAATTACTCGGCATCTACCCTGGCCAAGATCCAGCAAGTGAGCGGCGTTGAAGAGGGGCTGTTGCGCCGGTTGCATGTTGAACATGAAACGCCGCCTGCGCTGTTGCGCGATACGTTGACACGTTTCAATACCTATGCGGACGCGCAACGCTATCCCGAGCAAATCCTGTCGGATCAGGTGTCGGAGGAAATGTCCGGTTTTCTGCCGGCGACGCTGGTTGAGCTGCCGCGCTGGCCGGAGTCCCGGGCCCTGGAGGTGTTTGAACGCGATGACCGCACCGGTGCGTCCGTCAAACATGGCAACACCCTGGCCGCTGAGCCACAGACCCTCAAAATCAGCCGCTCGGAGTTGGTGGCCGGGAAACTGCCTGAACGGGTGATTGAGTCGCTGGACACGGCTGAACTTCGCGAGATGCTGGGTGCGAAGGTCGCCAATGACACGTCCTCACGGATCGACGCGCTGCGCAGTCGCCTGGCCATGCAGGCGCGCAAGCAACAAAAGCGTCTGTTCGACGCACTCTACAAGAGCCGCGATGTGTCCGGCAGCGCGCAAGTGCGTTTGCTGGTGGATGATTTTGCGCAGCTGCCCGCCAGCGTCGCGCAAGAATTACTCGAGAGTGCCGAGCCTGCGGACCTGCAGCATCTGACCGAGAAACGCCGCCTGCCGCTGCGTTTGCGCCGGCAGGCCCGCCTGGCGCAGGAGCACGTGCGCTTGAACCGGGCCTATGAGGGGCTTTACCTCGATGAACTGGTAAGTGCCGATACCCGCCGGCTCGAACTCGCCACGCTGGCCAGCCTGCCCGGTTGGTCGACGCAAGTGCGGATCGAAATTCGTCATCTGGGATTTTCCGGGGATTTGCTCGCCAGCGTGGGGCCGGCGCAGGCACCGATCCGTAAGGTGCTGGTGCTGGACGAAGATGGCCTCTACCAGGCGCGTGACGCAAATGATCACCACTTGCACGGTACCGACGACCTCTATGCTTCGGTGCTGCATGCGCTGCCTGACAATGAGCGCAACGCACTGGGTTATGACATTCACGAAAATGCACGGCTCAAGGAAGCGGTGCGGCGTTCGCCACTGAGCCATGAGCAGTTCGAGCCGATTCTGCTGGAGCAGCCGATCCGTAAACCGTTGTACGACCTGCAAGCCATGCGTTTGCCAGGTGGAATGTTGGGGTATTTGCGTGAACTCGTTGGCGGGCGTGCTGAGCAAAGTCCGCAGGCGCGGATACGAAGGCTCTATCCCGCTTTCACGGAGCAAGAGTCCACTGCGTTGCTGGAGCGTTTCAACCGCCAAGGGATACTGGTCGACCTGCAGCTTGAAGCACTTGAACTTGAATTCGAACGGTTGAGCTCAACGCTCAAGCGATGGGTGAACTCGCCGACCCGGGATTTCCGTTTTAGCCCCAGTGGCTTCGACGAACGGAACGCGAGGAGTCAGTTCGCCCGCAAGATCAGGCAATGCTGGCAACGCACGGGGCCAAAACAGTTCGACTCATTCGGCAATGTGATTGGAGAGAAACTGGACTTGAGCAGCTTTCCTCTGAACCTGCATTTCAAAAACATGCCGGCGCTGGAAGGCAATTTCGACCATGTCACTTATCTGAAGATGTTCAACTGCGGCGTGACCGATGCGCAACAATCCTTTCTTCAGCCGTTTCGCAAGTTGCGCGCCCTGGACCTTGGCAACAATCGACTGACGGCTTTGCCGCGACACATCGCCCAGATGCCGCACCTCAATTTCCTCGAGCTCTCGGGCAACCGGATTGTGCTGATGGCCTCCGATGTCGACGTGCTCGGTCGCTGCACGAAGCTGCAAACCCTGGGGCTGGCAGGAAACCCGTTGGGTCTGCTGCCGAACATCAGTCGCATGCCCGACCTGCATACGCTGCTGCTGTACGACACCGGCGCGACCACGTGGCCTGCGGGGCTCTTCGACCTTCCACGCCCCCGGCATATCCATCTTGACCTGCAACGCAACGTGCTTACGCACATACCCGAAGTCACCCCGGGTTCGGTCGATGCAGAGTTACTGGCGCGTACGTTGCTCAGCCGCCAGCCGCCCTTCATGTCAGCCGAAAACCTGGAACGGCTCAAGGAGTACATCAGGTCGACAGGGCTGGACCCCGATCGCCCGTACCCTCCCCGGGGCGTGCGTGACACCCTGCAATGGCAGCAAGGCATTACCTTTGACCAATGGGTACAAAATCAAATGCTCTGGGATGCGCTTGAAGATGAGTTCAACTCGCACGGTTTCTTCGACGAGATCAGGCGCCTGACCCAATCGGCAGACTTCACCGCGGGCGGCGCCTATCGAACCGATCTGACGGCCAAGGTGTGGCGAATGATCGAGACCATGGCGAGGGACGCTGAGCTGCGCACAAAATTTTTCAGCGAAGCGTCGATGCGCACCCAATGCGTGGATGGCGCGACCCAGCTGTTCAATGTTCTGGGGGTCGATGTGCTGGTCCAGGAAGCCCTCGAACTGGGCAACGCCAGTTTGATCGAAACGCAGTTGGTCGAATTGGCCCGGGGCAAGAGCCGCCTGGATGAAATCGAGCGAATCGCCCGTCGTCATATCATCGACCGCGAAGCCGCGGGCGAGCGATTTCGACGCATCGATGAGGAAGGCAATGTGACCGGAACCATCGATGAGGTCGAGGTCCATCTCGCCTTCATGACGGACCTGGCGGAGCGCCTTAACCTGCCCTGGCAGGCGCGCGGTATGCAGTTTCGCCAGATCGCAGGCGTTACCAGTGAAATGATCGAGGACGCCTACCAGCGGGTCCTGGGGCTGGAGGAGGGCGATCTGCTGCGTGATTCGATTGCCGAGCAGCCGTTTTGGCGGACCTATGTGCAGCGCTCGAATCGCGCACGGTTCAGGGTCTTTGATCGCAAGACGGAAGCGACGACCGAGTTCAAAGTCGCTCTGGATGATCGTGCCGCCGGTTCGGACCTGACGCTCAAGGAAAGAGAGAAGCTGAAGGAAGACATCAGGGTGCTGGCCGCTGAACTGGGTAAACCTGAAAGCGCCTTCGAGCCGGGGAAAGTCGTGACCGATGAAGTGTTTGCCGCAGAGCTTGACCTGATCAGGGACGAGCGCGAAACCCTCCTCAAGCAATTGACTCAGCAAGCCATGGACCGGGCAAAACTGCGCCGGGTTGAACCGCCTGCCTTTACGCTCGAGACCACTGACTGACACGGTTCTGTTCTTCGATGTGAAGGCGCAACCAGCGCATCCATAGATGCCATTAAAACCCTGAGTGATCGCGCACTCAGGGTTTTTTCTTGCCTTGAATGTTCAGAAGAGGAAATAGCGCTGCGCCATCGGCAACACATCCGCCGGCTCACACCACAACAACTCGCCGTCAGCCTTGACCTGATAGGTCTGCGGATCGACGTCGATGTTCGGCAAGTAGTCGTTGTGGATCAGGTCGGTTTTCTGCACGTCGCGACAGCCTTTGACCACGGCGATTTTCTTCTTCAATCCCAGGACTTCGGGCAATCCGGCGTCATGTGCCGCCTGGCTGATGAAGGTCATGCTGGTGGCATGCAATGAGCCGCCGAAGCTGGCGAACATCGGGCGGTAGTGCACCGGTTGCGGCGTCGGAATTGAAGCGTTGGCGTCGCCCATCAGGCTGGCCGCAATGGCACCACCCTTGAGGATCAGCGTCGGTTTGACGCCGAAGAATGCCGGGCGCCAAAGCACCAGGTCGGCCCATTTGCCCACTTCCACCGAGCCCACTTCGTGACTGATGCCGTGGGTGATCGCCGGGTTGATGGTGTACTTGGCGATGTAGCGTTTGGCGCGGAAGTTGTCGTTGCCTGTGCCGTCACCCGCCAGCGGCCCGCGCTGTTTTTTCATCTTGTCGGCGGTCTGCCAGGTGCGCGTGATGACTTCGCCGACACGACCCATGGCCTGGCTGTCGGAGCTGATCATCGAGAACGCACCGAGGTCGTGGAGGATGTCTTCGGCAGCAATGGTCTCGCGGCGAATGCGGCTTTCAGCGAAGGCCACGTCTTCGGCAATGCTCGGGTCAAGGTGATGGCAGACCATCAGCATGTCGAGGTGTTCGTCGATGGTGTTACGGGTGAACGGTCGGGTCGGGTTGGTCGAACTCGGTAGCACGTTGGCGAAGCCGCAGGCCTTGATGATGTCCGGTGCGTGACCGCCACCGGCACCTTCGGTGTGATAGGTGTGGATGGTGCGGCCCTTGAAAGCGGCGAGGGTGGTTTCGACGAAGCCTGATTCGTTGAGGGTGTCGGTGTGGATCGCCACCTGCACGTCGAACTGATCGGCGACGCTCAGGCAGTTGTCGATGCTTGCCGGGGTGGTGCCCCAGTCTTCATGCAACTTGAGGCCGATGGCGCCGGCCTTGACCTGCTCGATCAACGGCTCCGGCAAGCTGGCGTTGCCTTTGCCGGTGAGGCCGATGTTCATCGGGAACGCATCGGCGGCCTGGAGCATGCGCGCCAGGTGCCATGGCCCGGAGGTGCAGGTGGTGGCGTTGGTGCCGGTGGCCGGACCGGTGCCGCCGCCGATCATGGTGGTGACGCCGCTCATCAGCGCCTCTTCGATCTGCTGCGGGCAGATGAAGTGGATATGGGTGTCGATGCCGCCGGCGGTGAGGATCATGCCTTCGCCCGCGATGACTTCGGTGCTGGCCCCGATGGCAATGGTCACGTCCGGTTGCACGTCCGGATTGCCGGCCTTGCCGATGCCGGCGATGCGCCCGTCCTTGAGGCCGACGTCAGCTTTGACGATGCCCCAGTGATCGATGATCAGCGCATTGGTGATCAACGTGTCGACCACTTCGGCGGCCAGCAATTGGCTCTGGCCCTGACCATCGCGGATCACCTTGCCGCCGCCGAACTTCACTTCTTCGCCATAAGTGGTGAAGTCTTTTTCCACTTCGATCCACAGTTCGGTGTCGGCCAGGCGCACCTTGTCGCCGACGGTGGGGCCGAACATGTCGGCGTAGGCTTGTCTTGAGATTTTCATGCGCTTGCCTTGTAAATGATGGGTGTCAACCTGCGATCCATTGTGGCGAGGGAGCTTGCTCCCGTTGGGCTGCGCAACAGCCGTGAAACCTGCAATCGGATATCGTCAGGTACACCCCATGTTTCTGATTAGCGAGCGCTTCGCACTCGAGCGGGAGCAAACTCCCTCGCCACAGGGGAACATTTCAGTCGAGATTGCCCATGACCCTGCCGGCAAACCCGAACACCCGACGATGCCCCGCCAGATCCACCAACTCGACGTCGCGACTCTGCCCCGGTTCAAAGCGCACGGCAGTGCCGGCGGGGATGTTCAGGCGCATGCCGCGGCTGGCGGTGCGGTCGAAGGTCAACGCGTCGTTGGTTTCGAAAAAGTGGTAATGCGAACCGACCTGGATCGGCCGGTCGCCACTGTTGGCCACGGTCAGGCTGATGGTGCGGCGACCGGCGTTGAGTTCGATGTCGCCGGGCTGGATCTGGTATTCACCGGGAATCATCAATGGGCTCCTTGGAGAATCTTGTAGTAGAGGGCGGTGGGCTTGTAACGGCCGCTCGGGTCGCAGGCGTAATCGGGGATTTCCCCGGCGCGGGTGTAGCCCAGGGCTTTGTAGAAATCCTCAGCGGGCGAGCCGGCTTCAGTGTCGAGGTAGAGCATGCCGCGCTTGTGTTGCAAGGCGGCCTGTTCCAATGCGGTCATCAACTGTTGGCCCAGGCCACGACGTCGCGCATGTTCGCGCACCAGCAATTTCTGCACTTCGGCGCGGTTCAGGCCATTGGCTTTGCGGCACAGGCCCAGTTGCACGCTGGCTTGCACCTGTTCGTCCTTGACCACCACCCACAGCAACAAATTGCCTTTGTTGAGATTGTCCTGAACCTCATCGAAATAGGCGTGGGCCTGCGTGGCATCAAGGTCGGCCATGAAGCCGACACTGGCGCCATAGCCGACGGCATCGAGCAGCAGATCAATCAGGCCCTGACGGTAGTGCGCAAAGCTTTCTACATTGACGCGTCGCAGTTGGGCGGGATTCATGAGCGATCACTCCTTGTGGGCGGCAGGTGGCTGTGCGCCAGGATTGAGGGTCAGTTGCATGAAGGTCAGGTCCAGCCAGCGCCCGAATTTGGTACCCACTTGTGGCATCTGCCCGGTGGTGACGAAACCGATGCGCTCATGCAAGCGGATCGAGGCGGTGTTGCCACTTTCGATGGCCGCGACCATGACGTGTTTGCCGCAACCTCGGGCGCGCGCTACCAGCACGTCCATGAGTTGCGGCCCCAGGCCATTGCCGCGTTGATCGCTGCGTACGTAGACCGAGTGCTCGACGGTGTGGCGGAAGCCGTCGAATGGGCGCCAGTCGCCGAAAGAAGCGTAGCCCAGTACGGCGTCGTCCATATCGACGATTACCAGGATCGGATACGCCTGCGCCTGTCGGGCGTGGAACCAGGCCTGACGGTTGTCGAGGTCCACGACATGTTCGTTCCAGATCGCGGTGGTGTTGAGCACGGCGTCGTTGTAAATATCGCGGATCGCCGCAAGATCGGCATGCACGGCATCGCGGATGTGGTAAGTCATGGCGGGACCTCAGGCGATCGGTTGGTGGACGGTGACCAGTTTGGTGCCATCGGGGAACGTCGCTTCGACCTGGATCTCCGCAATCATCTCCGGGATACCCTCCATTACTTGTTCGCGGCTGAGCAAGGTGGTGCCCAAGTGCATCAGTTCGGCCACGGTTCGACCATCGCGCGCGCCTTCGAGCAGCGCCGCGGAAATGTAGGCCATGGCTTCCGGGTAATTGAGTTTCACACCGCGCGCCAAACGCCGCTCGGCGACGAGGCCGGCGGTGAAGATCAGCAGCTTGTCTTTTTCACGTGGGGTCAGGTCCATTGGTGCAATCCATCAGGGCAGATTAAAAGGTATTCGGGCATGTAAACACGAACCCTGTGGGAGCTGGCTTGCCAGCGATGGGGACCTCGATGCCGCCAAAAGCATCGCTGGCAAGCCAGCTCCCACAGGGTTCGGTGTTCAGGTGTTCCAGATGCGTGGTGGCATGGCTTCGCGATCCAAAAGGGCTGGGCGCAGCAACTTCCACAATTCAATCAGCCAGCCCCGTGCCAGCAATGCCTCACTGGCCAGGCATCGAGCCACCAGCAACCCGGGCAACTGGGTCAGGTCCCCGCGCACTTCGTTGGGCAGCGAGCGGCATTTCTCCAGCAACTCACTATCTATCTCGCCAGTCACCAACAAGGTGCCGAACACCGGTTGCCCATCCAGCCCGATCGGCGAATCGAGCAGACCGTCATTGCCGACAATGCGCTGGCGTTCATGCCAGAGCAACTGGCCGTCGCGACGGATCTCGAGTTGCGCCTGAAAGTGCCCGAGGTCGAAACGCTCACCGCTGGCCGGACGGCCCAGGGCCACCACATCCCAGTAGAACAGACGGGCATCGCCTTCAAGCTCGACAGAGGTGCTGAGCTCGGCCTGCGCTGCACTGAAAATGATCGTTTCCTGGGGCAGCCATTCCAGTGTCGCACCGGCGGCTACTTTCAAGTCCAGCCGCTGATAGGCAGGGCCTGCCGCGCGATACCACTTGGCTGCCCCGGGACTGGTGATTTGCGCCCAGGCGCGGGAACCGACATCGGCCGAAATGTTCAGGCGATCACCGCCGGCAATCCCGCCCGGCGGGTGGACGATGATGTGCTGGCAGACTTCGGGACCTTCGGCATACAGGTGTTTTTGCACCCGCAGCGGGCCTTTGTGCCGGCGCTGGACCGGGCGCGTGGCGTCGTTGAACCGGGCGTAGCCCAGTTCCAGCTCGGCATGCCAACTGGGGGTAAACGAAATGCCGGATGCGGGAAGAGTCATGGTCAATGCTTTTCGGGAGTTCGACAGCAGGGTTGCAAAGGCTGTGCCGCAGGTATTTATCCGCAAGAGCAGGATTGTTAAGGCGCGCCGCGCACCAGCAAGGGGCGCGGCGCAACGAGGAGTGCGACAAATTGGTGCTTGGAATGACTCAGATCGTGACCAGTCCGCGCACGCCTTCCGCTTCCATGTTCTCGCCGCGACCCTGTTGCACGATTTCGCCCCGGGACATCACCAGGTATTGATCGGCCAGTTCGGCGGCGAAATCGTAGAACTGCTCCACCAGCAGAATGGCCATGTCGCCACGGGCAGCGAGTTTCTTGATCACTGCGCCGATCTCCTTGATTACCGAGGGCTGGATGCCTTCGGTGGGCTCATCGAGGATCAGCAGGCGTGGGCGGCTGGCCAGTGCGCGACCAATGGCCAGTTGCTGTTGCTGACCACCGGAAAGGTCGCCACCGCGGCGTTGCTTCATCTGCAGCAGCACCGGGAACAATTCGTAGATGAACGCCGGGACTTCTTTCGCTTCACTGCCTGGAAAGCGTGAAAGACCCATCAGCAGGTTTTCTTCCACGGTCAGGCGGCCGAAGATTTCCCGGCCTTGCGGCACGTAGGCGATGCCGGCGTGCACCCGTTGGTGCGGCTTGAAGGCGGTGATCGGTTTACCTTCCCAATTGACCGCACCTTCCTTGGCCGGCAGCAGCCCCATCAGGCATTTGAGCAACGTGGTCTTGCCCACGCCGTTACGCCCGAGCAGGCAGGTGACTTCACCGACCTTCACCTCAAACGTCAGGCCGCGCAGGATGTGGCTACCGCCATAATATTGGTGCAGCTTGTCGACTTGTAGCATGTCCATGTTCTCCCCGTGATCGTTCCCACGCTCTGCGTGGGAATGCATTCCGTGACGCTCAGCGTCACCATGCGCAGGACTTGAGCCCTGCATTGTCAGCGGGACGCGGAGCGTCCCAGGCGGCATTCCCACGCGGAGCATGGGAACGATCAATTCGCAAAATCAGCGACCGAGGTAGACCTCGATCACCCGCTCGTTGTCCTGCACCTGCGCAAGCGACCCTTCGGCCAACACGCTGCCCTGATGCAACACGGTGACGTGGTCGGCAATCGAGCCGACGAAGCCCATATCGTGTTCCACCACCATCAGCGAATGCTTGCCGGCCAGGGTCTTGAACAGCTCGGCGGTGAATTCGGTTTCGGCGTCGGTCATGCCCGCGACCGGTTCGTCGAGCAGCAGCAGTTGTGGGTCCTGCATCAGCAACATGCCGATCTCCAGAAACTGCTTTTGCCCGTGTGACAGCAACCCGGCGGGGCGATTGACCGACGCGGTCAGGCGAATGGTATCGAGCACTTCGGCGATGCGATCCTTTTGCTCACCATTGAGCCGCGCCCGCAGGCTGGCCCACACCGACTTGTCGGTTTTCTGCGCCAGCTCCAGATTCTCAAAAACGCTCAGGGCCTCGAACACTGTGGGCTTCTGGAACTTGCGACCGATACCGGCCTGGGCGATCTGCACTTCGCTCATCTGTGTCAGGTCCAGGGTTTCGCCAAACCAGGCCTTGCCGTGGCTGGGCCTGGTCTTGCCGGTGATCACGTCCATCAACGTGGTCTTGCCCGCGCCGTTTGGGCCGATGATGCAGCGCAGTTCGCCGACGCCGATGTACAGGTTCAGATCGTTCAGGGCCTTGAAGCCATCGAAGCTGACGCTGATGTCTTCCAGGGTCAGGATGGTGCCGTGGCGGGTGTTCAGGCCCTTGCCGGCGCGTTGACCAAGGCCGATGGTGTCGCGGCTGGTGCCGGCGTCCTTGTTGGGCTCCACGGGGAAGAACGCGGGTTCGAGCATGAATTGCGCCGTCGCAGTGACTCTCATTGCTCACCTCTCTTTTTCAGCAAACCGATCACGCCTTTGGGCAAATACAAGGTCACGACAATGAACAGCGCACCGAGGAAGAACAGCCAATACTCGGGGAACGCCACGGTGAACCAGCTCTTCATGCCGTTGACCACGCCGGCACCGAGCAACGGACCGATCAAGGTGCCACGACCGCCGAGGGCCACCCACACCGCCGCTTCAATCGAGTTGGTCGGCGACATTTCACTCGGGTTGATGATGCCGACTTGCGGCACATACAACGCGCCGGCCAAACCGCATAGCACAGCGCTCAACACCCACACGAACAACTTGAAACCACGCGGATCGTAGCCACAGAACATCAAGCGATTCTCCGCATCGCGCAGCGCGGTCAGCACTCGGCCGAACTTGCTTTGCGCCAGCCGCCAGCCGATGTACAGGCTCGCCACCAGCAACAGCACCGTGGCGAAAAACAGCACGGCGCGGGTGCCGGGTTCAGTAATGCCGAAGCCGAGAATCGTGCGGAAGTTGGTGAAGCCGTTGTTGCCACCGAAGCCGGTTTCGTTGCGGAAAAACAGCAGCATCCCGGCGAAGGTCAGGGCCTGGGTCATGATCGAGAAATACACGCCCTTGATCCGCGAACGGAAGGCGAAGAAGCCGAATACCAGAGCCAGCAACCCCGGCGCCAGAACGACCAGGCACAGGGTCCAGAGAAAGCTGCTGGTGCCGGTCCAGAACCACGGCAGCTCGGTCCACGACAGGAACGTCATGAACGCCGGCAAGCCATCTCCCGAGGCCTGGCGCATCAGGTACATGCCCATCGCGTAACCGCCGAGGGCGAAGAACAGACCATGGCCCAGGGACAGCAGGCCGGCGTAACCCCAGACCAGGTCCAGCGCCAGGGCAACGATGGCGTAGCAGAGTATCTTGCCCACCAGCGTCAGCGTGTAGGCGGATACATGCAACGTGCTGTCCACCGGTAGCAACGACAGCAGCGGCAATGCCAGCAGCAGGGCGAGGATCACCGCGCCGACAGCGATCGTGACTTTCGGGCCGGCCTTTTGGGTAGCCGTGACAATCAGAGGCTGGTTCATCAGTCGATCACCCGTCCTTTCAGTGCAAAGAGACCTTGCGGACGTTTCTGGATGAACAGAATGATCAGCGCGAGGATGAGGATCTTGCCGAGCACGGCGCCGATCTGCGGTTCGAGAATCTTGTTGGCGATCCCCAGGCCAAACGCGGCGAACACGCTGCCGGCCAATTGCCCGACGCCGCCGAGCACCACCACCAGGAACGAGTCGATGATGTAGCTCTGGCCCAGATCCGGGCCGACGTTGCCGATCTGGCTCAGCGCAACGCCACCCAGACCGGCAATGCCCGAACCGAGGCCGAAGGCGAGCATGTCCACGCGTCCGGTGGGCACGCCGCAACAGGCCGCCATGTTGCGGTTCTGGGTGACGGCGCGCACGTTCAGGCCCAGGCGTGTCTTGTTCAGCAGCAGCCAGGTCAGCACCACCACAAACAGGGCGAACGCGATGATGACGATGCGGTTGTACGGTAGAACCAGATTGGGCAGCACTTGAATGCCGCCCGACAGCCATGCGGGGTTGGCCACTTCAACGTTCTGCGCGCCGAACACCAGACGCACCAGTTGAATCAGCATCAGGCTGATGCCCCAGGTGGCGAGCAGGGTCTCCAGTGGGCGGCCATAGAGGTGGCGAATCACCGTACGCTCCAGCGCCATGCCGATGGCGGCGGTGACAAAAAAGGCCACGGGCAAGGCTATCAGTGGATAGAACTCAATGGCCTGCGGCGCGTAGCGCTGGAACATCAATTGCACGACGTAGGTCGAGTAGGCACCGAGCATCAGCATTTCGCCGTGGGCCATGTTGATCACGCCGAGCAGGCCGAAGGTGATCGCCAGGCCCAACGCCGCGAGCAGCAGAATCGAACCCAGCGACATGCCGCTGAAGGCCTGGCCCACAAGCTCGCCGATCAGCAGTTTGCGTTTGACCTGGGCCAGGCTGGTTTCGGCCGCTGTGCGTACAGTGGCATCGGTTTCAACGGCGGGATCGAGCAAGCCTTCGAGCCGGGTGCGGGCCAGCGGGTCACCGGTTTCACCGAGCAGGCGCACAGCGGCCAGCCGCACAGCCGGGTCGGCATCGACCAATTGCAGGTTGGCCAGGGCAAGGCTCAGTGCGGCATGGACGCTTTCGTCCTGTTCGCCAGCAAGCTGCTGGTCGAGGAATTTCAACTGCGCCGGTTTGGCGCTTTTCTGTAGTTGCTGTGCAGCGGCCAGACGCAGTCTGGCGTCGGCGGCGAGCAACTGATGGCTGGCCAGGGCGGTGTCGATCAACCCCCGCAAGCGATTGTTCAGGCGCAAGGTTTTCGGTTGGCCGTCGACGGTCAATACACCTTGTTGCAGGGCATTGATCAGCTCGACGCGGACCGGATCGGGCTGCGCGGCCCATGCTTCGAGCAACTTGGCTTGCTGCACGGGATTGGCGGCGACGAAGTCTTCGGCGTCGCCGGCGTGAGTGGCCATCGGCAGCAACAACGCGAGGGCGAGGAGAAAGCGGTAGAGGGCAGTGGGCATAGAGAGTCGCCTTGCTCGGACTAATGTGAAGGCTGGCTCTTGTGGCGAGGGAGCTTGCTCCCGCTGGGACGCGAAGCGGCCCCAAAAAAGGACTGCTGCGCAGTCCAACGGGAGCAAGCTCCCTCGCCACAAAAACCGCTCCCACTGGGGGTTGGTTTTGATCGTTCCCACGCTCCGCGTGGGAATGCAGCCCGGGACGCTCCGCGTCCCTGAAGCGGACGCAGAGCGTCCGTTGAGGCATTCCCACGCAGAGCGTGGGAACGATCAGGTTGAGCGGGATAACTCAGTTGCTCTTCACCGCATACTCCGGCTTCTTGTCGTTGCCCGGAATGAACGGGCTCCACGGCTGGGCGCGGATCGGGCCTTCGGTCTGCCATACGACGTTGAACTGACCGTCGGCCTGGATCTCGCCGATCATCACCGGCTTGTGCAGGTGGTGGTTGGTCTTGTCCATGGTCAGGGTGTAGCCGGACGGTGCGGCGAAGGTCTGGCCGCCGAGGGCTTCACGGACTTTGTCGACGTCGGTGGATTTGGCTTTTTCAGCGGCCTGCGCCCACATGTGGATGCCGACGTAAGTGGCCTCCATCGGGTCGTTGGTCACGGCTTTGTCAGCGCCTGGCAGGTTGTGTTTCTTGGCGTAGGCTTTCCAGTCGGCAACGAATTTCTTGTTCGCCGGGTTCTCCACCGATTCGAAGTAGTTCCACGCCGCGAGGTTGCCCACCAGCGGTTTGGTGTCGATGCCGCGCAGTTCTTCTTCGCCCACCGAGAACGCCACGACTGGAACGTCGGTGGCTTTGAGCCCCTGGTTGGCCAATTCTTTGTAGAACGGCACGTTGGAGTCACCGTTGACGGTGGAGATGACCGCCGTCTTGCCGCCGGCCGAGAACTTCTTGATGTTGGCGACGATGGTTTGATAGTCGCTGTGACCGAACGGCGTGTAGACCTCTTCGATGTCCTTGTCGGCCACACCTTTGGAGTGCAGGAACGAACGCAGGATTTTGTTGGTGGTGCGCGGGTAGACGTAGTCAGTGCCGAGCAGGAAGTATCGCTTGGCGCTGCCGCCTTCTTCACTCATCAAATATTCAACGGCGGGGATCGCTTGCTGGTTCGGCGCGGCGCCGGTGTAGAACACGTTCGGCGACATCTCTTCGCCTTCGTACTGAACCGGATAGAACAGCAGGCCATTGAGCTCTTCGAACACCGGCAGTACCGATTTGCGTGACACCGAAGTCCAGCAACCGAACACCACGGCGACCTTGTCCTGGGTCAGCAGCTGGCGGCCCTTTTCGGCGAACAGCGGCCAGTTGGACGCAGGGTCCACGACCACCGGCTCCAGCATCTTGCCGTTCACGCCGCCCTTGGCATTGATCTCGTCGATGGTCATCAGCGCCATGTCTTTGAGCGACGTTTCGGAGATCGCCATGGTGCCGGACAACGAATGCAGAATACCGACCTTGATGGTCTCGGCAGCCTGGACGGTCCAGGTCATGCCCATCGCGGCAATGCTTGCCGAAAGTGTGAAAGCCTTGATCAAACTGCGACGCTTCATTGTGCGATCTCCATGAACTTATGAATTTTCTTGGGTGGCAGATGCGGACTACTGAAGGGTCTTTAGCAAGGGCTGTGCCCGGTCGGGCAAAGGTAGGAAAATGTCGGTTTAGAGCGATTGAGCGTTGGCGGGATGCACCATGAGAGAACGCTGTTGGCGCGCTGGTGCAGGTGGCCGCGCCAGATTGGGGCGAGCCGTGCCGATCGAACTGTAGGCGCGAGCCTGCTCGCGATAGCGGTAGATCAGACAACATCTGCGCTGGCTGAAAGATCGCCACCGCGAGCAGGATTCAACAGTGGGTATCAGTTTTGTAAGCGACGAGTGTCAGCTTTTGATGCAGGTTTCAAAACCATGTCCGCCACCTTCGTACTCCGGGCCGTAGTAGTACTTGGTGAATGAAGTTTTCCCGTCAGGCGTGGACGCGATGTTCGCTATCCCGACACCGTAGTCCTTGAGCGACGGGTCGGTATGGGCAAAGTAAATCGCCAGGGAATTCAAGTTGGCGGCGGCAAACCCGTCATACCGCGAGTTGTCGGGCAATGTCAGGGTAAAACCGTAGGCGCCATGTTCGCCGGTACTTTGTTCGGCATTGAGTTTCATGTCGACAACCCCTTCAAACGGGCCGATATGACTGTCCATTCCGGTACATTGGTATCGGCCGCTGTAGTCAACGCCAGTAAAGGGTGGCTTGGCTGCCCATGCAGGCGTTGAAACAAGTGCGATGGCTATGATGAGTTTTTTTAACATGGTTACCTCTTTCCGCTCCTGTAAGAATTATGACGGTTAAGGTGTAGGAATAATCGTCATTAATGTGCGCAAGTTTTTTATTATGTAACTTGCTGGAGCGGAGTATGAGCGTGGTCATGGATTTGTTAAGTGCCAACTCAATACGAGACTTTTCCAGACCTCCATGTGGTTTTTAGTTTGTTTTAATTAAACATGATGTTAACGACGTCGCATCAAACCGATGAAAAACAAGCCGCCAATCGCGGCGGTGGCCACGCCGATGGGCAAGTCTTCGGGCGCGATCAGCGTCCGGGCGGCGACGTCGACCCATACCAGAAACACGCTGCCGAGCAGTACGCACACCGGCAGCAATCTACGGTGTTCCGCGCCGACCAGTCGCCGCGCAATATGCGGCACCATCAACCCGACAAAACCAATGGAGCCGCTGATAGACACCAGCACCCCGGTCATCAGCGAAGCGATCACGAACACTCGCAACCTCTCGGATCGCGCATTCAATCCCAGCGTCACGGCAGTCTGCTCGCCGGCCATCAACGCATTGAGCGGTCGAGCCATGCCCAGCAGCAGCACCAACCCAATCAACACGCTGGCGGCGGGCACCGCGAGCAATTCCCAGCGCGCCAGCCCGAGACCACCGAGCATCCAGAACATCACCGCCGAACTGGCGCGATGGTCGCCCATGAACAGCAGCAAGTTGGCCACCGCCATCATCACGAACGACACCGCCACGCCGCACAGCAGCAGGCGTTCACTTTCGAGTCGACCGTGGCGGCTGGCGATCATCAGCACCACCAGCATGCTCAACAATGCACCGATGAATGCTGCAATCGGCAAGGTCAGCAAGCCAACGATTTCACCGACATGCAACATCACGATCACCGCGCCCAGGGTTGCGCCGGAGGTGACTCCCAGCAGATGCGGATCGGCCAGCGGATTGCGGGTCGCCGCTTGCAGCACCGCGCCGACCAGCGCCAACCCGGCGCCGACCAGCGCACCGAGCAACATGCGCGGTACGCGGATCAGCCAGACGATATGTGCCTGCCCGGCGCTCCACTCCTGCACACCAACGCCGAACAACTTGTGCAGGAGAATCCGCCAGACTACGTCCACCGGCACCCGCGCCGGGCCGAATCCCAGCGATACCACGCACGACACCAGCAGCAGCGCGCCAAGGGCCATCAGCAACAAGGCGTAGCGACGATTGATCATGCGCCGTGCAAACCCTTGGCCAGGGTTTCCACCGCCAGGACGTTGTCGATCCCCGGAGTGGCCTGCACGTAGGGAATGACGATGAAGCGTTGGTGCTTGATCGCGTCCACCGATTGCAGCGCCTTGTTGCTGCGCAGGAATTCAATCTTCTGTTCGGCGGTGACTTCGCCATAGTCGACGATCACGATCACCTGCGGGTTGCGCTCAACCACGTTCTCCCAGTTGACCCGGGTCCAGCTCGCGTCGACATCGGCGAGAATGTTTTGCCCGCCGGCGGCATCGATCAGCGCTTGCGGCATGCCCAGGCGACCGGACGTCATGGCCCGGTCTTCACCGCTGTCATAGAGAAAGACCCTGGGCTTATCGGCGGGCAGACCTTTGCGAATCCTGCTGACTTGCGCCTGCATTTCACTGATCACGGCATCGGCGCGATCCTGCACGTCGAAAATCCTGCCGAGGTTGCGCAGGTCGTTGTATGTGTCTTCGAGGCTGGCCGGTGGACGCTTCATCACGAATGCGCAGGACTCGGTCAGTTCGTAGACATTGATGCCCAACGGTTGCAGGGTCTGTGGAGTGAGGTCACCGCCGACACGCATGCCGTAATCCCAACCGGCGAAGAAGAAATCGACATTGGCGTTGAGCAGGGTTTCCACCGACGGGTACTTGGCCGCCAGCTCCGGCAAGCCGTCGAGGATGCTCTGCATCTGTGGCGTCACCGCTTTCCAGCCACTGACGCCGCTGTACCCGACCATCTGTGGCTTGAGGCCAAGGGCGAGCATCATTTGGGTCATGTTGATGTCGTGGCTGACCGCGTGTTTCGGCGCCTGCTGGAAGGTCACTTGACGATTGCAGCTCTGCACCGTCAACGGGTAATGCGTGGGCTCGGCATACGCCTGGGCGCTGCCCAGCAACACCGCGAGGGAAAGACTGGAACGCAGCAGATTCATGGTTGGGTTATCCAGGTAATACGGGGGTAGCCGTGCAAGGGATGTTCATCGATCAACGCTTCGACGCCGAACACGTTACGCAACAACGCGGCGTTGAGGACTTCTTTCGGTGTGCCGCAAGCGACGATGCGGCCGTGATCGATCACGTACAGCCGATCGCAGAACGCCGCGGCCAGATTCAGGTCATGGATGCTCGCCAGGGTGCCGATCTTCAAGCGCTTGACCAACTGCAACAGCTCCAGCTGATAGCGCGGATCAAGGTGATTGGTCGGCTCGTCGAGGATCAGCAGTTGCGGTTGCTGGGCCAACGCACGGGCCAGGATCACCCGCTGCTTTTCACCGCCGGACAGGGTGGTAAACGCATGGTCTTCGAAGCCCTTGAGGCCAACTGATTCCAGAGCGTGGAGGGCGAGGTTTCGATCCTCGACAGTGTCGCCATCGAACAGGCCTTTGTGCGGCGTGCGCCCCATGGCGACGACTTCTTCGACGGTCAGCCCGAAGGCATCGGGAAACTCCTGCAGCACCACGGCGATGCGTTGCGCGCACCAGCGCGAGGATTGCTTCCAGACGTTGTGATGGCCGAGCCCGACCTCGCCGCTTTGCGGTTTGCTGAAGCGCCACGCACAACGCAACAGGCTGGTCTTGCCACTGCCGTTAGGGCCGATCAACCCGACAAACTCACCGGCGGCCACGCGCAGCGAGGCATCACGCAGCTGGAACTGGTGATGACAATGGCCGTGACCAAGGGGAGACCAGGAAATATTTGTGAGGTTCAGCGAAGTCATGCAGTGACTCTTTAGGTGAAGCGAACGGACCCTTCGCTGGCAAGCCAGCTCCCACAGGTGTTATGTCGATCACAAAAATTGCGTAAGACATGGACCCTGTGGGAGCAGGCTTGCCCGCGATGAGGCCAGCAAGTAACCCTGAGTTGCCAGGATGACGCGCGGGCAGTTTACAGGGCCAAGGCTCCCGCGCATCTCGCCTGACTCACGATGAAGATGAGGCGCTTTCAGTTTCCCGGATGAAGCGCGACAGCACCAGGCGATCGAGCACCCACACCACTACCAGCGAAGCGCCCACCAGCGGAAATGCCACCGCCAATGCGAACATGATGACCATCGCGGTTTTCCACTTTGGCAGATCATGACGCAGCGGCGGAACACCGAGCTTGCCTTGCGGGCGACGCTTCCACCAGATCACCACCCCGCTGACGGCGCTGAGCAGGATCATCAGGCAGATCAGCAGCACGATGATCTGGTTGACCACACCGAACATCTTGCCTTCGTGCAGCATCACGCCGATTTCCGTGGCGCGAGCGACGGCGCCGTAATGCTCGTAGCGCACATCGGCGAGGACCTTGCCGGTGTACTGGTCGACGTGCAGCGTGGCGTCATTGCGCGGGTCGTCGGCGAACACCGCGATGGTGAAAACACCGGTGGCGGTCGTCGGCAAGGTGATGCTGTAACCCGGCTCGACCTTGCCTTGGGTGGCGATGTTCTGCACGTCCTGCAGGCTGATGGTCGGTGCCGCCGGGCCAGCCTGGGCACCACCGTGGGCCATGTGTTCGGCGTGAGCGCCGGACATCGGCATCGGTGTGTTTTCCATGGCCCAAGGGACAGTCTGGCGCGTGGCACTGTTGAGGCTGCGCGCTTCGACGTCGGATTTCGGTACGTCGTCCCACATCGCCGCCGGAAACACGTTCCACACGGCCGCATATTGTTGGCCCCAGAACCCGGTCCAGGTCATGCCGCTCAGCAGCATCACCAACAACAGGGATGCGCCCCAGAATCCGGTGACGGCGTGCAAGTCGCGCCACAGCACGCGGCCACGACTACTGAGGCGCGGCCACAAGATGCCCGCAGCCTGACCGCGCGGCCACCACAAGAACACCCCGGAAACCACCAGCACCACGCCCCACCCGGCAGCCAGTTCCACCAGTCGGTCACCGACGGTACCGATCATCAGTTCGCCGTGGATCGCCCGGGCAATGGCTTGCAGGTTCTTCCTGGCGTCCTGTTCGCCAAGAATGTCGCCATGGTACGGATCGACGAACACATTCAGCTCGGTGCCGTCTTTGATCACGACAAACTGGGCGCTGCGCTCGGCGTTGACCGGTGGCAGGTATTGCTTGATCGTCGCTTGTGGATACGAGTCCTTTACGCGTTTGAGCAAGTCATCGGCCGGGATCGTGTGATGGCCGGCCGGGACGTTGAGCAGGCTGCTGTACATCAGCGAGTCGAGCTGCGGTTTGAACAGATAAATCGTGCCGGTCAGCGCCAGCATTACCATGAATGGCGCAACGAACAATCCGGCATAGAAATGCCAGCGCCAGGCCAGGTTGTAGAAATTCACTTTGGGCTGTTTCATCACGTGTGCTCCGCTTGGCTGGATCTTTTAGTTGTTTGTTTTGCGGTTGCTGCGCAACCGATCGCGGGCAAGCCTCGCTCCTACAGGGGAGCGGGCTGCCCGCGAAGCATTCAAAAGCTCATGTCCACCTTGGTCCAGAGCGTGCGCCCCGGCTCCTTTATGGCTTGCGGGTCATTGGCCGGGTAGCCGAAACCGGCGTTGCCGGCCAGGTTCAAGTGTTCGGCGTACGCCTTGCCGAACAGGTTGTCGATGCCGCTGCTGACCTTCCAGTGGCTGTTGATCCGATAGGCGCCGTTGAGGGAGAACACGCCGAAGCCCGGCGTCTTGTCGAAGTCCTTGCCAACCACGTTGCCTTTGTTCTGGTCGATACGGTTTTGCGCGGCGACCACTCTCCACAGTGCGCCAGCGCTCCAGTTGTCTTCGCTGTAGGTCAGGCCAAAACGCGCATCCAGCGGCGGCATTTGCGGCAATGCACTGCCATCGCTGCTGTTCTTGCCCCAGGCGTAGGCCAGGGTCGCATCGGCTTTCCAGTGTTCGGTGAAGTTGTAGGCGGCGCCCAATTCGCCACCCATGATCCGCGCGTTGATGTTCTCGGCTTGCGAGGTCGTGCCCATCATTGTCGGGGTGTAGTTGAACAGGATGTAGTCGTGCACCTGACCGACATAAGCCGAAGCCCAGGCTTCGAGGTCTTCGGTCTTGTATTGCAGGCCGAAGTCGAGCTGGGTGGTCTTTTCCGGTTTGATCGAGTCGAAGGCATTCACCGAACCGGCGGGGCCGGACTTGGGTGAAAACAGCTCCCAGTAATCCGGGAACCGCTGGGTGTGCCCCAGGCCCGCATACAGCGTGGTCGGGCTGTCGGCCAAGTCGTGTTCGTAGCGGATGAAACCGCTGGGCAGGGTGTCCGCGCGGGTGTCATCGGCAGTCGGGTTCGGCCGGGTCATCATTCCTGAACCGGTGGTCTGCCGGTAATCCTTGGCCGAAGCGCGGTCCAGGCGTGCACCGCTGATCAATCGGTCACGCTCGGCGGCGTACCAGGTCAATTCGCCGAACACCCCGTAGTTATGGAAGTCGGCATCCTTGGTGTAGGGCAGGTCCTTGTAGGCGTCGACACCCATGGCGCTGCGCTGGCGATGTTCGTTGGTCTGCGCGTCGATGCCACTGATCAACTGCACATCGGCCCAGCGCCAGGTGCCCTTGATTCGCGCGCCGAGGGTCCGGCGGTCGACATTGGACGCCATTGGCCCGGCCATCATCCCGGTACCGGACGGCGTGCGCAGGGTGTAGTTGTCCATCACGTGGTCGGCGTAGTTGTAATAGACCTGGGCTTCGAGCTTTTCCAGTACGTCGCTGAGGTTGGATTTCTCGAAGCGCAGGCCCAGGCTTTCGCGCTTGAATTGTGAACCGTCCATGCCGCGACCGGCGTACCGGGCCTCGCCGTCACCCTTGCCTGCGGTCAGCTCCAGCAGGGTATCGGCGTCCGGGGTCCAGCCCAGTGCGACATCGCCGTTCCATTTGTCATAACGCGAGGCGACGGTGTCGTTGTTGCCGTCCTTGTAATCGTCGGCCTGGGCGGTGTTGCCAATCACCCGCACGTAGCCCAGTGGCCCGCCAGCAGCGGCGTCCAGCACTTTATCGAAACGGCCATTGGAGCCGGCCAGCACACTGGCGTTAACCCGCGTGCCGAGTTCGCCGAAGCTTTCCGGTTCGCGATCGAAGAGGATGGTGCCGGCCGAAGCCCCCGGTCCCCAAAGTACGGTCTGCGGGCCTTTGATGACCGTAAGCTTGTCGTAGGTTTCCGGTGAGATGTAGGAGGTGGGGGCGTCCATCCGCCCTGGGCAAGCGCCAAGCATCATGCCGCCGTTGGTGAGAATGTTCAGGCGCGAACCGAACATGCCCCGCAGCACCGGATCGCCGTTGGTACCGCCATTGCGCACCTGGGCGAATCCCGGGATGGTTTTCAGATAATCCGAACCATCGCTGGCCGGCACCGGTTGCCGCGGGTCTTTCGGATTGGTGACGATGGTCAGCGGCGAACTCGGGGCAATGGCGGTGATGACCGTCGGGCTCAGTTCTTCAGTATGACCTGGGTGTTCATCGGCCAGCACCGAAGGTGTCAGCAAGGCCCCGCACAGAATGGCGGTGGCGTGCCTGAAACGAATCATGGATTCGTTCGGGGTAAAAGACACTTGGGCAGGGCTCAAGCGTGTGTCAGCAGAAAACCTGGACATTGCAATTTCCATCGAGCAGTCGTAAACGACACGGCGGACAACCAGAGCTGTCTTCTCAACCGTGTGAAATCAGAGGTGGCTGTTTACGCGACGATGGGCGGGGCGCGGGTGCGGGCACCGGGGAAAAAGGTT